>CAXHAT010000104.1:0-27188 GCA_964014485.1 uncultured Deferribacteres bacterium
CACCAAGAAGCTCGTCGGCAGCGTCAGATGTGTATAAGAGACAGGAAAAAAAGAGTTAGAAAAAGTCTTGCTGCGCCGATTTTTTCCGCTCTATCGCGGCAAAGTCGACGAACCTTTATTCCGCGCCCGCCTCTTGACCTGCCTTCACGCAAATATTCGACAAGACGAAGCTTTTGAAACGCTAAAATTTTACTTGCTCCAGCAGCCGGCCTTGACTTCCGCACTTGTCGATCTTGCCGAAACGCTGCATGAACATCGTCCGCAAGACGATGCAATTATTGCGTTTATGACCCAAAAATATCTTGTAGATCGGCAGCGTCATTACCGTGCGGAATATTTCTACACGCAAAGTTTGAGCGCGGAAAACAACGCCGCCGTCGATGAAATTTTGGCTTTGAACCTGGAGCGAACTTTGAAGCAGCGGCGAAAAGACGTTTTTGCAGCCTGGCTCTATTTTCGCGCCTTCGAACGCAGCGGCGAGACTACAAGCTCCGCTCTATCGGAGCAAATCTATCACACGTTTGTTGAGCTCAAAGCCGTGCACGGCGACGCTCCTGTGATTGCAAGACTCGCGAGCGCCATCGAACATTTCGACGTACGCGAAATCGAACAATGGAAGGTTGAACAGAAAGAGCGAGAAGAAAAGCGGCTGGCGGCGAAATTGGCGCGGGGCGGATACTTTATCCGTCAGCAAGGGCTGTATATTTGGGACGTCATCTTGCGGAACCGAAAATACGTTTACTATGCCGGAGGCGCGGCGGCCTTCTTATTGATCATGTATTTCGCAATTCCAGAGAGGCGGGAAACGCCGGTGGAGCAAGCCGCAAAAGTCGTCGCCCCGACGCCTGAGCCGGAAGCAAAGTTTGCCTTACAAGTCAGCGCTCTGAAAAGCGCCGGGCGTGCGCAACAAGAAGTCGCTCGCTTGAACAAGGAAGGTCAGGAAGCCTATCTTGTCAATCCATCGGGGAGAAGCCGTTACTATCGCATTCACGTGGGTAAGTTTTCCAGCAAGAGTGAGGCGGAAATCGAAGGCAACAACCTGCGTCAGAAAAAAGTGATACGCGATTTTTTTGTGGTGAACTACGCCAAAAAATAAAGAGGCGCTTCGCTCCTTGACGCTTTTTTGTAAACTGCATTTTTGAGCCGTCGAAAGGCCTCGTTTTGTCACTCTGAAAAGCCAAGGGCCGGCGAAGCAAAATCTTTGTTATCGCTCGTTACAGACCATGCTCAAAAATTCAAGGGTCGGATCAAAAAATATGCTTCCTGCATGACAATTCCGGCCTTTTTCGCCAGCTTCAATAACTTCTACAACAGTCTCAGGTTGCGAAAGAGTCTTCACGAATTTTCTTTATTCCTTCGTCGATTTGAAATGTCCTGAAGTTGCTTTTTCTCTCGCGACGTCAGGCTTTCCATCCCGCTGCTATTGATCTTGTCCAGGATTTTGTTCAGCAGTTCTTCCTCTTGTCGTTCCTTTTCTTCAGCGCTTTTGGTTAGGCGCATCCTCTTTTGCAAAGCCTCAAAATTTTGTGCATCCGTCACCTTGCGCTGAGACCTGGCAGGCTTTTCTCCGCTGAGGTAGAGCGGCTTTTTGTACAAATAAATAAGAATCGCAATAGAGCCGCCCATAATGAGGGCGTACAATCCCGGGCTGGCGACGATGATTCCAGGGTGAAAAAGCGTCGTCACGGCAAGCCCGACAATCGCGCCGCCGAGATGAGAATCGTGGCCGATATTGCCGACTTGTCGACGCATTGCCCAAAACGACCCGGCGATGAAAAGAATGGCGTAAATGCTGGCGGGAATCGGGATAGGCAGCGGGAAAAGGTAAATACTCATGCCCGGATGAAGAAAAATGGCGGCGAAAATCACCCCGCAAACGCCGCCGGAAGCGCCAAGCGCACGGTATTCGTAATGGCGATGCAGGTAGAGCGCGAGCAGGCTGCCGCCCAAAATGCTCGAAAAATAAATCACGCCCAGCAAGAACCAACCCGCGCCGCCGCTTTTTTCAATCGCTTCGCCGAAGACGAACAAACTGAACATGTTAAAAAACAGATGCAGCCAGTCAGCATGAACGAAGCCGCTTGTCAAAAGACGGCTGTATTCTTTCTCGCGAAAAATGCGTTCGGTGGAAAACACGCATCTTTCCATAATGCCGGGGTTTTTAAATCCCTGCCACGAAATGTAGACTGTTACAGCAACAATTGTGAGCGTAAGAAGCGCCATCAATCAGATCTTTTCTTATGAAGTTTGAGCGTTCTGCCCGCCAATTCACCGGTAAATTCTTCGTCCAGCATCGCGGCGCGCCCGTTGACAAAAACATGCACGACGCCTTCCGACAATTGGTACGGTTCGGTAAAAGTGGCGCGGTCGCGCAATCGTTCCAAGTCAAAAACTACAATGTCCGCAAAAGCGCCTGAACGCAGAACGCCGCGATCAGCCAAACGGAAAACTTGCGCCGGCAGGCTCGTCATGCTGCGAATCGCGGCGGCCAGACTGACGACGCCTTCTTCGACAACGTACTTCCTGATCTTTCGCGGAAACGCGCCAAACGCACGCGGGTGCGGCGAACCGACGCCCCATTTTGGCTGCCTGCCGTCCGACGAGGTCATCATCCACGGCTGCGTCATAAGAGTACGGACGTCATCGTCATGCATATTGAATGAGACAATGCCAGGCTCGCCTTGTTGAAACATTTTCACAGCAGTTTCTATTGGCGTCATTTTGCGTTCAGCAGCGACTTCGCTCAAAAGCCGTCCTTCCACAGACTGGTCTTCGGCAAAATAGCGAAATTGAATGCGATCCGGACCACCGCGACGAGCAAGGTTTTCCTTCATCGCAGCCAGAATTTCACGCAAAGCATTTTGATTTTGCAGCCGCGCCGTCAGGGAGTCGCGCCCTCCCGCTTGCGCCCAGCGAGGCAGCAACGCAGCCGCGAGGCTGGTTGCCGAAGCAGTATAAGGATATTGATCCGCATAAATTTGCAATCCCTCATCTCGCGCACGTTCGATTCGCCGTACAAGCGCCTGAGAAAAGCCCCAAACAGGAGGGCCTAACGTTTTAATATGGGTGATCACGCCTGGAAGGTTTGCTTCGCGCGAAATTTGGATAACCTCATCCACCGCGGCAACGACGCCGATCGTGTAATTCGACTCATCGCGAATATGGCTTGTATAAGCGCCGCCAAACTGTGCCGCGATTTTGGCGAGAGCGACGAGTTCCGCTGTGTCTGAATAGCTCCCAGGCGCGTAAAAAGGCCCGCTTGAAAGCCCAAAGCCGCCGTCCAGCATGCCTTGGCGAACGAGCGCTTTCATGCTCTCAAGCTCATCAGGATTCGCGAGACGATTCGCCATGCCCAGCACCTGTCGTCGGACGCCGCCATGAGGAACAAGCTGGGCGGCGTTTACGCCCAAGCCGTCTTTTAGCAAATCCTTTTGTTGTTCGGCCAAATCAACCGGGCCGCCGCCGTCGGGATTAATGAAAACAGTTGTTACGCCTTGTGTCAGCAGACCATGAGCGCGGCTGCGATCAGGTGAAGCCAATCCGTCTGCAGCGTGTGAATGGCTGTCTATAAAACCGGGCGCAATGTAGAGATCATTGGCGTCGATTTCGCGCTGACCTTTTACGTCGTGTAAATCGCCGATTGCAACAATCCGATCTCCTTGAACGGCTATATCTCCCCGGAACCACGGATTTCCGGAGCCGTCGAGAACCCGGCCGTTTCGGATGATAATGTCAAATTGGTTTTGCGCTAAGGCGGGCAGGCTCATCACCAAAATAGTGGCGAACGAAGGCAATTTTCGAAGAAAGCTCATGGCAATGGCTTGGATGACGTCTATACTTTTCGTGGGCTGTAATCGATGGTAATTTCGTTATCTGTGAAAACTAAGAAAAATAGTACAGGCGATGATCCGGCGTTTCAATGATCCGCCTTGCCGAAGCGTCGGCATTCTCAATTTTTCTCAAGCATAGCCATCTCTCTTTCCAATTTGTAGATTCTCCCCATAATTCGAAGGCACACCCTCAGGTTTGAAAACAGCGTTTTGGCTAGCGACGCCCATTTAGCGAACGCGCTGTTTAGAAGTGCTGACAAAATCAAAGCGCAGAGCCGAGCCGCGAGGCAAAAACGCTCGGCGTCAAGGCGCAAGAACGCGACAAGTCTGTCCCCGGATTTCAAGTCCGCTCTTGTTGAATAGCCAACAACGACGTCGCCGTCAATCGATACTTTCACAAAAGCTGTTTTTTCTTCGTTTTTAAGAACCGATCCATCCAGCGTTGCAAAAGCTTTGACAATCACTTTCACGGCTTTCTTGACCACATCAAAAGCGCGCTGTACACAATTGAAAAAGAAACGGGCGATGTTTTGCGCCAAATCCAAAATCGAGTCGACGGCTTTACGAAAAAGTCTGCCGATCCATCGCAGAACGCGCTTGACGCCGTCCCAAATGCGCAGGTGCAGCTTGCGGCCTTTCTGCAAGGCGTTTTCGAGCTGGGCTTGATCGGTCAGCCTGTTTTCCAACTCTTCTCGTGAACTCTCATCTTCTTCCGCCTCCGCCGCTTCATGCAGCGCAATAAAAAAGCCGGGCGTCAGCTTCTTATTCCACTTATTCTTCGATTTGCCGGAGAGCTTTGCGAAGTCTTCCAGGCATTTTTTCAACTCTTTTGAGCGCGAGATTTCACCGCTTCTGTCAAACCCGTGAAGAGGGTAAGAATATTTTCTTAGCAGATTGATTTCGTATCCCATTAGCCAAAACTCGATTTGGGTCAGGCGTATGAGGAAGGCGCGAACCTCCTGCTTGTGAGACCAACTCTCAAAAATTGGTCTGTAGCTAAAAAATCGTTTTCCGTTTTTTACTTTGTTGGCTTTCGCGGCGGCAGCGATAAGGCGATCCTGATCCAGCAGCAACGACAGATATTTTTCATTCGGACGAGCGTTTCTTAAGAATGCGCGTATTTCCGACTCCGGCGTTTCAATCGCTCCCAACGCCATGGCGATAAGCAAAAACTTGCGCAAGGCTTCGAGCTCGACGCCTTGAAAATCCTTGCCAGGCCTTCTCGAACTTAAGCCAAGAACAAACAATCGGCATTGGGCGGCGCGCAAAATCGCACGGAATTTTTCCGGCGCTTTCAGCCATTCCTTGTCCAACTCGTCGCATTCGAAGCTGACGAGATTGTGCAAGGCGTTCCAAGTCAGCACGCCCGGCCACCTGTCGACTTTTAACTTCATCTCTTTTTGAAACAATTCAACGGCGTCCAGAACGGCGCCGCGATTGTCTTTGAACGCCGCACGCGCCTCTTTTTTGTCAGCCGCTTCAAGGTAACCCAGAAGCCAAAGGCGCTCAGCGATAACCTGCCCTCGACGGTTAAACGGCATGTTTTCAGAAGCTTCCGGGCTGTCCGGCAAGGCTTCCATTAGCGGCAGATCGCCATTGACCGGCGTTTCAGCAGCTGAGAGAAGCTGATCAAATTTTGCGTACTGTTCCAAAGCATCCGCCGACCGCCAGGTATTTGGATCGCCGAGATTGTCCGGATAGGCAGGCAAAGTCCCGCTCATTTTATCAAGCCTTTGAACATTTCAACCAATCCCTGCCTGTGCCGCAAACCGGCTGCGACGGCTTCTTTGTGAATCGTGACCACCTGGTCCGTCGCCAAGTCCGTGTCGATAAAATTGAGCGAGTCGCCGTCGAACTTTATTGTCGTATCGAGCACCAGCTTAAGGTTCGCGTTTGCTGCATCGTCTCCGTCGGGCTTGAGCAATGCTTCCAAATTTTCCAAGCTTTTGGTTTGCAAGACGGCGGTCACGTCTCCAGAAACTGTTTGCACTCTCAATTCAGACAAATCTTTGATTTCTTCACCAATGGCTTTAATGGCGTTTGTCAGGTTACTCATTTACGTTCTCCTTATGATTTATGAGTTTAGAAATGATATTGATCCAGGATGAGATCGTCTGAGACGGTTTGCGGATTCGCGGCGTCTGACTTTCAAGCTTCGTTTCCACTTCGTTGATCGCCTCTTCCCGCTCTAAATCGCCCCCTTGCCTGATGATATTTTGAATTTCTTCTTTGCTCGCCTTTGAAAAAAGCTTCGCCTTTAAATGTGATTCGGTGGTGAGGATTTCGTACAGACGATACGCCGCTGACCTTAGCGCCATGCTTTCAACCCCGTCTTCAGGCAAGAATTATTACGGAATTTTGTGTTTCTCAAAAAATAGAATTATAGCGGAGCTTGTCAACAGAAAGGGTGTGGAGTCGCGTGTGGATCAATGAATGGTTTGAGTAAGGTTGAACGAATTTCGCAGCAGCTACATCAAGCCGTGATGCGCACCGCCGTCAACCTGGATCGTCGTTCCAGTGATGTAGCTTGCTCTATCGGAACTCAAAAATGCAATCAGCGCGGCGAGTTCTTCCGGACGGCCCATGCGCTTCATTGGCACGTCGCCGACGATCTCGGCTTCAATTTCGTCCGTCGCTTGGCCGCTCTTCTGCGCGCGCGCCTCAAGGATTTCACCGACGCGTTCGGTGCTCGTCCAGCCGGGGCAGACGTTGTTTACCGTGATTCCCTGCGTTGCGACTTCATCCGCCAAAGACTTTGCAAAACCAACCAGGCCGGGACGGATGGCGTTGGAGATCAGCAAACCGGGGATGGGCTGTTTGACCGAAATGCTCAAAATATTGATAATTCTTCCCCACCCGTTCTCCTTCATGCCGGGCAGAACCTGACGAATAAAACGCACCGCGCTCATCATCGTCAAATCGAAGCCGTTTTGCCAACCTTCATCATCAAGGTCGTCGAAAAAACCGGCGGGCGGCCCGCCCGCATTGGTGACAAGAATATCGATTCCGCCAAACTTTTGCCGCACGTCATTGACGAGACGCTCAACGTCGTCCATTTCCCGGACGTCCGCAACCGAGGCGAAAACCTTATTGCCATGCCGCGATTGAATTTTTTGCGCCGCTTCATCAACTCGCGCTTGGTCGCGGCTGCAAATCGCGAGATTTACGCCTTCCGCCGCCAATTCGTTAGCCGCCGCGAATCCGAGTCCCTTGCTCGCCGCCACGACCAGTGCGGTTTTGCCTTCAATGCCAAAATTCATCCGACCTCCCTAAAACTCCGCCGCTGTTTTGAAAAGCGGCGGTTATGTTGAATCTATGTGATTTCCTGCGACTTCAGCCAATCATACCCAATTTCCGGATCGTCGTGCGGAATCCGTCCTTCTTCCTCGGGATCGTAGGTAATGCTCGTGATATAAAAAAGATGCGTGACGCCGCCCAAAACTTTGCAGCCGTGCGCAACGCCCGGCGGAATTTTGACAACCTTGGCCGGATAACTTTCGCCGAGCAGGATTTCCTGCAGTTCGCCATGCGTCGGCGAATCCTTCCGCATATCTTTCAGCCCAAGACGCAAATTGCCGATCGGCACGTACCACCAGTCAACTTGCGTTTTGTGAATGTGCCAGGCTTTTGCCACGCCTGGGTACATCATCGAGTGGCTGAATTGGCCGAATCCCTCGCCAAAAAAGCCGTCCGTCACGCGAACGATTTCTCTGAAAAAGCCTCGTTCGTCTGGAAACGTTGTCAATTCCTTAATCTCAACGCCGTCAATCATGCTGCGATCTCCTGAAATTCTTCGTCCTTGTTGAGTTACTTAACTCATGTTACGCGCTTGCCAATAACGCATGCCGTAGATTGGTTTCCGGCTGAGTCGAGTGTTGCAATTGAAAATAAAGCTGTTTGACCCCCAAAATCGTTTTTCACGGTCATTCCTGCTTCCGCAGGAATGACGCGTAGAACAAAGCTTTTAGTCAAATGCCATATCATTGGCCAGTCGCATAACATCAGCTAATTAATGTTCCGATTTGGAAAACGTCAATGATAAGGAATTGACGGGTTTTTATCAAAGAGTTCTTCGTTTGTTCCCGGAAAGTTAAGGCGAAAAACTCGCCCGATTCACCGCAACTTCACCGTTATTCACAACCAGCAAAAGATCATGCAAAGCGCCAATATCTTCCAGTGGATTACGCTCGCAAGCGACCAAATCAGCGTCAAAACCTGCAGCGAGGCGGCCGGTTTGTTTTTCAATGCCGAGAAGCTCCGCCGCATTCACCGTCGCCGTCTGGATCGCTTCAAACGGCGTCATGCCGATGCGTACCATTTCTTCAAGCTCCAAAGACATGCGCAACGTGCTTTCCGGGCCGTAACCCGTGTCAGTCGCCGCCGCGATTTTAACGCCCAGTTCGTGCGCGTTGGAAGCGGTCAAACGGATGCGAGGAAGCATGTGGCGTCCGCGCACTTCGAGCAATGGGTTGTCGTAATCGCCGCCGGGCATGGTTAAATCGGAAACGACGGCGATGGTGGGCACGAGAAAAGTGTCTTTTTCTACCATGAGCTTCAAAGTCTCTTCGTTGAGGTACGTCCCGTGCTCAATGCTTTTGACGCCTGCCGCGACTGCTGAATAACCGCCTTCTTCGCCGTGTGCGTGCGCCGCCACCGGAACGCCGGATTTGGCGGCTTCTTCAACCAGCGCCCGCAGCTCGCTTTCCGTATAAAACGGTTTTCTTGGATCGGTGTGCGGCAGACCGGCGCGCTCCGTCGCATTGGTTTTGATCCAATTCACGCCGTGTGAAATCATCGCCTGCGCCAGCGTGCGCATCGCCGCTGCGCCCTTGGCCTTCGACTCGAGCAAACCGGCATGCTCAGGATGATTGATGAAAAAATCATCGGCGACTTGCGGACGAACGTGGTAACCCGCCGCAAAAATCTCCGGCGATTCAATTTTTCCCGCTTTCGCCAAATCACGCAACCCCACATCGACAAAATGCGACACGCCCATGCTCCGCGCCGTGGTGACGCCTGAATGCAAAGCGCGTTTTGCGGCGGCAAATCCGCGAATATGAACGTGGCAATCAATAAATCCGGGCAGAAGATAACGCCCGCGCAAATCGATGGTTTCCACGCCTTCCGGCGCAATGAATTCGCCCGATTCGACTTTATCGATTTTGCCGCCCGAAACGACGACGGTTCGTCCGCGCTGGACTTTGCCGTCCACGCCGTCGATAACGCTGGCGTTGGTAATCACCAAATCTTGTGCGATAAGCATCGTGCTGCAAAGCAACCCGAAAGCCAAGCCGGTAAAAAAACGTGAACTGAACTTCGACATACTTCTCCCTCCGAATAAATCTACAAGAACGGCCAAATCAGTAACAAATAGCGCAAAACCCTCAAAGGCAAAGCAACGAGAACGAAAACAGCGAACGGGATGCGAAAAGCGCCGGCTAAAATCGTGATCGGATCGCCGACGAAAGGCGCCCAGGAAAGCAGTAGCGCAGACCAGCCATATTTTTTCAGCCACAGAAAAACGCGTCTTTTCTCAAACCGCTGCAGATATTTTTCTCGCATAAGTGCGCCGAGAAAATAGTTGAGCACCACTCCCAGGCAATTGCCCAGCGACGCCCAAAAGAGCGCACGGCTTGGCTTAAAATCCAATTCTAAAGCGCCAAAAAGCAGCGCTTCCGAACTCATTGGCAAAATAGTCGCCGCGAGGAATGCGCCGACAAACAGACCGATCAAACCATACTCATCGACCCAGTTCATGATTGTGTTTTTGAGAGTTGAATTAAAATGCGGCAGGCCAAGAGAGAATGCAACGAGAAACCCGGCTTCAATTTAAGCGCCTAATTCCCGCGAATGCTGATGTTCACGTTGATCCCGAATTCCTTGATGGACACGTCTCCGGCAATTGTGGATGA
Organism: uncultured Deferribacteres bacterium; assembly: GCA_964014485.1. Classification (GTDB taxonomy): domain Bacteria; phylum Zhuqueibacterota; class Zhuqueibacteria; order Zhuqueibacterales; family Geothermadaptataceae; genus CAXHAT01. The sequence goes on from CAXHAT010000104.1 coordinate 9,743, forward strand.
CGTTTTCCCCACTTCGAAGAACGTCCCGCCTTTAACGCGGTTGCTAAAGCTGTAGGTTACGCTCGGCTTAAACGTCCAGCGCGACGTCTCCTGCGAAACGACGTACTTGTTCTCTTCGCCGCTGACGTTTTGTTCGGTCACGGTTTTGTTCATGTTAAAATTCACTGAAAAATCGATGCTGTTATTCAGCTTTTTCTTGCTCAAGAATGGCAGTGGAATTTTAAAGCCGGAGCGCTTGCTGTAAGTTGTTGTAAATTGAATATCTTGCTGGCGTTGGCGTTGACCGGACGCGATGGCGATGCGCATAAAAATATCGTCTTCGTAAATCGGATTCAATCGGTTGTTAAATCCGGTTGTTTTGTTGATTTGCACGTTCGTCACCATGCCGTTTTTCCAGTTCATGCTGACGCGGATGAGCGGGCGGAAACTAAAGGAAAAATCCTGTTTTTGCTGGTTGATAATCGTGTCTTCCCACGCGATGGTGTTTTTGCCGGAAAGATTGCTGCTGACCGTCATGCTTTTGGCGACCGGCTTGAAAATGGGAATCAATTTTTCCAGCCCGCTAACGCTTAGAGTGATTTCGGGAAAGGGAATCGGGTCGCCGTCACCGATTTGTATGGCCGATTTGGAGAAACTGCCGGATCGCCGACTGGTCAGATTGTTTTGCTCGTCGCGAGTATAAGCCACCTTGAGATCGATGCCGCGAGAAAGCTGCCAGCCCGTGTCGAATCTAAGTGTTTTATTGCGCGCCTCAGTTGAAAGAATCCCGGTCAACGTCGTGTCAACAAGGCCGATTCCAGGATTCGTGGAGAATCCGAAAATGTAATTTCTGTCGATGGCGCCGAGAGAATCGAGACCGCTGTTGGTGTAATTATTTCCGTCCTGGTAGGTGATGCGGATATCGTTGATATCGCCAAGTTTGTTTTTGACGAACTTGAAAATCGAGCCCGGGCCAAATCCGCCGCCTTTCTTTTTTTCTTCCTTTTTCTCTTCTTCTCCAGCCTGCTGACCCGGTTCGCTCGTCCGCCGCCTTGGCGTGTTCCTCCGACGACGCGCCGTCCCCGCACTGCTGCGCGTCGTGCGCCCTTTTTTAAAAAGCTGGGAGACGCGGACCGTCATGTTCGCGTTGATGTTGGTATTTGCGCCGACGTCTCTGCCGCGCTCCGGCTGAGCAATGTTGTTACGGTATCTGAAGCTCGAAGTGTAGCCAAATTTGTTTTGAATCCAGCTAACGATTTGCGGCGAATAATCGACTTTAAAATTTTGAGATTTGTCGCTGTCTTGAAATTCGCCGCTGAACAATCCCTGCCACTGACGTTCGCGGAAATCGCCTTTCCAGGTTTTGGCCAAACTTGCGGTGAGATTGTCGAAAACCTTGTGATTCAAATTGTAGCTGCGCGTAAGAAAATAGGTGTCGCTGTTGGTAACGGCGCCCTGCCGCGTTTCCTGGAACGATTTCGCTGAATTACCCTGCAACTTGCCGCTAAAAGAACTTGGCGTGTAGTAGAATCGCGTATTCGCCGCGTTTTTGATGAGAGGAATGCTCTTTAAAAACGTAAACGGCTTGAAGTAATTGTTGCGGCCAAAATTGAGACTGTAGTCAACATTTCCGCTCCAGTTTTCGCTGTTCGCCTCTTTGATGTTTTCGCTGGATCGCTCGTCGCGGGAGTGGCTCAGGCTGGCGCGAATGTTGTCGACAGTGTTCCGAATAAAGAAGTTTTTTGATTTCGTTCTTTTGCTCGCCGAAACGCTAAAGCCTTGCTTCGTCCCTAACGTTTGCGCCAACTGAATTTGCTCTAACGGCGTCGCTTCCGTGATTAAAATATCCTGACCGGGAAAACGTTTGGGCGTAGAACGCGTTTCCGCATAATTTACAGTCACCGGAATAGAAAGTCCCCAACTCGAAGGGAAAAATTTGTCCAGGCTCATGCTGCCGTTCACCGAATAATCACGACGATTGTCCTGGTTGCGGTTAAACCGTTCCTGCACGTTGTGAAAATCCGCGTCCCGGCGATTGACCTCGGCGTTGACCTTGATAAAATCGGACAGCGACAAATCCATGCGTGCGCGCATGGCAATGCCTTTTTCTTTCTCAACCTGCGAAAGGCGCAACTCATTGAGCCAGACTTCGCCGTTGAAATTGTCGAAATCCGTGTGGCCGTTGCGCTCATTGCGCAAGTGCTCGACGCCAAGCGTCAGCAGGCGAATGTTGGTAATTGAAGGCCGTCCCTTGATGCGATACCATTGCGTCGGGTTGGCCTGGTATTCAAAAAACTCCGGGGCGCTCGGCGTGCCGAGGGAATCGATGTAGGCGACGTATGCCGAGTCGAATTTCAGATTGGTCAACTGCGCAAGATCGATGTCCATTTCATTTTTGCCGTCCCACGCCAGACTGTCTGAGCTCTCGCCGCCGAAAACCAATTCGCGAAATTCGTAATAATCGTCTTCATTCGAACCAAAACGCAGAAAGAACACCATGTCGCTCTTGGTCGTGTCTTCATCTACCGCTTCTTGTTCTGAGGTTGGTTGAATATGGCGCTTGTCCGGCGAACGGTCAATGGCGTGAACAAACATCCGCATCCGCTTGTAGTGAATATAGTCCTGCGGCGTAAAAAACGACTTTCTCGCCGTAACCTGGCCGCCAGGCTCAAGATCGTTGACTTGTAAAACCAACGCTTGCTCTCTCGCACGCGCCTGGGTAATTCGATCGATGACGCCGCTGACGCCAGGCGGCTGGATGTAAACTTCGGCGTTTTCATGCGTATTGAGCACAGTCACGGCCAAGCGCGTATCTTCGCGATCCGTCTCTTGCCATTCGCTGCCGACCAGACTTATGTCCGCAATCGAAATGACGACTGAATCTTCATTGGCGACCCCGTCAATCCAGATTCTCGCATATTCAATCGAGTTCAGCCGAGGATCGCCGACTTTTTCCATAAAATCAAACAGTGGAATGCGAAACAAGCGCCAGCCGTTTTCGCCGCCGCGAACATAGCGCTGCTCATCTTCAAAACTGGCGAGGTCAAAAGTGTATTCGAAATAGTTGTTGACGAAATCAGTCGTTCTGTTGCCGTTCAAGTCTTCCGAATCCGGCAAGCGAATGCCGTCATTCGAGCTGTTTTCCGTGCCGTTGATAAAATTGTAGAAATTCCGCGTTTCCACCGAACGGTCGTCGTACCGCCAGTTATCATTGCTAAACGGCTCCCAGTCTTGCTTCACGCCGTCATTGTTAATGTCCCAGAAATCGCCGCCCGCCGCGATGGCTCTTGGATCATTGTCCGCCATTTGATCCAGGCCCCGATCTTCATTGACAATTGTGCCGTCATCCAACTCCAAATCGAGATCGAGATTGCCGTTTCGAAAGCCGTTGAGCGCAAAATCTTCAGTGTCGTATTCGTCGTTTGGAATGACGTCTTCGGAGACTTGGCCGAGATCGACATGCACCACGCCCTTGTCGCCGCGCACCATAACTTCAATAAACTTGCTTTCCGTCTGGTCAAAAAAACCGGAAGATAAGCCGCGCATAATGCCGCCCCAAGAGTCAGGTTGCCCGTTCTTCGGCTTAAAAACCATGGTCAGAATATCGGTCACCTGCGCCGTTTGCGCCGTCACTTCCTGATTTGGATAGATCGAGCGAATCGGCACGCCGCCAAACGGATTGAACCAGTAAAGCTCTCCCATATTTTGCACGCTCTGGCCGTAAAGCGGATCTTGACGGCTGGAACCTAACTGGTACTGAACCGGAACGGAAGCCAACGTCCAGCCCTTCCGCTGAATGCCAAGAGGCGTCGTACGCTTGCCGCCTTCAAAATCATCGATGTAAGCGACGCCGTCGTTATCACCGGTGTCTTTATTATTCAATGTGTTGGGGTTCGGAAGAATTTGCGCAATTTCACCTTCAAATTTCAAGCTCGAAGGCTGCGTCGCATCAATGAAGGGCAGGGCGTCGACGGCTCGTGTCAGGAAATTCGGCGTAAAATTAAGCGCCGTGTTGACGTCCCAGATCATGTTTCGGATCGGCCCGCTGCCGACGCGAATTTTTTGATCTAACGTTCGTTCGTTCAAGTAGAGAAAGGTCGCGCCAACGAAAGAATTCTGGTTGATTTGATAGCGTGCGTTGGTTCCGAGAATCGTCTTTTTCTGCAATTGAAAAAGCTGATTGCGCTCGTAGGTAATATCGAGTCCTGCGTTCTGCCCTTTGGCTTCCTCGTTCAAAATCGTCAGCGTTCCAGACCAATAATCGATCGTATAATCCGCACCGCGCACAAGTTCTCGCCCGTTCAAACGGACTTCTTCGGAGTTCTCGATGACGTTAAAACCAAGCTGGTAGGTCGAACTCGCGCTGGAAGAGGTCACCTCAATCGAAAACTTCGAGGCTTCGCTGATTTCAGTCTGCAAAGTGCTGGTGTAAATTCTTTCCAGATCAGTGTAAGCGGGAATATCATCGTCAAAATGCGAGGTCAAAACATTCTGATTATTAACCCGAACCGTGTCTCGCGCAAAAGGTCGTAAAAAAGGTAAAATCAATTCGCCGCGCTCAAGGTTGACGATTCCCTCAAGCTCGATTTTCCCGTCAGGCTGCGGGTCGCCAGTCACATTGTCGCGGATATCAATCCCAAAAATTTCGAGATATGTTTTTGGGCCTTTGCTTTCCTGAGCGGTCTGCGAACCGACGGCATTGAGTAAAATTCTGATTTCCAGACCGTCTTCAGTCAAGCGCGTGCCGCCGAGATCATAGACGTTTTTCCATTCCAAATTCCAGGTGATAAACGTCGGCAAGGGCTGCTGCGCCTTAATCAACTTTAGCCGAATCGGTTCGCCGCTGGTTGGATTGTAATTGACGTCCCCGTCCCCGCCCCCGGCGGCGTCGCGATAAGCCACCGCCAGCACGTCTCCCTGATTGACCGGCGTGCGCATCCGCAAATACCCCAGAATCGGGAACAGCGTATAATCGACGTCCGGCTCTAAACGGCGAAAAACGCCTTTGTAGAATTCGCGCGTATTTCCCTCGCCGTTGTCGTTGATCGGATCCGGTGAAGCAATACCGTCAAATGTCTCGCCGGTGCGCTGGGCGCCCGGGGTGGAGATATAAACGACAATATCCCGAATATCCGGCACCGAGCTTTGGTGCTGCCATTCAAAACGGTAATCGCGCCAATTTTCACGGTAAGAATAATCGAGAAAAAAGTAGGTGTTTCTTTTGTATCGATGGTCGGGGATGAGATCAGTATTGCTCGTTGAGCCTGCGTCCACAGTCAGGCGCTCGCTTTCGCCCTTTTCCTGACTGGCAATCGTGGTGAATTGCAGGTCGCCAAGCTGGGCGTCCATTTTCAGCCCGAAAAGCCCGGCGCTTTTGCCGCCAAAGGTGACGAAACGCGTTCCAGGCAGCGAGAGCGAGACGCTCCCGGCTTCGATGCTTTGGATAACTTCGTCTTCGAAGCCTTTGTAGTTGAGCTTGATATTATTTTCAAATTCGAGCTGACGCTCGGAGTCCTGATCCACGTTGACGGTTACTTTTTCACCAATCTTACCAGTCACTGTAAACCGCTGCTGCTGGTTCATTTTAAAATTGGTGTTCGACCCTTGCGCCAGCGAGGTGCGCTGCTCACTGCGATTTTCGTTGCGAAAACCGCCGTCAATGCGAATTTCCCCTTGCACGTTCAGGCCGACTTTATCGCCGCCAAAAATCCTTTGGAACGCCTGGTTTTTGATTTCTACCGGCAGCTCAATGTTCAGCCCTCCTGAGCCGCTTCGTCTGCGGGCTGCTGCGCTGAAATTTCTTGTGACCCCTTCCCGCCAAGCTTTTTGCAGGGTGTACTCAGTGAAAAAGTCGCGGTATTCTTGCAGCGTCACGATGCGCATCGGGCGAACGTGGTTACCCATGAAAGTCTCGTTCGCAACAACAAACTGGCCTGTTGAATCGACCGATACTTTGTGCACCCAATTGCGAAAGCCTCTTTTACCCAGAAACCCGGCCAGACCTTCTGCTGTCAACCCTTGATAGCCGAGTTCAGCTTCCGTGAGAAGGCTTGCTCGCGGGTCAGGAACGACGATTTGTAGACCTGCGCCGTTATTCGCGGTAACCTTGTTGCCGATTTGGGCCCAAGCAGGTTTTATAAACCCGAGAAGAACCAACAGCGCAACGCAGCGCGAGGCGTTTATAAAATTATGCAAAGAGAACTTGGAGTTTAAGAAGATGGAGTTGTTCATTATCCAGTGAACAAGGTTCGATCGAATTCTACAGTTCTGCGCTTAGAAAACAAGCAGTTTAAAATGTGAACTTGTAGCAAAAACCGATAATGAACTCCGTGATTGGTTGGGCGCCTGTAAGTCCCTGAAAAAGTTGGCTATGGTAAAGAATTAATGCTGAAAAGGCAAGTGAAAACTCGCTCTCAACACGCCCGGTCAAACGCGATTTTCAGGCGTGAGGTTCCCTAAAAAACGAAAGCGCTGCATCATAAAACATGTGAACAATCATGCTTCAGTGCAGCGCCTTTAACGCAACTTCAATCTTTATATACGCGCTTTGGCGAATTATGGAGAAAATCAATTTTGATGAAATGCAAGATGATTCATCATATGACGAAATGAAACGGATCATCACGGCGAAAACGCGCGTTAGATGGAAAGCGATTGGCTTTGAAGGCCAAGCCGATATATTGACGCTAAACTTTGACACGAATCTATGAACGCCCAAAAACTATTCCTTTCCATTCTCGTTTTGCTTGGACTGAGCACGGCGACACATGAAAAGCCGCCCCAATACTTGCGAAACGGCGAGCAACTCTCCGGCGCCAGACGCGCATTGGACCAATTGACGGCCGTTAGAAGCTACCCAAACGCCGCGATCCCCAAAACAGGGATTGCGGACGGTTTTCGCAAAATGCGAGCGCAGCAGTCGGCGAAGTCAAAAAGCAAAAATTCAGTTGGAAACTGGCGGGCGCTTGGCCCGAAAAACATCGGCGGCAGAACGCTCGCCCTTGCGATCCATCCTGAAAATCCAGACATAATTTTTGCTGGTTCAGCAAGCGGCGGCTTGTGGAAGACGGAAAAAGCAGGCGTCGGCTCAAACGCTTGGGAATATGTTCCGACCGGCTTCCCCGTTCTCGCCGTTGCGGATATTGCTATTTCACCGCATGATTCTGACCTTATATTTTTGGGGACGGGCGAAGTCTACGGCCACCCCGCGTCGCACCCCGGCGTCAGCGACCGGCGCACGCGCGGCAGCTACGGAATCGGCATTTTAAAATCGACCGACGGGGGCGCGACGTGGGAAAAAAGTCTCGATTGGTCGCAAGACCAGCACACCGGCGTACAGAAAATCAAAGTTGACCCACAAAATCGCAACAACGTATGGGCGGCCACGACTGAGGGCGTCTTCGTCTCTCGCGATGAAGGCCAAACCTGGGCGCAAAGCTTAGATGTCGTTATGGCCACCGATCTCGTGATACATCTCGAAAATCCGGCAATTATCGTCGTTGCTTGCGGCGGCATGGGCAGTCCGGGGCGCGGCTTGTACCGCACAATCAACGGCGGCGAAACTTGGGCAAAAGCAGACATTGGCGCGGAACCGCAGGAGTTTCAGGGCAAGGCCATGCTCGGCATGTCAAAATCCGATCCCGACATTATTTACGCCGGGCTCGGCAACAACGACGGGCGCTTGATCCCTTCGAGCTACAAAACGTGGCTGCTCAAATCCGAAGACGCAGGCGCATCCTGGAACCTTGTCTCCGCTTTCGATTATTCACAGTGGCAGGGTTGGTACTCGCACTACATTGGGGTGCATCCTGAAAACCCGGACGAGCTTTATCTTGGCGGAACGTTTCTCAGCAAATCTTCGGACGGCGGCGCAACAGCCAATTTCCTCCCGCCGACGCACGCTGACAACCACGACGTCGCCTTTGTTGAAAGCAATCCCAACATCGTTTACTTCGCCAATGACGGCGGGGTTTGGCGCACGACCGACGGCGGCGTCACCGTTGAATGGTGCAGCGGCGGACTACAAACGACGCAGTTTTACAACGGTTTCACCTCTTCTCCAAATGATTCATTGCTGGCTTTTGGCGGCTTGCAGGACAACGGCTCAATTCTCTTTACCGGCAACGACGATTGGCTCTTCGTCTCCGGCGGTGACGGCGGCTGGACGGCGCTAAACCATGACGATCCGAATCAAATTTTCACATCTTTGCAATGGCTCACTTTGTTCCGCCTCGATCTTGCCGCGCAAAGCTTGATCGAAATCACGCCGGATCGCCGAGGCGTGATTAATTTTATTGCGCCGTTCATACTGAGTCCCGTGGATAACCGGACGATTTACGCAGGCGGCAGTCACGTTTATAAATCCGCCAATCTCGGCGATTTCTGGGAGATCATGAATAACGGTGAAGAGCTCGACGGAAATCCAATCATGGCGATGGCGGCGTCTGAAATTCGGGTGAACACAGTCTACGCCGCGACCTCCCCGTTCGTGGGGCGCGGCAATGTTTTTCGTTCACTTGACGGCGGCGAATCCTGGCAAAATATCACCGGCAACCTGCCTGACTTGTTCCCGACCGACATTGCGCTGGCGCCGTTTGATGATGAAAAAATCTATATCACTTTCGGCGGCTTCGGCGGCCCGCACATCTTCTTTTCTAACAACGGCGGCGAATCCTGGCAATCTCTGGACAACGGCCTGCCGGACGCGCCAACCTGGTCAATCGCCGTCGATCCATTTATTTCCTCACACATTTATCTAGGAAACGATCTCGGCGTTTTTGCTTCAACGGATAACGGCGCTTCGTGGGAACCGTTTATGGAAGGATTGCCAGAAGCCGTCATTGCTATGGATTTGAGCGTCTCAAGATCGAATCGCACCTTGCGCGTAGCCACACATGGCAACGGCGCTTACGAACGTCCGCTTTTGAGCACCCCACTTTCAATTCCTAAACCGCCTGGCTTGCCGTCTGATTTTACGCTCGAGCAAAATTACCCCAATCCGTTCAATCCGTCCACGACGATCCCCTATTTTCTACCGCAAAATTCACACGTGCGCATCACCATTTTCGACAATTTGGGTCGTGAAGTGAAAACGTTGATCGACGAATTTCAAAGCGACGGTTGGCGGGAAGCGCAATGGGCTGGAACGGACAGAAACAATCGAATCGTCGCTTCCGGCGTGTATATTTATCGACTCGAAGCGAACGGTGAGATATTTTCCCGACAGATGTTGTTCTTGCGATAAGACCTTCGTCCGCCGATACGCTCGATACCGTTTCTCTTGATTTTCCGCGGTTAAGACATGTCATTCAGGAGAACTCTATTTTGCCTATCCCCTGAAATTGGCGCAACAGACTCGCCCTAAACGACACTTGAGAAACTGATTTAAGCGGAAGACCATGACAAACCCTGCCAGCCCTCAAACGACTCAAAACAAAACGTCTCTCACTCGCCAACTCGGCCTCATGGGGTTAGCCGCCACCGGCATTTGCTCCATGCTTGGCGCCGCCATCAACGTTATTCCGATCATGATTCAACGCAGCGTTCCCGGCGTCGGACCGTATGTTCTGCCCGCTTATCTTTTTGGCGCCATTCCCGCAATTCTGGCCGCGTTAGCCTACGCCATGCTCGCTTCAGCCATGCCGCGCGCGGGCGGGAGCTACATCTACGCCAGCCGTTCTCTCAGCCCATACCTCGGATTTGTCGCCAGTTTTTCGCAATGGTTTGGACTCAGTATCGCCATTGGCGTGGTCTCCTACGTGCTCGTGCCGTTTCTGCGAGACGTCGCGGAACCGTTGGGCTTGCATGGATTGGCGCAAGCGTTGGACACAGGCTTTGTTCGCGTCAGCGTGGCGTTAGGATTTCTCTGGTTTTTTGCTTTTGTCAACATGCGCAGTCTGAAACTCTACGAGCGCACGCTTGTACCGATGATGTTCATCATGTTTGCCCTCGGCGCCATCGTCATTGTTGCGGGATTCTCGTTTAACCAGCAAGAATTCGCCGCCGCCGTACTTGAACGCGACGGTCAGCCCATTCCGACGATGGAGACGCCGCCCTTCCGATTCGGCGTTTTCTTCGCAGCGTCCGCACTGCTTTTTTCCAGTTTTATTGGATTTGATTCAATTGCGCAAGCTGGGGGTGAGGCGAAGAATCCGAATCGAACCTTGCCGATAGCCATCGGAATCGCGGTCGTGACGGTCGGGACGTTTTACATGCTGTTCACCGCCGCCGTTTATAACACCGTGCCGTGGCAATTCGTCGCCGAACAGGCGCAAACGCGCGATTTGACGGCCCCGGGACTTTTGGGCTACTTGCTCTCGCCCGGCTGGACCGTCGCCATTGTCGCGGGGGCGGCGATTGCGTTGATTAACGATCTTCCGGCCATGCTGCTGGCGGTCTCGCGGCTCATGTTCGCCTGGGCGGAAGACGGCGTTTTCCCACGCCGCGTCGCGGCGATCAACAAGAAATCGCATACGCCGAACGTTGCTATTATTTTGAGCGCAAGTATGGCTTCCGTCGGCATTTTGGGCAGCCATTTCGCCGGAGATTTTTTCCTGGGCGTGGATATTCTCGTGACCTCCATGCTGGTCAATTTTCTGCTCATGTGCGTTTCTGTTCTCGCCCTGCCCAAACGCAACCCCGAGATCGCCAAAGACGTGCGCGTCATTCCTTCGCGCAAACTGCAAATCCCGCTGGCGTCGCTTGGTATTCTCATTTTGGGCGGTTTTCTCGTGGTGCACATTTGGAAAGATCTTTCCGCCGAAATGAGCGCATGGTACTTCCACTCCACGCCGCTCTGGATCGCCGTCATGGGCCTCGCGTCGATCATCTATTTTCGCGAAAAGCAGCAATTGAAAAAATCAGGCGTGGACTTAAAGAAGCAATTTTCCACCCTCCCCCCGGAGTAACCGCAGGCCGGATTAAGCGACAGCGAATCCGGCTTTTTGCGTTCCCTTTTCATCTTTCTGCTCGCCCCTTTTCAACAAGGCAAAATAAATTATTGACATAACCTTTCCGCACATCCCGCATCTCATTCCTGTGATGATAATTGCATAAAAACTCCTTCGGGGCAATTAAACATCTTTTGGGCGTGCATCATGGTTAGTTTTAATCTCAAACCTCACCACAAGCCTGTTCGAGAATACTACACTTTATTAAAAACGCTTGATCGAAAAGACTTGCAAGCAGAAGGTCAAGTGGCGCCTGCTTTCGCGACTCTATTGCGACATTGCGGTAAAAAGCTTGATTGGACTTTGGCGGAGCAGTTCTCGTTTCCCTCCAAAGATCGAACTTTGAGGCTTGATGGAGCGCTGCTGGATCAATTCAATATGGTTCGAGGCGTTTGGGAAGCAAAGGACGTTTTCGATAACCTTAATCTGGCCATAGAAGAGAAGTTCAAAACCGGTTACCCAAGAGAAAACATAATTTTTCAAACGCCAAAGCATGCGGTCATTTGGCAGAATGGTCGAGAGGTCTGGGACAGAAGTCTTGCTAAACCAACGCGGCTTGTTGAAGCCCTCGAAATATTTTTCAGCTATGAAGCTCCGCAACAAAAGGAATGGGAGCGTGCAGTTGAAAAATTCAAAAGCAAGATTCCTGAATTAGGCTCGCGGCTTCTTGAAAAAATTGAGACTGAAGCAAAAGAGAACAGCACGTTTTCGGAAGCTTTGGAATATTTCACTCAGCTTTGCCGCGACAGCCTCAATCCAAATCTTTCATATAAGGCCGTCGAGGAAATGCTCATTCAGCACTTATTGACTGAGCGCATTTTTCGCCGCGTTTTTGATAATCCTGATTTTGTAAAACGCAATATTATCGCCCAGGAAATCGAAAAAGTCATCGCCGCTTTAACTTCTCGGGCTTTCAATCGCAACGAATTCTTGCAAGAACTCGATCCCTTTTACACTGTTCTTGAAAAGACGGCGCGTACTATCCATGACTTCTCGTTAAAACAGAGTTTTCTTAACACGGTCTACGAAAAGTTCTTTCAGGGCTTTTCTATAAGAGTCGCTGATACACATGGCATTGTTTACACGCCGCAACCGATTGTCAATTTCATGGTGCGCTCTGTTGATGAGATTTTGATAAAGGAGTTTGGTCGTTCTCTCTCAGACAAAGGGGTGCATATCTTGGAGCCGTTTGTCGGTACCGGCAACTTTGTCATTAACATTATGCGTCAAATAAAAAAGACTGCTTTGGAGTACAAATTTGCGGAGGAATTGCATTGCAATGAAATCATGCTTCTGCCGTACTATATCTCTTCGATGAACATTGAGCATGAATACTACAAAGCAACGGGAAAATATAAAGCTTTTGAAGGCATTTGCCTGGTCGATACTTTTGAATTGGCGGAAGGTCGACAAGAACGTTTTGATTTTATGAACGCAGAAAACTCAAAACGGGTTAATAAGCAGCAAAAGACGCCGATCTTTGTCGTTATCGGCAATCCGCCTTACAATGTTGGACAAGCCAATGAGAACGACAATAACAAAAACCGCAAATACGATGTCATAGATCAGCGCGTCCGGGAGACATATTCAAGAGCTTCAAAGGCAACGAACAAGAATGCTCTTTCTGACGTCTACGTAAAAGCGTTTCGCTGGGCGTCCGACCGTGTGTTGCGAAACGGTGAAGGCGTGGTGGCTTTTGTTTCCAACAATAGTTTTCTGAACGATTATGCTTTTGACGGGATGCGCAAATGCTTGGAGAAAGACTTTGATCGTATCTATATTTTGGACTTGGGCGGCAATGTTCGAAAAAACCCAAAACTTTCCGGAACGACGCATAACGTTTTTGGCATTCAAGTCGGCGTAGGGATAAGTTTCTTGATAAAAAGCAAATCGCCTTCAAGCGAATGCAAGATTTTCTATTCAAGAGTTGATGAATATTGGCGCAAGGTTGAGAAGTATGATTATCTCGATGAAAAGAGAGATTGGTCAGAGATAAGCTGGCGAGAAATTACTCCTGATTCCAAGCATACGTGGCTCACTGACGGACTGAACCCGGAGTTCAATAATTTTTTGCCTTTGGGGACAAAAGATGAACCCGAAAATTCAATTTTTCATTTAGTAAGTAACGGCGTTAAGACAAATCGTGATTCATGGGTTTATAATTTTAATCGTACCGTTCTAGCTCAAAATATCAAGAGCTTTATCGAAACCTACAACAAGCAAGTTTACGAGTATTCACGAATCCGCCCGCATCCTCAAATCGATACCTTCGTGATTTCTGATGATACGAAAATAAAGTGGAGTAGAGACCTAAAACTGGATTTAAAACGGGGCAGAACGGCGGAATTTTCTGAAGCCAAGATTCGTCAATCGCTCTATCGCCCATTTACAAAAACGAATTTATTCTTTGATCCTATCTTGAATGAAGAAGTTTATCAATTTCCAAATATCTTGCCTACACAAAAAGTTCAATCCGAAAATCGAGTTATCTGTTTAAGTGGTGTTGGCAGTAGTAAACCATTTCAGACCCTTGTCGTCAATTTTCTTCCATGCTTGGATTTACTCGAAAAAACCCAATGCTTTCCGTACTATGTTTACAGTGAGAATGGAGGTAAACGATACGACAACATCGACGATTTAGCGCTAAGGATGTTTAAAGCCCACTATAGCGACGCTCAGATCAACAAGTGGGAAATCTTCTACTACGTTTACGGTATTCTACAACACCCTCTCTATTGTGAAAAATATGCCGCAAACCTTCGGCGAGAACTCCCAAGAATTCCACTCGCGATAGATTTTTGGCAATTTAGCAAAACAGGCAAAGAATTGGCTGAATTGCACATTGGGTATGAAAATCAGTCCGAGCACAAGCTTGATTTCGTTGAAGCCGAGGATAAACCGCTGAATTGGCGCGTCGAAAAAATGAAGTTTTCAAAAGACAAAACAGCAATCATCTACAACGATTTTCTAACCTTGAAGGGAATTCCGCCTGAAACGTTTGATTATCGTCTCGGCACGCGCTCAGCATTAGAATGGATTGTCGATCAGTATCGAATTAAAACAGACAAACGCAGCGGCATCGTCAACGACCCCAACCGTAGCGATGATCCGCAATACATTGTTCGGCTAATCGGCAAGATAATCACTGTGAGTTTGAAGACTGTCAATCTTGTGAAGTCTTTACCCGAGTTGAAGGTCAATTGAATGGTAACTCAAAAGCAGGATTCGCTGTCGCTTAATCCGGCTTAAGAGCGGTGTATTTCACAAATTCAAATCCTAACAATGCCGCCCCCACTTCAGGCGGATGTTTTGGCGGAACAATTTCAATCGGCAGGCCCTTTTCTTTCAAAAAACTTTCAAACGGCATCAAATAGAAAGCTTTGTTTTTAAAAAGATTACCGTACAACGCCAGCGGCCAGCGCTCGCCTTCCGGCATTTGTTGACAAAGCGCATCGACCAACTCAACAAGCGCTGAAACGGCGTTTTTCAAGATATTTTGTGCGACGGCGTCTCCGGTTTCAGCGGCGGAAAAAAGGATCGGCGCGAACTGCGCCATGTCGCCGCGCCGGGCGAATTTCGCATAAACTTCTCCGACCGCTTCGTCAATCGACTCCACCTGAAAAAACGCCTCCAATTTTTCCCGCAAAATCGTTTTCTCGCCGCGACCGTCAAAATGTTTCAGTGCGTGAATCAGTGCTTGTCGCCCCAAATCGTAGCCGCTGCCTTCGTCCCCAAGCAGGTAGCCCCAGCCGCCGCAGCGCAGCGTTTTACCGTCAGGTGTTTTTGCAAAAGCAATCGAGCCGGTTCCGGCGATGACAATGATTCCCGGTTCGCCGTCGAATGCGCCGTGCAAAGTCGCTGCGGCGTCGCTTTCGGTGAAAATATGATTGGCAAGATTGGCTTTTTTCAGCGCTTCTTCAGTCAATATTCGTGCGGAAGCGCGTCCCAGGCCGGAGAGACAGGCGGAAACAACAAGGCGGGCGTTTGCAGGAATTGGAGATTTTTCGAGCAGGACGGTTTTGGCTTTTTCGATTTCAGCGACAATGTACGGCACGACGTCTGCGCGAAAATTGGTCGGGCCGACGACGGTTTGCGCCAGCACCTCCCCGTTTTCATTTATCAAACAAACATTCGATTTCGTGCCGCCGCCGTCAACGCCAATCGCGAAAATCGGGGCGCGGCTCAATCCCATTCTCCCTTGCGGATTTTGCCGTAAACTTCGCCCAGCAGGTCCCAAACGTGCTTGGGATTGTCGCACTTGATGTAGGACATGTATTCCGAGCCGCTAAAACTCGAAGCGGCGAAATTGCGAATTCCTTCGGCGTAAGCAATCGCAATCGCTTCGAGAATTTCCGGCTCGCGACCGGTCGGGATTTTGAAGTTTTGAATCCAGATTTGCGGCTCGACCCCGAATCGTTTGGAGAGATTCATCAGGCGGGAAACGTAGTCGCCGAAAAATCTCAAATCGCGGTTGAGGAACACCCAGTAAGGGTCAGTCGCCAAAATATCGAGCTCCGGCAGACGGGCGATTTTGCTCCAATCCGAAACCCCGGCGGCTTTTTCGTTGATCGGCAGCAGACAGACGGCGTTGCGCGCACCTTTGGATTTGCCGTATGAGCAGAGCGTCGCCAGAAAGTCGACCATTGAATCTTCGCGGAATTTGAACAGGTCGTCGTTGACCGTTTCCGGGAATCGTTCGCCGTAGAAAATGGCGTATTTTTTCCGGCAGCTCTCGCAGCAGCAAGACCAGTCCTGCGCCTCGTCGTTTTCGCTCCAGACGTTGTAAAAATGCGGCTCGTTCCAAAGCAAAACGTTCGCGCCGATCTGAACCGCGTCATCGATCCAGCCCATCATAAAATCGACGAAACGGGGGTTGTTCAGGCAGGAGGCCGGAGCGGTTTTGCCGGAAAACATTTGCTGGCAAGTGTCGAGATTTTTCAAGGCAAAGCTCGAAAACGCCTCGCCGCCAAACACACGCCCGACGCCCCAGGGCTCCAGGTAAACCTCCAAGTCGGCCTTCTTTGAAAGCTCAACCATCTCGCGCATGGTCGCCTGATAAAAAAGCTGGTCGTTCTCGGAAAACGTATGTACGATGAAGTTGCAGTTGTGCGAGATAATCTCCTCCAAATCGACCAGAAAATGCCGCGGATTGCGATTACCAAAATAACTAATGCCGGTTTTTGTTCTCATGAAATTCTCTGTGAAGTGTTATGATCAAGAATGCGTTAAGCATTAATTCTCGTCAAATAGATCAGGAAGCTTGCTGTAGGCTTCAAAAATTTTTAGCCTTTCCTCTTCGCTCAATATTCCTGTAAACGGGCTTGAAGAGCGCAGACGAATACAATCTTCCGAATCGCCTTCCAATACGGCCAGAATTTCTTCGCTGCTTTTATTGGTTAGAATGTTTTCCCATTCCTGAGATGCAGACCAGAGGCGCCCTCTGTTTTCTTTCCATCTTTTTAAATTATTTTTGGGCACTTCCCACAATCTTGGGTTTTCCCTGAGCTTCTTTGCAATCTCTTTATGGAGCGCCGCTGATCTAAAATTCGCTCTGATTTGCATATTCATTTTGAAAAGCCCCGGCTAATTTGTTCACGGATAAGTTTTTTGCGTTCGTTGGAAATTTTTGTTTCAGTCAGCCTTGTTGCTAAAGTTCGTTCGGACAATAAACCCAATTCTACGACTGCGCCGAAAAACTCAAAATCTTTTGGGCGACCTGCATAGAGTTTTGCAATGATCAAGTCATGAATATCGAGGCACAAGCCCGAGACGCCGTTCGTGTTTTCATTACATATCTCAACTAAACGAGCTTCCCAGCCCTGAGGCAGTGTTGAAGTCGTCAAATCAACGCCCTGGGCATAATAACCAAAAGTATTATGAAAGGCGGAAAGTTCACCGAGCATCGCATCAACCAAATTTGTTTTTTCAGCGGAATCGGGAATCATCACGTCCGCTTCGTTGGATCGATACAGAACTTCTCGGCTCAAGGCTACTGAACGCTTTTCAAAAGAACTTGCTGTCAAATTGTACGTTTGCAGACGAGGAAACTGGGCTAAGATTGCCTGGCTGCCGAAAATAAAGATTCTCTTGGTGCTCGCGATTTCTCCGGCGGCTCTAATAATATGTTCAAGTTCCGTTCTCTTCATGCCCTAAAACTCTGCAACGCAAAATGGTGGCTCGAAAAGCTTTTTCCAAATCGTGCCAATAATACAAATCCCGGTAACGAATGTCAATTTGCAGCATCATCGAGACTGAAAACAACTTTACCATCGACGATTGTGTAGAGAATTTGCGTTTTGACGATGTCATTGGCCGGGATGGTGAAAATGTCTTGTGAAAGCACGACTAAGTCGGCGAGTTTGCCGGGGATGATCGAGCCTTTGAGATGCTCGTCGAACGCGGCGTAGGCGGAATGAATGGTGTAAGCTTCAACGGCTTCGGCGACGGTGATTTTTTGCTCCGGGTCACTAGTGTCCCGCTATAAGTCGAATAAATTCAATTGATTACGCGAGCGGGAG
>CAXHAT010000105.1:0-27039 GCA_964014485.1 uncultured Deferribacteres bacterium
CACCAAGAAGCTCGTCGGCAGCGTCAGATGTGTATAAGAGACAGGAAGACGAGCTTTATTCTTCCGTTGGATTTGGCCTAAGGTTTAAACTGCCAATCATCGGCCTGACGCGCCTCGACGTTGCGTTTCCGGGGAACATGTTTGAAGAGCAAAAAGCGCAGTTCCACTTTTCATTGGGGCACAGCTTTTGAGAAAAATTTGTTACGCACCGGGTCTTTCGAAAGCGCTCCTCGGCTTTGTTTTATTGAATCTCATTTTTGCGACTTCGGCTTTTGGAGAAAAAGCGCGAGTCGAGCGCATTGACCCGGCGGTCAAAAACGATTCGTTGTTCGCGAGTTTTCAAATCTCGGAGCTTTTTTCGCCGAAAATCACCGGCGTTTTGCACAGCGGCCTGCCAGTGCAGATCGAATTAGAACTTAGGTTGCTCGAAATCGGCGGCGGCGTGATCGTGCAGAAAAAGCTGCGCACGATTGTCACTTACAATATTTGGCAGGAGCAATACGCTTTGCAATTTGCCGGTAAAACTGAACTCTTCGGCGAGCTCGATAAATTCAAAAAAAGAGCAGGGGCCTTTCTCGATATTTTTCTTGCTCCCGCCGTCAAAATTTCGAAGGACAAAGAATACGTTTTGCGTGCAAAAGCGAACATTCAACGCGCGTCGGATCCGCAGAACAAAAAATTATCTCACTGGTTGGACGGCGCTCAAAAACGTGACCAGGTTACTTCGCAAGAACGACGCAGCAGTTTTTCGTTGAACTTGAACCAATTGATTTCCTTTTTTGTCGCCAGCGGCGAATCCGACGATAAAAGCGCCGCTTGGCAGGAGCATCGTTTTCGGCTCTCAAAGTTAAGAAATTGAGAGCCGTTTTTTTGACGGGATGAACAGGATCTACCGGATTTTTTATTTGTCAAATCAGTCCTGGAGGGACGATCGAAACTAGCCCGCCAATTTATTGGCGGGGCAAAATCAGCCTTATGTTGAGTTAAGTCCCGTCAGGGACGACCGAGATTTTTCACAACGCCGAACATCAATCGTCCCTTGCGGGACTTTACTAAAACGCGTGCGTAATTTCAATCCAGCCAATGAATTAGCTGGCTATTATCGAATGTCCCTACGGGACAAGATAAAGTTATCCATATTGTTTTTATCACGAATGCGACGGCTTCGGGATGGGAACAAGCCGGACGTAAGTTATACCTATGAATGATGTGACAAAAATTATTTACAGACGCGCCTATATTTATCACATCGAGTTTGACGATGGCACAAAAGGCGAAGTGGACTTTTCAGGATATTTAAATCGCGGGCCTGTATTTCGTCCATTGTCTGATTTAGAGTTTTTCAAAAAAGCGACAATCGACGGCGGAACGATTGCGTGGCCAAATGGCTTGGACATCGCACCGGAAACATTGTATGAAAAATGCCAGCAAGCCCAGCGCCTTTCCGCGAATCAACCGGTTTAGCGGAAAAATTGTCCGGTTGATTCTTATTACAACGTTAAGCCTGACCGTCTTGGCAACAAAATAATGGTTCTCGTTCCAATGCTTTGCCTCCGGCGTCCCGAGGGTAAACCGTTGGAATGCAGTTTCCGGCGCTTTGCGCCGGTTCCGTCACCACTATTTTGAACTTGAACGAATCGGCGCGAAGCGCCGGAAACTGCATGACCACGCGAAGCATGGTCACGAGAATGCCGGACTTAACGTTTTAATATTCTGTAAATCCCGCCCCAGAAAATAAATGAAAAGCATCCAAACCAAACTCGTCCTTTCTATTCTCTTCATCGCTCTCCTGCCCGTTCTGCCGCTTTTTTTTCTCGTTCAAAATCTCGTTGAATCCGGCTTAAATGTTGGTTTTAACCAACAAGCGGAGTCGGCTCTGGAAGAAGCGAGCTATCTTTCCCAAAGTCTTTTTGCTGAATATCGCGAAGAAACGCTCGGCTACGCCCAGCGGCTCGCGGAATCGCGCCGCGTTCGTCAAATGTTGGAGCAAAAAAACGGCGCATCGAATGCCACTTTCCAGGCCGATTCAAGTTTTCGCGTTTGCATTTACGATCTCGAAACCAACCTGTTCTGCGACGCTTCTCAAGATTCCGCGGCTTTGACCTCGCCGCTTGAAGACGCCCGGATTTTGGAAATATTGGAAAAAGGCGAGCCGGGATTTTTGACGATGCAGCATCCACCGGATTTTTTGACCGCGGTCGCGCCGGTCTTTGTGGACAACGTTAAATTTGGCGCGGTCGTGGTTACAAAAACAATTGATGAACGATTTCGAAACGCCGCTCGGCAGATCGTTGAAGTCAATCAAATGTTTAAAATTCTGGGTGAACCCGGCGATCTGCGCTCTGGATTTATGTTCGCGTTTCTGGTGATTTACGCACCGCTGGTTTTGATTTCGGTCGCGGTCGGCTTGTTCTTCTCTAAAAAAATTACCGCGCCTTTGATTCGCTTAACGGCGGAAACGGAGAGAGTCGGAGAAGGCGATTGGAGCTATCGCAGCGAAAGCGCGTCGAGCGACGAGGTTGGGCGTTTGTACAAAGCCTTCGAAACCATGGTCGAGCGTTTGAAGGAAAAACAAAATCAGATCGTGCATTTGGAAAAAATGGCGATGTGGCGGGAGATGGCGCGCGTCCTGGCGCACGAAATCAAAAATCCGCTGACGCCGATGCAGCTCACTGCCCAGCAATTGCGCGACAAATACACTGGCGACGATCCGGTTTATGGAAAATTGTTGCGCGAATGCACCGACATCATGATCGACGAAATCCGCAGCCTGGAAAAGCTGGTTCGCGAGTTTTCGGAGTATGCTCGCACGCCAAAACTCAACCTCGCCGAAGCTGATTTTAACGCGCTGATTGAAGAGACGGCGAATCTTTACGCAGATCAAGCGATTCATCTCTCGCTCGATCCGGGGCTCAGGCCTTTTCGGTTCGACAGCGAACAAATGCGCCGCGTGCTCATCAATTTTTTCGAAAACGCAGCCCAGAGTATGGACGACAAAGCAGGCGGCGACATTTCAATTTCGACCAAGTTGATAGAAGACAAAGTTCTGCTTGAATTTGCTGATAACGGGCAAGGCATGTCGCAAGAAGTCGCCGCCCGTATCTTTGAGCCTTATTTTTCAACAAAGAAAAAAGGCATGGGGCTAGGGTTGGCCATCGTCAAACGCATTATTGAAGAGCACGGCGGGAGGATTTGGGTGGAAAGCGCGCCGGGCGAGAGCGCGCGTTTTTTTGTAGAGTTATCGGTGAATTAGACTTCAAGAATTAACAGCTTTGTCAGACAAATAATTTGCAGAAAGGTCTTCGCCTTCGGGCCAACAAATCCCGCCCAGTGGATCGACGGCGACTTGGCGGAAATAGCGCGGATTGCGCAACCGCCAAAAAATGTCACGTTCTTGAATTCTCGAAGCTAATGAAAGTTTTGTCTGCCGTCCGTCTTCCCATTTTAATTCCAAAGAAAAGTTTTTTCCAGGAGAAACCGAAACGACTTTTCTCCAGGGCGTTTTAACCTGAGAGTTCATTCCATTTCTCCATTAATTCATCTTGATTGGCCAAGACCCACTCACGAATTTTCCTTTCCTGCTTTGGCGGCATTTGTCCGGCTAGTATAGCGCCGTCGCTGATTGCAATGGAAGCGGCGTAATCACCGTAGACGCCATGGCAGTGAGGCGTACCATGATCATCAAGGTACATATAAATGGAAATACCGAAAAAATAGGCGATTCTGGGCATTGTTAATTTTCCGAATTGATTGGTACGAGGAAAATATAATCAGAATTCCAAGAATCGCAAAATCTAAATTTGTACTAATCGTCTTTCTCGTTCTCCAAGAAGCGCATCCAGCATCTCAAACGCATAACGCAGGTGCGGAATCACGATGCTCCCGCCGATGATGAGCGCGATGTTCATCGCTTCGTTTAATTCTTCTTTTGACGCGCCTTCCTGCACGCAACGGTCGAGATGGTAGAAAATGCAATCGTTGCAGCGCAAAACCATGCTGCCGACCAAGCCCATGAGTTCTTTGTGCTTCACTGACAGCGCGCCTTCCACGTAGGCTTTGTGATCCAGACCATAGAACTTTTTAAAATCCTTAAAGCCGCTGTTGAGTATTTTATCGTTCATCGCCGACCGATATTCACGCGCTTTTTTTAATTTCGATTCCATATCAAACCTCCTGTTTTTGATGTGCTGAGAAGAAAGCAAGTTGTATGTTGCGTCGGGTTGGTTGACAAGCCCTGAGAAATTTTGTAGTTTTTCCAAGACGCAATATCCGGTAATAAAACATGAATCAAAGCAAGTGACAAGCAATTCGATGAGTTCGCAGAACGGCGCTGAAAAAAAGTACATTCCTTCCCTGATTTCCTGGAATCTCACCCAAAAATGTAATCTCAAATGTCCGCACTGCTATATGGAAGCCGGGCGAAAAGCGGTAAATGAGTTGACGACCGACGAGTGCATCGGCTTGATCGATGAAATGAAATCGCTGGGCACGGAAATGGTCATCCTCACCGGCGGCGAACCGCTGCTTCGGCGCGATATTTACGACATTGCCAGCTACGCCTCATCGCAAGGTCTGTGGGTGGTGATGGGCACAAACGGCGTGCTTTTAAACGATAAGGTTGCGCAGAGAATGCTGGAGTGCGGCGTAAAAGGCGTTGGCATTAGCATCGACTCCATCGATCCGGAAAAACACAATTCTTTTCGCGGCGGCCCGAATGCGTGGGAATACTCCGTGCGCGGTTTGGAGGTTGCACGCAAGCACGGCCTACAGGTTCTGGTGCAAAGCACGGTGATGGAATCGAACCAGGATGAAATTCCGCAACTTATTGAATTCGCCCGAGAAAAAGGCGCATGGTCGTTCAATCTTTATTTTCTCGTCCAAACAGGTCGCGGGCAGGAAATGAACGATCTTTCGCCGCAGCAAACGCACGACATGCTTTCCTATTTAGTTGACGTGCAGGACGATTTTCGCCCTATGCTCGTTCGCTCCAAATGCGCGCCGCAGTTCAAGCAAATTTCTTATGAAAAAGGTCGCGGCGGTCTCGAAAGCGGCGGGTGCATGGCGGGAACGCAATACTTGCGCATCACGCCAAACGGCGACGTGACGCCTTGCCCCTACATGACCGAAGTGGCGGGAAATATTCGCGAGCAGAGTTTTACTGAAATTTGGAAAAATTCGGCTGTTTTAAACGATTTGCGCAATCCGAATAAGCTAAAAGGACGTTGTGGCGCTTGTGAATTTAACGAGTTATGCGGCGGCTGTCGGTGCCGAGCATTTGCGGCGTACGGCGATTATCTCCAGGAAGATCCGGCCTGCCTTTACCAGCCTACCGGAGAGCCTTTGAAATTAGAAAATGGGCAATTTGAGTGGAGCGCAGAAGCGCAAGCACGCCTCGACCGAATTCCCATCGAGTTTATCCGCAAAAAAGTAAAAAAAGGCGTGGAGGCGTTCGCGTTGCGAAACAATGTTTATTTGATCACGGCTGACACGATGAAAGATTCGCTTGCAGGGGAAGGGCGCACGGAAGGTTTTGCAGGCATGTCGCGTTTTTTCACAAAACCAGGGAATTAAGTTTTGTCCGGCTATAACTTTATAGCCAGCGAAAAACGATGGCTATTGCCAAAATCAAAGTCCGCCGGTGAATAGGAATAATCGAAGCGGTAATTACCGGATTTTAAGCCCAAGCCCCCGGCCAGGCTTTGCGTTTCGTTCCCGCCTTGATAACCTAACCTGACGGCCACAACATCGTGTGGCAGAATTTCCGCGCCAAAATTGAAGATTGTCTTTGCGTCCAAAACGCTGCGGACGCTGGCGAATAAGTTGGGCGAGCTGTTGCCGAGCTTAAAATCAGGGGCGAAAACCAGACCGGCGCGCAAGTAGGTCGGCAACTTCACGTCTTCGGTGCGAAATTCTTCGACGCTGCCTAAATTGTGAATCGACGCCGCCAAAGCAAACGGACTTTCCGGCGAGGTTTTGTAGCGAACGCCAAGATCGACGCCGAAGCCGTTGGATGCGTAATTCAGGATTTTTTCCGCCAAATATTTAACCGTCACGCCGCCGTTCAGTTTTGAAGAAAACTGGCGCGCGTAACTCAAACCAAATGCAATGTGGTGCGAGGTTAATTCCGAGATCGGCTCTGCCGAAGGCCGCGTGCGCTGCATAATTCCCGGCACGTTTTGCAAGAGCAGTGAAACGCCCCAAAACGATTTCCCGCCGCCGAATTTTACCGCGACAAAATCATTCGTAATATCTTGCAGCCATTCGGAATGCGACAAATACAGTTCGCCGCCGGAAGAACTGGCGAGATTCGCGGGATTCCAGAACGTCGCTTCAGCGCCGGTTGCATCCGCAACGTGCGCCTCCGCCAAAGCCGCGCCCCTGCCGCCAATGCCAATTTTGAGGAAAGACAACCCAGTGTTGCCGGCGTCGCCGGTTTGTGCAAACGCTTGATTTAAAAGGAGAGAAACGAGCACTGCGGAACAAGAAAAATATTTTCGCATGATTTAATGTCTTTGTGAAGTGATTTTTGGGAAAAACTTTACAAAACGCTGAGTCGCAAAGGACGCTGAGTTCCGCCAAGAAAATTCAAGTGTGAGTTCATTGCAGTTAAATCGCAAATGTGAGAATTCACAAGCCGAACTCTTATATTTTTTAAGAACTTCGCGAGGCTCTGCGAACTTTGCGTCTCTGCGTTAAGCCTAAGCCGTAAGGTGCTGGCTTTCTTCAACTTTTAAAACTGAAACGACCACGAAAAAACATGCTCGCTCGAAATATCATCGCCCTGCATGACGAAAGCATAATGCAGGAAAGTCAATCTTTTGCCAATGCTGAATTGATACGATCCGCCCGCCGTCGGGTAGCCGTTGCGTGCGCCGAGCCGCGCATTGATTTTGGGTGAAACGCGATAGTCCGCGCCGAAATAAACTTTCGGATCGGTGACATTCGTCCCCTCGACGTCCGCCGCCAACAGCAGATCGTCAAGTAATCGCGTTGTTGCCAGACCAACGCGCCAGGTTTTGGGAAATGGGCTGGTTGTTGTGCGCCCGCGGTCATAAATTTGATCCGTGTTCCAGTCGAACGACGCATTGATGTTTTTGTAAACGCCGCCCAGCCAAACGCCTTCCGTCACTGTGACCATCGCGCCCAAGTCCACGCCGAACGCGCGCGCACCGACAGTCACGTCGCCGTCGCCGAGGCGGGGGAATCGATTCCAGAGAATGCGCGTGGTCAAGCCTATCGCGACTTTCTGATGGACGCGCAGACCGAAAGTAAAATTAAAAATGTTTTGGTTATTTGAAAATGTATCGTAAAGCACGCCGTCGAAATCACGGCCTTCGATGTTATTGACGGAAGCATGAATCCAACTCAGCGACAGCCCGCCGCCCAACGGGCCTTTGCGCGGTTTGTTTTTAAGGCTGTCTGATTGGCTTGTTGAATCTTTTTTGGATTTTGGCCGAATCCCGGCGGAAAATCCGGCAAAGGCAAAGCGTCGGTCGAGCGAGAGCGCGCGCAAGGAAAGATCAACGCCGCGTTTTTCCATCATCGTGACAGCGGCGGGATTGTAAAACGCGCTTTCCGGGTTGCCGCCAACAGCCGTGTAAGCCCGTCCCATCGCCTCCGAACGCGCCGCGATTCCCATGCGCAAAACAGAGCCTGCGTAGCCGCCTTGAGCTTGGGCAAGCGTCGGGAGCATAAAGAAAAAGCAAAGAGCGAGCGAAGCGAAGCACAAAATTCCCCCTTTGAAGGAGGTTAGGGGGATGTTAATAGCAGCGCTCAAATTTTCCGAAAGCGACGCTTTTGTCATACCCGCGCAGGCGGGTACCCAGCTTTGGGGCGCTGTTGTCTGGATACCCGCCTGCGCGGGCATGACACAGTGGATTGAGCTCAGTTTTCTAAAGAATCTACCCTTTAAAGGGCCTGGGGGAGCTATGTGCGCTTCGCGCTTCTTCCAAAATTTGAAAGTCCGTTTCAAAATTCTATTCTTCTTTTTCAAGATTCGTCAATCCATCACAATAAATTTTCCCCAATAAACGCCGTCGCCTTCCAGCGCAACGCTATAAAAATAAACGCCGTTCGCGACGATCTCGCCGCGATAATTTTGGGCGTTCCAGGTTTCGAAAAACGAGCCGTTCGCCGGACGGCTTTTTTGGCTGACCACGTCCGCGACTTTTGACATCGCGAAGTCGAAAATGCGAATGGTCACGCGCGTGTCGCTCAACGTGTTGTACTGAAATCGCAAGTGTCCGTCACCGCCAAGCTGGTTGTGGCGGGAGTGGGAAAACGGGCTGGGATAGGCGAAAGTGCGCGGTTCGTCGTCTTGCCCCGGCAGGCGTGTGCCGCGTTGAATTTCCCATGTAAAACCATCATCACGAGACACGGCCAGCCCGTCAGGACCGCCGACAAAGAGCGTGTGATTGCTTGTCGCTCCTGCGCCGAAAAATTCATCTGACAGATAAAGATTGTTCGTCTCCGCGTCACGGATTTCGGGAAACTTCGCCCAGGTTTGGCCAAAATCCAGCGATTTAAACAAGCCTTCCTCCGCCGCGACGTAAGCGACGGAATCATCAAAACCAAAATTATGCGGGAAAGTGTTGTGCAGCGTGGTGTGCCAGGTAAAGCCGCCGTCGTTGCTGACGGAAACGCCGCGCACTTCGCTGGTATCGACGGCGTTGATGGTTGCCGCCCAAAGATATTCGCGCCCGTCGTAATTTTGGCTCGCCATTGCCACGACGAAATTGCCGGAAATCGGCGACGCTTGATTGCTGTGTTTAATGTTCGTCCAGGTTTCGCCGTTGTCGAGGGATTTGTTGATCCCGTCCGCCGTGCCGATCCACAGCGCGCCGTTGGCGCTGATTGCCGAGAACCCGCGATGGTTCAAATTGCCCAAAGGGTCAAACAAAAACGTGTCCGGCGGCACGACTTCCCACGTCTGGCCAAAATCGAATGTACGCTGAATGCCGCCGCCCCAGCTCGAGATCCAGACGGAGCCGTCATCGTGAATGGCTACGTCAAAAGTGACGTTTTGCACCGGCGTCGGGCCGGGCTGTTCGACGTGCGTCCAGGTTTGACCGCCGTCTTCAGAATAGGACAAACCGCCGCCTGTCGGCAGTTCGCCCTCCGGCACAAGAGAATCGAACGCCGTGGAAACCCAAATCACCGCGTCGTTCACCGCCATCGCTGCAACGCCGCCTTGCCCGATGCCTTCCGCTTGCGTGAAAGTTTGCCACGAACGACCGTCGTCCCGCGAAACCGAAAGTCCTTCGCCGGTGCCTAGATAAATGGCGTCGTTATGCACCAAAATATCGACGATTGAATTCGAGGCGATTCCTGTCTGCGCTTGCGTGAATTTTTGTTCGGTTCGAAAAACGCGTCCTTTTTGCGCCGAGACTTGCCCCGCCGCGAGAAGGACGATAAAAAGAAGCCAATTTATTTTCTTCATTCAGTAACCACTAATCGTTTGACCACGGTTGCGCTTTCCAACCCGGAACGGTCGCGCGCAACAAATTCAAATCGAAATTCTCCCAGCAATGCGGTTGACGGAATTTGCGTAACGATAGTAAAAACGCCGTCGTTCGCCGTCTCGTCGCCGTTGAAGCCGTCGTCGAAAAGCGTAAAAGGATTGCCCGCCGCAGGCTGCCCGTCCGGACGAATGCTATTAAAAAATACGTCTTGAATATCCGCCGCCCCGTTCGGATCGACGACGCGCGCCGTCACCGTTAATAACCTCGCTCCGGCAAGCGGGCGCTGTACCGTGTCCGGCGCTGAAACGCTCAAAATCACCGGCGTGTTCGGATCGAGAATCGGCGTGACGACGATGGTGCGCAATTCTTCACGTGAACGATTTCCCGCTGCGTCTTCCGCAATGATCGCGAGCGTCATAAAATCCGCGTTATTTTGAAAATCAGAGCTTTGCAAATTCACCCCAAAAACGCCGTTTCCGGCAACGCCGTCGTCATTCGTGCCATCGTCGCGTAGTGCGCCGAGAAGCAGAGCGTCGGCTGGCGCGGGGGGCAAGATGCGGTAACGCACTTCCTGAACGTCGTTGTTCGGATCGTCAATTGTGGCGAGAATTTGCACTTGATCGCTCGCGTCACTGCGAACGGTGTCGGGGAAAACGATTTCGCGCACCGTGGGCGCCTGCGCGTCAAAATAGAAATTGATGACGCCGGGCAAGGCGCGATTGCCTTCATCGTCCTGAGCGGAGACGCGAAGCGTAAAAACGCCGCGCGCCGAACCAAATTCGCTCAAATTGAGCGTGCCGCGATAAAGCCCGATGTTGCCGCTGACGCCGAACAACTCGAGCGTTTTGGAAAGCAGCGGAGTCGGCGCGGCGGGCGGGAAAATCGCGTAAGAAATTTGAGAGATGTTGCCGACACCGTCATCGTCCGAAACAAAGGCGGACAGGACGGCTTCGTCGGGCAAGCTGGTAAAAAGACTGTCGGGCAGGGTGATTTGCAAAATCTCAGGCGTTGCGCCGGGCGAGCCTTGTTCAATGATAATTTGGTATGGGCCGCCGTCCGCGATGTTGCCGTTCTGGTCCGCCGCCTGAATGATCAAGGTCCCGATTCCGGACTGGTTTTGCCAAGTCGCGCCGGGAATTTTGACGACAAACTGGCCGTCGTTGGCAAGAATATCGCCGTCCGCGCCTTCGTCACGCATTTGAAAGCTTGTGCTTTGATTGTTCTGGCTGGTTGCTTCCAAAATCACCGAAGCAATATCCGAAACGCCCTGAGGATCAGCGACGCGAACCTGAAACAAGCGGCCGGCTGGATCATCGAGAAAAACTTTTTCCGGGCCGGTGAATTCTTCAATGGTTGGCGATTGCTCGACGGCGACTTCGACTGGATCGCCGTTGCAGGCAAGGATTGTGAGCGCTGAAACAAGAAGAGTAAGCAGGAAAGGATAGACAGCCAGAGATGATTTGTTTGAGAATTTATTTGTAGTCATGCGTTGTAATAAAATATCTGGCGCCGCCAAAGCAAACTGAAGTTTGAACTACAAACCACAGAGCATCCGACAGTTCTGAGCGTAAAGCAAGCACTGTCGTTTGTAGTTCAAGCTTTAACTTGTTTTCGGCAGGCAATCACAAAAACAGTTCAAAACATTCTTTCTGACGAATTAAAAAGTAAGCAATAAACGAAATTCTGCGGAGGATCAAAACAGATTTGCAATCTCAATGCGCCCGATCTTGATTTTGTTATGATTCGAACGTTCCGGCGCGTGAAATTTGTTTAGAGAATGCAACTTGTCTTCAGTGATCAAATCCAATTTTCGGAGAATTTCACACGCAACGGCTGGGGCGGCGCGATTGCCGCCGTCGCCGATTTTTACCGCCAACCCAATTGGTTCCGGCGTTTTCAGCGCGACGCATTGCATGCCTTCCGCGCCGATTTTGGTGACCGCGCTTCCATCCATAGTACGCATAAACGCCGTATCAAAGCGATTCGTTCCCGCAACCATTTCCGGATGTTGCAACATACATTGAAAACTGTGATGAGCCTGAGAAGACGTTTTTGCCAAATTCGCGTACATTTGCGCGGCGTTTTTGAGCGGCATATTAAAAACCGGCGCGGTGCAGCCGTCAATCGCCACGCCGATTTTCAATTTGGAAAAATGTGAAGTGCGAGAAACCCATTCCAGGATTTCTTGCTGGTGCGGATGAGCCGGAGAAAGATAGTTTTCAATCGGCCAATTGTGAAATCGGCAGGCGGCCAACATGCCAACGTGTTTTCCTGAGCAATCGCTTTGCAACGGCGAGCGTTCCCCTGTTTCCGGGACGCAATCATAATCGACGCCCATCGGACGATGCGTTCCGCATTGCAAGGCATTCGCGGGAACGCCAATTTTGTCGAGCATGGATTGCGCCGCCGCGACGTGAAAATCTTCGCCGTTGTGCGAGGCGCAAATCAACGCAAATTCGCGATTTGTGAAGCCAAAATGATCCGCAATTTTATGTTCGATCAACGGCGTGGCTTGCACAGGTTTCGCGGTTGAACGCAGAAAAACGCGCGTTTCCGGCTCGCCAATGCTGAAAATGATTTTGCCTGCGCCGTCCACGACGACGGCGTGACCGTAATGCTCGCTTTCGACGAACTCGCCGCGAAAGGCGCGCGCCAAAAGCGCCGGTTTTTGAGTGGTCTTTGTTATCAAAATAAAAGTTAACCTTGGCGGGACTTTTTTTCTGAAGAAATTCTGCTTGCGAGAACGGCGATTGCCGCTTCAACGTCTCGTACTCGCCGAAAGAAAACGGTTAGCTTCTGCAAGTTTTCAACCTTTTCGATTCTGTCAACCGCAGCGCGCAACTTGAGGCCTTCAGCGCCGAAGCGCGTTTCGAGAATGCTCATAACCTGTGTTCTTAAATCCTGCGCAGGTAATTCTTTCATTTTATATGATTCTATCGTTCAGGGATGAATGATCGAAAGGCGAAACATTCCGTCAAAGTAACGCTTTAAAGTCACGCACGGCCTTTTCCATGCCGACGAGCAGCGCCTTGTTGATCAGCGCCGATCCGACAGTGAATTCTTCCGCTCCGGGGAGGCGTGCGAATTCCTGAATATTTTGATAATTCAAGCCGCCGGAAACGGAAATGCCAAGCCCCAGCTTGCTTGCTCCGGCGATGACTGAGCGCAGTCGTTCAAATTCATCCATAACGCGATTATAATTGTCAGCTCTGGCGTACGTCCGCGCGTTGAGTTCGATATAATCGACGTTCAAACGCGCCGCCGCTTTTGCTTGTTGAACGTCCGGATCGATAAGGGTGCAAACCGCAATGTTATGTGCGCGCAGCATTTGGATAACTTCCGAAAAATAATCCAGATTTGTGCTGACGTCGACGCTCCCCGCCGCGGAAACGCCGTCGCGAACTGGTTTGACCAACGTGACCATGTCCGGCAAAACTTCAATTGCCAATTTGACCATTTCGTCTGTTGCAGTTATTCTCAAGGTGAGATGGGTTTTGACAAGCTCTTTCAGCAAATAAACGTCTTTTTCTTTGATGATGCGCCGATCTTCGCGAATGTGGCAGGCAATGCCGTCGGCGCCGGCAAGTTCGGCAACAACCGCCGCCGCGACCGGATCGGGCTCGGCGCTTCGGTTCATTTCTCGAATCGCCGCGATATGATGGACGGCTACGCTTAAACGCGCCATGCAAAAATTTCCCGGTTTAGTTTATCCTGGTTCGTCTTACCCCGGAATGGCACAATTTGAAAATCTGATTGCAAATCACGCAAACTTATTGGACGCTAGCGATCTGTTTTTGATTTCGTAAGTCCCGCACAGTTACAAATTGAAATCCTTGCTCCTGCAATTGCGGAATGAGCTTTTCCAAAGCCGCCAGCGTGTTTGGCCGAGGATGTCCAATGCCGATGGCGACGCCGTTCGCGCGTGCAATTTCAGCAAGCTTGTGAATTTTTTTTTCGATCGCTTCCTGCTCATCGACTGGATCGAGAAAAATGTTGTTTCTCAAAGACTGCACGCCCAATGAGACGGCAATGTCGTAGGCTACCGAGACGGAGGACGTTCGACTGTCAACGAACAAAAAATTCGGCGCGCTGATCGCGCTCAACGCCGCAAGCATCACCGAACTGTCCGCCGTCGCCTTTGATCCCATGTGGTTGTTCAAACCAATCGCAAAAGGCACGGCTTCAACAGCTTTTTTCATCCGAAGTTTGATTTCTTCGGCTGGCATGGAGGTCAACAATGTGAAGCCGTCCTTTTCGACGCGCGCGTTCAACGGCTCCATCGGCATGTGAACTATAATCGTTTTTTTTCTGGCGTTCAGTTCTTCCGCCAGACTTTTGGAAAACGGCAGGCCCGGGATAATTGCATAGGTAATTGGGACTGGAAAATCGATAAAGCTGCGAACGACGCCGTTTTTGTTGTAGCCGAAGTCATCGATAAGAATTGCGATGGCCTTGTCGCCAATTTTTTCGCCGTACACAAAGCGCACTGTTCCGGCCAGTCCGCGATCAGTTTCAAAACGCAATTCCATGCCGTCTGTCAGCGCGTTTTCAGCCCCGACAATGGAGGACGCCCCGCTGGCTTTCAAAACGGCGTATGCTTTTTGATAATACGGCAGGAGCGCTTGTCCGTGCTTGAAATTCGCTGTCAGCACATTGTTTTTAAATTCAAATTGCTCCGCCGGTACGCCGTTTTGCCGCAGCGCTCGGGTGACTTTTTCAAAAACCAGCGGTTGAGTAACGCCGCCGGTTGGATTCTCCGCCGCTACGCTTCTGTTCGTGTCCGAGAGAAAATCCTTTGCTGAAATCAAAATGAGCGCTACGAGGCTGACGCAAGCCATGAAGACCAGCAGTCGAGCTTGCCCCGCGGAATTCTTTTTTTGATTTTTTTGAGTACGTCTTGCCATGTTCAATCGGTGTTAATTGCCAAAAAACGCCTTTAAGCGACTCCAGCTTTGTCCAGAGTCGCTCGGCAAATCTTCCCATCGGTGAATTGACCAGTCGCCAATATTGTCGGTGTTCATGAAAAAACGCGCTTGTCCGGCAAAAAGCGCCGGTATTTCCTGGCTTTGCCGTGTGTGATGCACGCGGAGCGTATAGTTTTCGATAAAGACTGCCGAGTCGGCGGAAATTGTGGTTTGCACATTCCTAAAGGTAAGCAATCGAAGCGAATCATTCGGCACAAAAGCGCGCAATTGGCTAAAATAGAAACGCTCATTTTCTCTCGCCCAAGTATCAAAAACGCCGGGGTTTTCTGTCGCGACGCTTTGGTCCGGAATAAAGGCGAAGTCGCGAGGATTTCGAGCGGGATCGCTCAAGTTTCGCAAGTAGTTTTCGATATTCTGTTCCAGAACGGCGTTTTTTAAGTTTTGCAAAACCACTTCCGGCGTGCGCGGCGGTATAAATTGCACCCCGCCCGCATCCGGCTGCTCAGGTTCGCGCGTCGAAAAAGGATTTGTGCAAGCCAGTATAAAAGGAATAAAGAATTTCAGAAGTATCAATGGATTTTTCATGAAAATCGCTGCTGCAACTGCAATTTTTAGCGCAGAAGAAGCATCTTTCTGACAGACGAGAATTCCTCGGTTTGCATTCTGTAAAAATAAACGCCGGAAGGCGCTTCGGCGCCCGATTCGTCACGACCGTTCCAGAGCACTTCATGCACGCCCGGTCGAAAAGTTTCTTCGGCTAAAACGGCAATACGTTGACCAATGCCGTTATAAATTTCCAGAACAACTCTGGCCTGTTTTGGGACGCTGAATGAAATCAAGGTTTCGGGGTTGAACGGGTTAGGATAGTTTTGCGAAAGCGCGAACTCTGTGGGCGAAATTGGCGGTTTTTCATCTTCAACGGCAGTGGCGAGCGTGATGTCGGCGAGGCTGCGCGGCAAGAGCTGGTAGCCCGAGCTGTACGGCTCCGAAGTATCGAACTGTCCGATCACGCCTGTGATATCAACTGCATTGGCCGGGGCCGTTGTACCGTCGATATTGGTGTCACCGTCAATGCGCATTTGAGCTGACCCCGTCGCGTCGGAAATCGTCAGATTCGCTGATGCGCCGCTGGCTGGATATTGCCCTGAAATAGTCGCCCCGAAAACCGTCACGAGCTTGCCTTCAAAAGCTTCGCCGCGTACGGCAATGTCCTCGGCGGTAACCTGTATGCTTTCCGGAAACGAACTGGAGCTAAGTCTTGTGACAGTGTAGGGAATCAATTCGGTCAAACCGTTGAACAAGCTGACTACGCCCGTTACTTCAAATTCCAGCGCAACGCCAGGGATGGTTTTGTCGGTAAACAATGAGCCGAAAACGGCGACGCCGCCCGTCTCATCTTGAATATACCCGGGGCCGCCAAACTCACGCCCGACCGTCGCGACGCCGCGCACAGTCACGTTTGCGCGCCCGAGAAAAGTCGGCACGCCGTTTTGTAAAACCTGGCGCAATTCAGAAATCGGGGTAACCGGATTGGCGGGCGGCGTGTATTCGCCGGACGAATTGACCCAGATTGGGCTCGACCATAACAAATCAGTATCGGCCTGGACAATTTTTACAAAGTAAAACGTTTCGCCAAACGCTTCTTCGTCAGCAATCTGCCAGTTGAAACTGTTGCCTTCGGGAAAAAATATTTCCAGCAATCGGTTGTTTTTGTAGAGCTGCACGGAAAGGAAATTGTTTTGCGCTTGCGCCGCGATCTCAAAATCGACGCGATTGTCGTCATTGTCAAATTCTTCGCCCATCCAATTCCCGTCAGCCGTAAATTTGGTTAGAAAGATTCGGTCTGTCGCGGGCTTGGTCTCGAACGCGTAAGTCCGGCGATTTCGGATTGCGTCCAGGATTTTAGGCTTTGTCAGACTATCAGCGAGAACGCCGGTCAAATAAATTTTGTTTCCTGAAGACAAGCGGTTTCCATAAGCGCCGGCATGATTGTCCTGATTGCCGGTCGCGCCTACATGCCAGCCTTTTTCAAGCGCCTGCAAGTAATACCTTTCAAAATCGCCAGACCTGAATCCACTGAGAACCTCGATGGCGTTCATGTTCAAATCGGCGGACTCAAAATAATCGAGATTGAGAAAATTACTGTTGCCGTTGTCCGTGCCCGGGTGGTTAAATTGGCCGTTCAGATCATTGTCGATCAAGAATTGGTAGGCGTTCTGCAAATTGAAGCGCGTGTTGGCGTCGCCCGGATCGTCTGCTCGCGTCAAGGGCTCGAAAATATTCATGTGGCCGTAGCCCGTACCGCCGAGGCTGCCCAATTCCTGTCCTGCAATCGCAACAAACGTCAGCGCCGGATCATCATAAACCGCCGCAGCCGAACGTACGTCTTGGAAGTTCGTTTCGGACAAGCCGTTGGTATGATCGGTCAACGCCATGAAATCAATATTGGCGACAGTTCTGGCGTAGTCAAACGCAGCGGCAGGGTTTTTAGCGCCGGTCTTGCTGTCATGAGAATAAATAGAGTGCTGGTGCAGGTCGCCAAAGTAAATGCTGTAATTTTGACTGAACGAATTTTGGGGCAAAATAAACATAAGCCCCGCTGAAAAAAAGAATCTGGCAAGTCGTCTCATCCTATCCGTCATTTCTGAATCCTTCCTGATTTAAAAAAATCGCCCTTCCAGCCTTTTGCTCTGAAAGGGCGATCATAGTTTTTTTCTTTTTCAATGCTTGCGTCATCAATGGAAGCGCATTGTACCGCCGCCGCAAGCCATGCAAAGTCGTCATTTTAGTCGTTCTAGTCGGCCTTTTCGTCGAACGATATTCTTATAGTCCCACTGGATGTCGCGCGCTTTTGCGATCCAGCGCTCAAGATTCTGTGCGTTTACCTGATCGACTGATGTGTATCGGGCTTCAGCAGCCTTGAAGCTGCCTTCCTTTTTTAGCCCGTCTTCATCGAAAGATTGCCCGCTCCAGAAAAGGAGGCGTACGCAATTTTTTAATTTGCTGTATCCAACAATCGGGTTGCCGTCGAGAAACCACACCGGGTGAGCGTGCCAGATTTTATTTTCCGCTTCAGGCAATCTTTGATCAATCTCTCTCGCTAACAGATTGCAAATATCACGATCATCTGCTTCTTGAGATTTATTGTACTTGTCAACGTCAGGGTGCATTTCGATTTCCAGCTAGCTAGTCGATGGCAATTGCCGATAAATGGTGTGATTTTAGAGTGCATTTGGAAAGTCCAAAATTGTCATGCTGGAAGCATCTTTTTTAGACTTTTCCACCAAAATTTCTGGAACGTTCAAGCCTGGCGATCTAAAAAGATTCCTCCGGAATGACAAGAAAGGAACTTTGTCAAATTCGCTCTTATTGCTCAATATCCGTCGATAGCTTGAAGCGTACAATTCGGTTGTTGCCAGTATCCGCGACGTAAAGGGTTTTGTCGAAAAAAGCCACGCCTTGCGGGTTTTTAAATTGCCGTTCGCCAGAGCCGCTCCCGCCGAACGATTGCAACTCGCCGCCGCTAGGGGAAAATTTATACAAATAATTTGCCTCGGCGTCAACAACGTAAATATTGCCGATTTGGTCGACCGTCACGTCTTCCGGCAGGCTGAATTTATCGGGCTGGAAAATCGCAAGATTGCCTTGCGCTGGACTCAGCCGTGCGACAAAGCCAAATTCACCGGCGGTTAGCCACTGCACTTTAAAATTATTTTGACCAACCATGCAAAAAATGAAATCTTGCGAAAAATCGCGCAAAGCCGTTACGCCGCTTGGCTCGGAAGCCGAAAGAATACCCAGTCCGTTTGGTTCCAAATTCACCGCGTTCGCCACACGGACGTCGAACTCTTCCGGGAAAATCAGGACTTGATTGTCCCGCGTCTGTTGACCTGTCGCGGTCACCAGGTAAGTCAGCCGGGCCGTGCCCTGAAACGGCAATATCTGCGAAGAAATGCCGGTAAATCGACGATCCGGGTTATCGACCTCTTCAAACACCAATTCCACCGGCGCGTTTGCAATATCATGCCCGTGCGCCAGAAGATTGATGCGGTAAATTTTATTGTCATTCGAAACGATGAGTAACCGGAGTTTTGAGTCTTGCGTCATCGCAACGGGGTGCGGGACTGGCTGAGACTGCCCGAGTATATTTCCGGCGAGATCGAGCATAACAATGCGGTCGTTTCCAGTATCGGCGATATAAACAAGCGGCTCGCGCCCGAGCAGAACGTCTTGCGGCGCATTGAAATCGTACCCAGCGTCGGAGTCCCAGTCCGGGCGAAGTTGTAAGTAGGTGGTATCGCTGACGGCGGGGATGTTGGTGATATCGTCGGGTTGCTCCGGCGGGACAAACTTTTCAAAGTTGCACGCTGCTGTGAACGCGAAGAGAAGAGACGCAAAGCATGTAATATATTTTTTCATTCGGAAATCGCAGTTTAGATCAGAATTTTAGATTTGCTGAAAACCGATTGGCTGTGCCAAGCCTGCCGAACTCCGAATAGGAAAAATCGACGTGTAATTCAAAGGCGTTTAGCGGAATGCGCAAACCTGCGCCAAAAGCGTAGGATTCTTCCTCGACGTTAACTTTGTAGCCGCCGCGCAGAGAGAGCATTTTTTTCCAGCCGTATTCAACGCCGATGTTGACGTTTTCGGCGTTGTCGTTTGGATGATTTAATTGGATTGAAGTCGTGATCCGGCTCTGCTCATTATCGACGACTTCAGTCGCGAACCCAACGCGGAAAACCGTCGGCGGCGCAAAATCCTGGAAAGCGTTGACTTCAATGTCATCTCTTTGCACCACAGTTCCAGACGGTTCAACGTTCGTGCCGAAATTGACCACGGAAACGGCGAAGCGCGAGGAACCAAATCCTGTCCAATAATACGTGCCGAAATCGATCAGTACATTCCGCGCGTGAATATCATCGAGAGTTTCGTCAACATATTTCACGGTTGCACCGAGGCTGAATTTATCGGTCATTTGGCGCGCGAAAGTCACCCCAAGTGAAATATCGCCGAAAGTCACGAAACGGCCGGTGCCGAACGGCTGGAACTCGGTCGTTTCTTCAAAATCGTCGGTGTGTAATGCGATGGCGCTCAAACCAATGACATTGACGCCGAATCGGCGCGTGTAGCCGATGAATTCGTGCTGTATGTCCACCGGCCAATCGACGTGAGCGATAAAAAGTTCGTTGTTTTTGGTCTGCGTAATACCGGCGGGGTTCCAGTACAGCGCCGAAGCGTCATTCGCCACTGCAACGAAAGATTCGCCCATGCCGACTGCACGTCCGCCAACGCCGATTTTCAAGAATTGAAACATCGCCGTCCCGGCACGTTGGCTGCCAAGCACCGGGATGAGCTGCGCCGAGACATTTTGACCCAACGTCATCAACGCGACGGTTATGGAAAAAATAAAAAGATTGCGCTTAAATTGCATAGTTTGACTCAATTTTTCAGTAGTTACGAACCACTGTTTTTTCGATCCGACTGCCTTAGAACCTCAACAACAACCCAACCCGAACGTTCCTCTGCGTCAAATAGCGCGCGGGATTAAACGGGAACGGCGAAATCGGCGCTTGCGTATCGGGGAACAACGGGTCATTCCAGCTTGTCGGCGTCGGATCGCCCACTTCGTAAGCGCGCCCGGTGACGGGGTTGATCACCTGCGAATTTTGGCGATTTAGCAGGTTCACAACCTCGACTTGAAAAGTGTAATCTAATCCCTTCAAGCTGAAGTATTTCTCAAAATTCATGTTGATCCAAAACCAAGTCGCCGCCACGCGACCATAAGGATCATCCGCTTCACCGTTTTGGTCAAGATCGCTGACGTACTCCGGACGTCCGTCAGGTAAAATTGTACCCGAGGCGAATTGCGGCGTGAAGCGTTTGCCCGCCTGCGCAAAAGCGCGCATGTTCAGATTCCAATCGTCTGGCAAGCGCAGGCCAAAAAGTTTCGGGCCTTTGTTTTTGGCGACACTAAAGTTCGCAACCGCGGAAACCTGCCAGGGCCGGTCCCAAATCAGAAAATCTTCCGTGATCGGTTTTTCGTTGATCGAGCCTTGCGCAACGAGAAAAGCGTCGTCCGGCGAAGAACTTTTACCCGTTGCAATCGAGTAGGTGCCGCTGATTGAGCCGGTCAAATAACTCCCCGCCCGCTTGCGATATTCCACTTCCACACCGCGTGAACGTGAATAATCCAGATTCAAGTATGTCGTAAAAGTTCTCCCGGAGAGTCGCCCGGTGCCGCGAAAGTTGATCGTAGTGACATAGTCGAAAATGTCTTTATAATAAGCAGTGAGCGTAAAAACGTCGTTTTCGCTGAATTTGTGACGCACGCCGAATTCATACGCGACCGTCGTTTCGTAGTCCAAATTCGGATTGCCGAATTTCTGGAATGTCGACTTCGCGCTGTTCTCGCCAAGCTTGGCGTAGACAAATTGAGGCTTCGGGCGCTTGGAAAAATGCCCGTAGGAAAAGAAAAGCATTTGGTTGTTCGAAATCGGATGCGAAATGCCGACCCGCGGGCTCATCCTGCCGCGCCAGCGCCGTCCAAAAAATCCGTTGGTTTCGTTTTTAAAATCCACGCGCGTCTGATCGGTGACGGTCGCGATATCCGGGTTATCGATTGCGTCTTCGACGTACTTGCCGGGAAACCAATAGTCAAAACGCAGACCGACGTTTGCGATCAGTCCTTTGAATTTGATCTGATCCTGAGCGTACATGTGCCCGTACGCCGGGCTGACTTTGTAAATGTCATTATTCAAGCCGAGATCGCCGAACCATGGCTTAAAAATATCGATCATTTGGAAATCAGCGAAACTTGTTTCTATCCCCGCCTTGAGTTTATGCGTGTTATTCGTCGTGTGTGAAGTCACGTCGAACTTGGCCGTCCACTCATCGACGTAGTGATCATGCCAGGTGAAACCGTCGCCATAGTCCCAGAAACCGTCGCCGGGAAAAACCGAAACAATCGTGCTGTCCTGGTTGAAAAAATAATCAATCGGCTGTGTGACAATGTCCTGCGGCTCTGTGTATTCACTCCAATGCTTGCCGTTGACATCGCTGCGCAACTGGCTGAAAAAACGCGAGAGTTTTACTTCATAAAACGTCTTGCTGTTGATCGTGTGCGTCCAGGTTGCCGCGAGCTGCTTGTTGAGGTGGGTGAAAGTGTTAAAATTGTCGAGATTGTTCTGGAAATCGTAGGCGTAACCCGGACCCGGCTCGACAAATTCCAGGTTGGTTTGCAGAGACTTGGTGTTTTGATTCAGGGTGATCGATTGGTTGCCGGAAATGACCAGCTTGTGCGTCGGATCGATTTTCCAGGTCAGCTTTGCTATCCCCGACCAACTGTTATCCTGTCGTGGTGCGAAGTCCGTTCCATTGAACGTCGAGGAGAACAACTGATTCGCAGTGTTTTTGAGATAGCTGTCGCTGATAAACATGTAGCCGCTGGTGAACAGGCTGAATTTCCCGGGCAAATTCAAGCCAAGCGCCGGCAGCACGTAATTCGTGATCGGCTCAGGGCCGCTGATACTAAACTCGGCCACGTCCGTATTGAAGCTATAGCGGCTGTCATTGCTAAAAATTCCGACGACCGGCGTGGTTGGATCAAAATTCCCAAAATGGTCGCGCTTGTAGCTCAAAGAGCCTTTGTATTTTTCACCGCCTTCCTTTGTTTTAACGTTAATAATACCTGACATGGCCTGTCCGTACTCGGCGTTAAAACCGCCGGTAATCACCTCAACTTGTTCGATGGCGTCAGTGCTGAGCTGCAGACCGAAGCCGGTGCCCGAAAGCGGGTCTTGTACGGAAACGCCGTCAAGCAAGTAGGCGTTTTCATAGGATCGTCCGCCGCGAATGTGAATCTCGTCGTCGTTTTTCACCACGCCGACCTGATTGGCGACGATGTCTTGGACGGTTTCAACCACTTCCGCTTCGATTTCCACGCTGGAAATGCTGCGAATGCTTGAGGTTTCCTCAATATCGAAAAGCGGCTTTTCCCCGATGACCACCACTTCCTCGCCGAAGGCCAGAACCGTCGTTTCCAGTTTAAAATCAATCGTTGTCGGCGTTCCGGCGGAAACCTTGACGCCCGTCTGTTCAATTTTTTTGTAACCAATCATCGAAACGTCGATTGAGTACGTGCCCGGTTTAACGTTATTGATAACAAAAACGCCGTCAAGATCAGTCGCGGCGCCGTAGTAAGTGCCTTTGACGATGACGTTCACGCCGGGAAGACCTTCGCCGGTCTCTTTGTCGGTTATTTTACCTGTAATTTTGCTGACGGTTTGAGCGGAGAGAAAGAGAGACGACGAAACAAGAAAGGCGGCGCTGAGAAGGATTTTACCTTTCATGTTTTTACCTGGTTGGTTTTTGGCAAGTAAAATTCATAATTTCGTATTGCGTCGCGAATGTAAAAAGAAATCCGCCACTAACGCAAGACCAACGACGCCGAAGTTATGAATTTCATTGCGGGAAAATAATATGCCCTCGCTCTGCCCCAAATGCCGCCACGTGAAAACGATTACCAACCGCAGCGGCTCAACATTTTTTCTCTGCCTGCTCGCCAAAACCAACCCGCAATTCCCCAAATACCCGCGCCAACCCGTGTTGCAATGTCCGGGATTTCAAGAAAAAGTGCATCGGGGCCGTCCAAAAACATAGTATTTTCAAGTTGCGATACAATATGCCGTAGATGGCAAGATTTGGACCCCCTGCATATGGTGTGCGTCGCATTCAGAAATCATGTTTTTAGACAACTCCAACGAGCTTTTTGAAGTAGTATTCGGGGTAAGCGATGCGTCATAGCGCCAGCGAATAGCATCAGCTATAAATTCAATTATTGCTTGATGTTACGCGCAGTAACGCACATTCTGGGTTTTGGAGTAAACGTCATCTCTCGATGAAAGGCATGCCACGTGTAGGGGGTCAAAATCTTGAACCCCTACGACATACTGATACTGTGTAACATCTTGAAAATATTGCGGCTCATTCCCAAACTCCGGTTTCGAGCCAAAGAATTGCCCTCCCAATCCAGAGATTGGGAACGAGAATTTTGGGCGTCCCGAAATTAGGTTGACGGAAGTGCGTCTCCGCGGAATGACGTTGATAAAAGGTTGCTATATTATGAAGCTGGCGCGTAACATCAGTTATTACCAAAAATCAATAGCTGGACAGTTACACGATGCAAGTCTTACGCGCCTGTTCTATTGCGCCCAGACAGGCGGGCCGGAGCCGACGCCGAAAAGCGGAACGACGACGAAGTAGGTGATCAGCGTCACCAAAAGTATGCCGATGAGGTTGAGAATGATCCCCGTGCGCGCCATTTGCGGTATGGTGACGTAGCCGGAAGCGAAAATGATGGCGTTGGGCGGCGTCGCGACGGGGAGCATGAAAGCGCATGAAGCGGAGATCGTTGCCGGGATCATCAGCAAAAATGGATGCACGTCAATAGCGATGGCTGTACTGGCGAGAATGGGCATGAACAGCGTCGTCGTGGCCAGGTTTGAGGTAAGCTCGGTCATGAAAGTCAGGGTCAGGCAGATCATAAGAATCATGACGATGAGCGGCACGGCTCCAAAAAGAGAAAGCTGCCCGCCAATCCAGACAGCGAGACCGCTGGATTTGAATCCTTCCGCGAGCGCAATACCGCCGCCGAAAAGCAGCAGGATGCCCCAGGGGATTTTAACCGCTGTTTCCCAATCGAGCAGAAATTTTCCTTCACGAAAGCTGGAGGGCGTCATGAAAAGCACGAGGGCTGCCAGCATCGCCACCGTGGCGTCGTGGATAAACCCTGAAACGCCGATGAGCGACACCCAGCCTTGAATGGTCGTTTCGCCGAGCGTGAGGTCTTTGCGCGTAATCCAGGCCAGCGCGGTCACTGCAAATACCACGGCCACGATTTTTTCTTCCCGCTGCATCCGCCCCAGTTTGGCGATTTCTTCACGAATGAGCGCGCGTCCGCCGGGCGTTTTTTTCGCGCTGATTTTGAAGGCGACTCTGGTGAGCACGAACCAGCAAATCGGCAAGAACAAAAACAGCAAAATCAATCCGACCATAAACCAATCGAGAAAGCTTATTTCCGGCGCTTCGGGGTAAAGCTGCGAGACCGCACTGACAAAAACCAGGTTGGGCGGCGTCCCGACCAGCGTTGTAATGCCGCCAATACTCGCGGCGTAGGCAATGCCAAGCATCAGCGCGGTGCGGAAATCTGTTTTTTTGCGCTCAGCATGCTCTCCGCCTTGAGAAGTTTCCTCCATCAAATGCAGAATAATCGCGAGGCCAATCGGGTACATCATCACGGTGGTGGCGGTGTTGGAAATCCACATCGAAAGGAATGCCGTCGCGACCATGAAACCGAGAATAATGCGTCTGGGGCTTGAGCCAATGAGCCAAATCAGGCGCAGCGCAATGCGGCGATGCAGCCCCCATTTTTGCATCGTGAGCGCAATGAAAAATCCGCCCATAAAAAGAAAAATATTGCTGTTCGCGTAGCTGGCCGCCACGTCCGCGAATTTGTTGACGCCAAAAAACGGGAAGAGCACGAGCGGCAAAAGCGCGGTAACGGGAATTGGAATGCATTCGGTCATCCAAAGCACGGCCATGAGCGCGGCGGCGGCAAAAACGCGCCACCCGCCAACGGCGAGACCTTCGGGAGCGGGGAGCGCGAGAAGCAATACGAATAATGGCAGGGCGATCAAGTAGCCGATTTTTTGGCGAGTCGAAAATTGAGGCGTACTTTCCATGTAGAGCTAATTGAAATTTTGAAAATTAAAAGCGAAGAAGCAGCGTCCATGACGTGCCGGATTCGCCGACTTTGACAAAACCTTCCGACTCATACAATCGCCGGGCTTTGTTGGCCGGGTCAACGCTGAGGCTTAGCGCCGGGAAACCGTCTTCTTTTGCTTTGGCAATGATCTTTTGCAACAGCTTGCGCCCGCAGCCCTTTGAACGCCAAGCCTGGCTCACGGCGATGGCGATTTCCGGCGTTTTGTCGTCGACGAAACCGTAGGAGTGGTTTTCTGCCGTCCACAGGCGAAACCACGCTGCGCCGATTTTTGTCTTTTCAGCCTCGGCGATGAAGGCCGTGTCTCCAGTGCGCCCCCAATTGTTCAGCAATTTGCGAAATTCCGTGTTTGACTGAAAATCTTCAAGTTTCGGGCGAGATTCTTTTGGATCCCAGAAAAACGCTTCGAAAAGCATTTTTTTCAGGAAAGGGAGATCGTGAACGTCTCCGGGCCGAAAAATCATGCTGCAAAAATCCGTTTTGTTTGCGGGCTAGGGTGAATCGCTGCACTCTGAAAAGAATGACTCACTGACTTTTGAAACGCAGCGTGTCAGTCGCTCTTGTAGAACGAAACGATGCTGTCCGCAATGTGCTCCACTTCGCCGTCGCTCAACCACGGGTAGCTCGGCAGACGAAGAACGTGCGTCGACGCATACGCGGAATGCGGGCAGTCGGCTTTGAATTCGGAGAATTGCTCGAGCTGCGAGCAATTGTAGTATTCCTGCGGGTTCGCTTCGACGCC
Organism: uncultured Deferribacteres bacterium; assembly: GCA_964014485.1. Classification (GTDB taxonomy): domain Bacteria; phylum Zhuqueibacterota; class Zhuqueibacteria; order Zhuqueibacterales; family Geothermadaptataceae; genus CAXHAT01. The sequence continues at coordinate 25,909 of CAXHAT010000105.1, forward strand.
ATGCTCCGCCAAATGTTGAGCAAGCTCTTTGGTGCGCGAGGCATAGACGCCAAAATACGAAGCGTTCGTCTGGCCGTGCTTGTCTTCATTGAGCACCTTGATTTCCGGGACTTCTGCGACGCGCTCTTTGATGCGGGCGATGATTTCTCTGCGACGCGCAATGTTTGTAAGCGCGCGCTTGAGCTGCAATTGGTGCATTCGCAGCATAAACGGCTTGAACGGCGCACGGCTGTGTTGCTCGAAGCGATAATTCGGATCGTCTTTCGAAGGATCGAGCACGGCTTTGAGCTGCGGCCTGCCGTTGTCGGCCATTTTCATGGCGAAATTCAGACCGGGGTAATAAGTGTAGCCGTAAAATTTTGGCGTGGTCATAAACGAAGTCAGCACGCGGCTGAACGTGTCGAAGAAAGGGCCGCTGCCGCCCACGTTGTGCTCCGGCAAGGGCTTGCCTTCAACCCATTCTTTTTTAATCGCCAGAAGCCCGCCGCCAAATGAATTGATCAGTTTTTGAATGCCGAAGCTGAAGAGTGCGCCGTCCCCGGCTTGCCCGACCTGCTCGCCGTTGTGCGTTGTCCCAACGGCATGGGCGCAATCTTCGAAAAGCAGGAGATCGTTTTTTTGACATATCTCCGAAATACGCGTCAAATCACCCGGATTGCCAAACATGTGCGTGACCATGACGCAGCGGCTTTTAGGAGTAATTTTCTTCTCTAAATCATCCGGATCCATGCACAAGGTTTCGGGATCAATGTCAACGAAAACGGGCTTGCAGCCGCGTTGCACAACGAGGCGAACGATGATGTAAAAATTATAACCGGCAAAGAGCACCTCGTCGCCTTCTTTCAGATCGACGAATTGCATGAAATACCAAAGCGCGTGGCGCCCGGTCGGCGCCGGAATCAGCTTTCGTTTGGGCAGCGTTTCATGCCAGACAGTCTCGGCGGAGAGTTTTTGAAAACCGCTCTTTAAACTCGCGCCAAAGTAAGGCATGTAATCTTTAAAATTCAGGCACGACGAATGTTTTGGAATCGTTTTAACGCGTCTTTTTGATGTTGCCATTTTAAAATGTCGTTACAGATGTTACGCACGCATCGTCTGGCACGTGCGATCAAAGCCTGCGGGCAACTTTTG
>CAXHAT010000106.1:0-26951 GCA_964014485.1 uncultured Deferribacteres bacterium
AAAGATTTCAGCGGCAGGTAAAATCCGCTGTATTTTTGCAGGAGCTTCGATAAATCCTGCTCAGGCCTGGTCAAACCGTGCCATTGAAAAATGAACTTATAAAAAAGCGCCCGATCCACTGGCGCGGCGGCGGCGCGGCGTGCGGAAATCGCCCGACGATAAAGCTCGGCGAAGTTGTCGCGGTCGCACCAAAACTCACGCTCGTCGTCTTCGATCAATTGGCCGGAAACAATGTCTTTTTCCGCCTGTAAATGCTGCAAAATTTGCTGGGACAGTTCTTCCGGCAATTGCAGAGATTCCCGAATTTCCTCCAAAACGACCGGCCCGCGCGTACGCAGAAATCGCTGAACTTGCTGGCGAGCCCGGTCTTCGTCGACGGGCTGTTCAAACAGCGGTTCTTGCGCGACGGCAATCCAGCCGCGCGATGGATGATCGATCTCAACGATTCGGTTAGTTTCGCGGAGTTCTTCGAGCCAGGGCTCTGGATTTTCGCGCGATTCTTCCGTCAGCGCGTCTCCGCTCACCGGGCCAAGTTTTTCGATAATCAAAAAAAGCTCTTCCGCGGTCGCCGCCTGGGTCGCGGGCGTTTCGTGCCGCCAGCGCGCCTGCGCTTCTTCAACGATTTCGTGCGTCACAATCGCCGGAATCGATTGGTGCGACAGTATTTCCGCCAGCAATTCGTTGCTCACCGCCGCCGCTTGTCCGGGATAACGCGCCCGGTCGCGGTCGTAGAGATTTTCCTCGGTAAAATTAAACACCACGCCGGAGGCCATTGGTGAAGGATAAGCGGTTTTGACCTGGTGAATCGCGATTTCTCCGGCCTGCACCTTGCCGATCACTTCCTGCAAAGCGGGCAGGTCAAAAACGTCCTGCAAACAATCGCGGTAAGTTTCGATGATGGCGGGAAAATCAGGGTATTGCCGCACGACTTGCAGCAAATCGGCAGCGCGCAAGCGTTGCAGCCAGAGCGGGATGCGCTTGTTCAGTTGCGAACGCCGCAGGAGCAGCGAACGCACGGCGTTTTTGCGAAACTGCACGGTAAAAATCGGCGCGTCTGCGATGGCGCGCACGATCAGCGCCTCGATTTCCGCCGGGGTGAGCTCGAAGAACCGGCGAATGTCCGGCGGCTCAATCGTGTCGAGCAGGCGGAACAAAATGGCCTGATCGTTAAACGAGTACTGCGTTTCCGCACCGTATTCCTGTTCGAAAGTCGCCGAAAGCGCGATAGCCAGCGCGCCGTTGACCCGCCCGCCGAACGGCGAATGCACCACGAGATGCGGTTCGTTCGCGTGGTCGCGATACAATTCGCAAACGATGGTTTTGCCCGTCGGCACTTCGCCGGTATGCTTGCGCTGTTCCTTAAAAAATGCGACCAGATTCGCAGCAATGTGCTCGTCAATCGGGAAACGGCTGGCAAGCCATTTTTCGGGGTGCTTTTCGTCGAGGCGCTCGTCCAATTCGGCGCGGAAATCGGCGATTTTTTTTGACGACTGGTAGTCGCGCCGCCAGGCGTCGTTGTTCCAAAACGGCGCACGCGGCTGGATCGCGGCGATCGGCGAAACGAGAATGCGGTCGTTGGTAATTTTCTCGATGCGCCACTCATTGTTGCCGAGATAAAACGGGTCGCCGACCTTCGACTCAAACACAAATTCTTCGTCCATTTCGCCAAGACGCGTGTTGCTGTCGGCGAGGTAGACGCCGTAGAGTCCGCGATCCGGGATCGTGCCTCCCTGCAGCGCCGCCGTCAATCGCGCGCCGCGCAGCCCCGTGAGCACATCGTTGACCTTGTCCCAACTAATTTTCGCCTGCATCGGGCGGATCGGCGTTTCCATGTATTTTCCGGCCAGCATATTCAAAACGCTGTCGAAAAGCGAGACCGTCAGGTTGCGGTAGCAGTAGCTTTGGCGGACGAGGTTGAACAAATCCTTGCGCGCCCATTTCTGCTGCGCGACCTCGGAAACGATCTGTTGCGCCAGCACGTCGAGACAATTTTCCGGGATTGCGGTCTGCTCGATGTCGCCGTCAATCATGCAGCCCGCCAGCGCGATGCAGTCGCCAAGATCGCCGCGAAAAAGCGGGATGACGCGGCCCTTGCTCGTGGCTTTCAGCGTGTGGCCGCTGCGCCCGACGCGCTGCAATCCGGCGGAAACGCCCATCGGCGCTTGCAGTTGCACCACCAGATCGATGCTGCCGATGTCAATGCCCAATTCCAGCGATCCGGTGGCGATCACCGCCGGGATGAGTCCTTCTTTCAAACGCGCTTCCACGTCATAGCGAAAATCGCGCGACAGGCTGCCGTGGTGGGCGGCGGCGAGCTCGGCTTTGTCGTCGCCGGTGACTTCGCGGTGTTTTTCGTTGAGCTGCCGCGCCACGCGCTCCGCCTGCACGCGCATATTGACGAAAACCAGCGTCGTGCGGTGCGCGGTGATGAGTTCATAAAGCTGATCGATCACCATCGGCCAAATGGTCGCTTCCGGCAGATCGGTGTAATCTTCGAGCGGCGAAATGACGCGCAAATCCATCTTTTTACGCTGCCCGCAATCGACGATGTTGACGGGTCGTTTTTGGTAAAGACCAGTTGTTTCATCAAGAGTCTGCCCGCCCAGAAATGCGGCGATGCGTTCGAGCGGTTTTTGCGTGGCGGAGAGACCGATGCGCACCGGCTCGGCGTCGCAGAGCGGCATGAGACGTTCGAGAGACAGGCTCAAATGCACGCCGCGCTTGTTGCTGCAAATAGCGTGGATTTCGTCGATGACGAGATATTTCAAACGGTGAAAAATCTCCCGTCCGTATTGCGAAGTGAGCAAAAGATAGAGCGATTCCGGCGTGGTGATGAGAATATGCGGCGGCCGCTTCACCATCGCCTGACGCACGTGCGAGGGTGTGTCGCCGGTGCGTACGACGGTGCGAATTTCCGGAGCGTCAACCTCGAGTTCTTTCGCGGCCTGACGAATGCCGGTGAGCGGCGTTTGCAGGTTGCGGTGAATGTCGTTGTTGAGGGCTTTCAGGGGAGAAATGTAGAGCGTATGCACGCCCTCGCGGTTTTGGGAAAACTGTTTTTCGTCGATTTCCAGACTGGCGCGAAAAAGATCGTCGATGCACCAGAGAAACGAGGCCAGCGTCTTGCCGGAACCGGTCGGAGCGAGAATGAGCGTGTGCCTCCCTGCCGCAATCGACGGCCAGCCCTTCTCCTGCGGCGGACTGGCGGATTCATAATTTTGCTGAAACCAGTTTTTAACGGCGGGGTGGAAGTTCATAACACAAATCTACAACATAGCTGCATTCACATGCTTCGACTATAACCTGCTTGCTGATCGACTCATCTCTTACTGTTGGTTTTGAGGTTGATCAGCTTTTTCGATTTTGAAGTATCTTTTGATGTTGGCCAATCTTTCTTCATATGTCCCTGATGAGTCTAACTCGAATAATCGTTCTATCTTTTCAATCGTCTTGTGCTCATTTTCATTATTGGGCGCATTTTTTTGATAATTAATTGAACAGGTCAAGGCTATTCCCCTCCATCGGTCAAATTTGATCTCAACGAACTCATTGTATCCAAACTTATTCGCAATTCCGACTGAAATCCAAAATGAAAACAACAACAGGAGACATGGTATAATAAATACCAAAAAACGTCCCCAGATGTTTTTTGTAAAACGAAAAATATACAACGACGGGAGTTGGTTTTGAATTAATTGAATAATAAAAGACAAACTTAATAGCACTATTCCAACGTCTGCTTCCATTTTCGCGTAAATCAGGTTCTTTTCTACAAAGGGATTACTACCAAATACAGTTTTTGCCAAGTTGGAAACATCTTGTAGTCCTGTTGAAAAAATGCCGTGAACCAATACAAATGAAGCGCTTAAAGCAAGAGTATACGAAATCGTGTTTAAGTCAATTCTCAAACGATCTTCCATTGCAGTATGTACCTTGTTTATGAATATAGAAATGCCGGGCTGAAAGTGAAAGCGAAGTACTCAAAAAAATTTCTATAGAGTAAAGCCAGCAAAGAATTTGAGCGAAAGAACTGGTAGCTTTGAAATACTCTGTTTCAGATTAAGGATTTCTGTTTATGTCGGCCATTCAAGCCCGACAAGTTCATTGGTATTGAAGACTATACGACAGTAATCCTTTACTGGAAACACGAATAACCGCCCCTAATCTTTTTGATTGCGTATCAAGCTCAGGATGGCTAAGAACAAGGCCGTCTCATATTTGTCAACATCCAAAAAGACCAAGCAATATCTCTGATGACACAAGCATCGGTCAAAAAAATCGGTCGGCGAGTTTGATGAAGGAATGGAATGATTTCGTCGTCCTGAATCCCCTTTCTGCTTATATCGTGTCGTGGCCGATTTGGCGTACGGGAATCCGCCGGCTTTTCAATAATTCACGTTGATTGCGAGGAATATTTTCGTCGAGGAAATTCACACCGGTTCTAAAACAAATTCATCGGAATGTTTCAGCAGAGCTTGCGTCGCCAATTGCACGGCTTCGGCAATCGCTTCTTTCGTGATGCTGTCGTGCCATTCTTCGATGATGCTTTCCCAAGCCATACCATCGGCAACCTGCTCCAAAACATCCGCGACGAAAACGCGCGTTCCCCGGAAAGTGGGTTTTCCATGGCAAATTTTAGGATCCGCCACAATGTATCGTCCAAGTATTTGAGCTTTGTCGTTTTTCATGAATTCCGTTTTCTGAAATGATATTACAAAGCGACTTTTCGCGGCGCCTGCTTCCGGCTCAAAACAAATTCCGAATAAGCTTTGTCTAACAACTCTCGTAAATTGGCGGATTTCAAAAAAAGCTCCGGCGCGTCGAACGACATTGGGAGTTGCGGGAGCACGCCTTCTTCGTCCATATGAGAGACAAAGTGCGAGAAATCCAGAACTTTGAAGCCGACGATTTCGCTCGGATTATCACGATTATAACGAACGTAGAAATCGTATTCCGTTATGGCTTCCTGCGCGGCGGAGTCAGCGTCGAGATGAATCCAAAGCGTGTCGCCTTGCTCGTAGTAATTCAGTTCTACTTTTCTGGAGATGACCATATGAGTTTTCCTTTTTTGACATTATTTAAATAACCCGGGGTTGGCAGAATCGCCGTCCAAAACCTGCGCATAACGCGAACGTCTGCAACGACTAAAAAGGGCTCTGGGTGCAGATCATACTCATCCTCATAAAAATCGCTCATGTAAATCTCTCGAAATTGCATGCCCTTGTGGTGAGATTGGCGGATCTCATCCGGATTGATCAATGTGCTTTTGATATGGCGAATTCTTTGTAAAATTTGTCTATCGTCGGCAATATGCGAATAGCTGCCGAAATCAAATTCGATAGAAACGCCACGAACGTCTTTGATTCCGGGCATCAAGCTTTTGAATATATCGAAAGCTTTTTGAGATGAATTCAGTTCTATAAAATTTCTCGACATACAACTGCTTTTCCTCAACTATCACCGAAAAAATATCTTACCTGACCTGCTCTGAAGCATTTGATTAACTTGCCACTGCTCAATGATCAGCAACTGTAGCGTCAACCGGGTTGAAATTGGAGCATGAGACGTTCTTTAACCGGCTCATGCCTGATTTTAACGTCATCAGGGACGACTTCACCTCTTTTCAGGCTTCCTTCGATCACACAACGAATCGCATCCAAAGCCATTGCGCGTGCTTCATCGAGGGCGTCACCATAGGTACAAATTTCCGGCATGGCCGGTACGTTAACATTGTAGCCGCCGTCTTCATCAGGCTCAAAAAAGACGGTGTACTCGTATGGTTGAACCGGTACATTTTTCAAATCGGCCGGGTTTTCTTTACGATTCATCGTTTCTCCAGTTTGGATTTGAGCATAGCCAAAAAGTAAACGAATGAAAGTCAAAATTCAAGTTTTAGATTTACCGCTTCTTTCGTGATGCTGTCGTGCCATTCATCAATAATGCTCTCCCAGGCCATGCCGCTTGCAACCTGCTCCAAAACATCCGCGACAAAAACGCGCGTTCCCCGGAAGGCGGGTTTTCCGTGGCAAATTTTAGGATCCGCCACAATGTAGCGTCCAAGTATTTGCGCTTTATCGTTTTTCATAAATTCAATCTCCTGCTTGACAGTTTCAAGCATAACAAATTTTAAACAACCTGCAAGCCGAACATTGAAACTGTGCGCTTTTCGCATCTCGTTTCGATTAATTACAACGATTGAATTCTGAATACCTTCATCTGAAACGCCTTGCTTTCGTTTCCGAAAAAAAATAGTTTATCGGTTTAACTAAAAAAACAGGGTCCAAGTTGAAAGTGGGAGTAGTGCTCGGGAGGCAAACCACATATCCCATTATTCACAGGAAAACCCAAAAGGAGGGTGAGTTCATGAGAAAGTCCGTACTTTGGCAAGTCTTGCTTTTGTGCTTTGGCGTAGTCGCTCTACAAGCGCAAACGGGACGAATTGAAGGCAAGGTAACCGATGCAGTCTCCGGGGCGCCGTTGCCTGGCACAAGCATCACGATTGCAGGCACGACGCTTGGCGCTGCGGCAGACAATCGCGGAAATTACTCCATCACTAACGTGCCTGTCGGTTCGCACGAGTTGACGGCGTCGTTTATCGGCTATACCGCCATTACGCAAACCGTTACCGTGAGCGCGGGAGGAACCGCGCAGCAGAATTTCGCCCTGTCAGAAGATGTGGTGCAAATGGAATCAATTGTTGTGACCGCGCTGGGTTTTAAGACCAGCCGTGACAAACAAGGCTCCACCAGCGCACGCGTTGAATCTGCAGACATGGTCAGATCCGGCGAAGCGTTGTTGGGCAATTCTCTGGCAGCCAAAGCTTCCAACGTGAGCGTCAATCCTGTGACGGGCGATCCGGGAGCGGGGACGTCGATCAAAATTCGCGGCGCAAGCTCGATCAGCGCCAGCCAACCTTTGATTATTCTCGACGGCATCCCCATCAGCAACTCTCAGATTTATGCAGGCGCCAGCCGGGCCGGGGGCGTGTCGCAGCAATCCAGACTCAATGACATCAACGCCAACGATATCGAATCCGTCCAAATTTTAAAAGGCGCTTCGGCGGCGGCTTTGTGGGGATCGAGAGCGGCTAACGGCGTGGTTGTCATCACGACAAAGTCAGGCAGTCCCGGGAGAATGAAAATCGGCTACAGTCGGACAATGTCTTTTGACAGAGTGCATGATCGAATTCCGATGCAAACGGTTTTTGGGCAGGGAAGAGACGGCGTTTATGGCCCCACGCGCGCGGAATCCTGGGGCGATTATATTCCAGATCGCTCCGGCGGCGCTGACGTCGTCGATCAAACCGGAGAGTTCTTTGAAGGTGAAAGCGGCGCGCGCTACTATCCTATCGACGAAAAGAACTCCGCCGAGACTTTTGTCGACAGTAACTGGGACTTGGTCTTCCAGACCGGCACTTACGCAGATGACAACCTGTCTATCAGCGGCGGCAACGACCGCGGCACCTACATGTTCAGCTATGGCCGTTTAAGGCAGGACGGCGTTATTCGTAATTCCGACCTACACCGCGACAATTTGAGATTGAACAGCAATTTCACTTTGAGCAACTGGATGTCCGTGGAATCCAAGGCAAGTTACACGGGCAGCCGCGCCAACAGAATTGAGCAAAGCTCAAACACTGCGGGCTTGCTGCTCGGCCTGCTGCGGACTCCCCCGGATTTTGATATCGCCGATTATAAAGGCGACTATCACGATGACGACGGCAGTATTATCACTGGCCGCCACAGATCATACCGACGATACCTGGCCAATAATCCGAACCCTACCTATAACAATCCGCTTTGGACGATCAATGAGCAATCCGCTGACACCGAGGTCAACCGATTCATTATGTCCAATCAACTCGACATGACGCCGATCGAAGACCTGAACATCATTCTACGCGGCGGCGTGGACAACTACACAGACAGACGCGCGACGTTCTTCCCGATCAATTCCGGGGCCAGCAATTTTGCCGGTGAATTTACTGAAAACACGATCTCGGAACGCGAACTCAACTTCGACGCCATTGCCAAAACCGTTCAACAGTTGAATCCTGACATTGGGCTGACGGCTGTTGCAGGTTGGAACATCAATGACAGAGAAAGAACGATTAACACCGGCGAATTGAGCTCGTTCCTGGTCAATTCGACCAAACAGACAACCAGCCTGAACACCGCGGCGGAAAACTCCACTATTTCCAACAGCAAGCGGTTTATTCGCTCGACGCGTTCATATGGTATTTTGACTTTTGACCTTTATGATCAATTGTTTGTGAACCTTTCCGGCGCCGTTGAAAAAACCTCGAGTATGAGCGACACCTACTTCTATCCTGCGTTTGACGCGGCCTGGCAGGTCGGCAAATATCTTCGCAGCACGCCGTTTTCATTCGCCAAGATCAGAGTGGCTTACGGCCAGGTCGGCGTCCAGCCGACTGCGCACCGCTTTGAAACGCTCGCGGAAAGTAATTTTACCTACTCTTCCTACAGCGACCCGCTGGACATCGGCCTTTGGGGCGGCGGGTTCAGACTCAACGACGATCAGGGCAACCCGGACCTGAAACCGGAGATCAAGACTGAGCTTGAAATCGGCTCGGACATGAGATTGTTTGACGATCGTCTCTCATTCAGTTGGACGTATTATCAAAATACGATTGACGATATTCTGCTTTTTGTGGCGCTTTCTCCTTCCAGCGGATATGATACGCAGTACAAAAACGCCGGCAAGATGGAGAACAAAGGCTTCGAGTTCGACGGCGATTACTCCTTCGTCCGCTCCTTCGACAAGGATTTAGGCCTGTTTTTCAATTGGAGCACCAACAAAAACGAAGTGCTCGATTTGGCGGGCACGGACGTTATCACGTTGGGAACCGGCAACCTGAATTCTGTCGCCCGCGTTGGTTATCCCCTCGGCACATTGTGGGGAACGGGTTCGATCACGGAAAACGGCGAATATGACGGCGTGCTGGTTTTGGATGACAACGGCTTTCCTCAGGCGACGCCCGGGCAGATTGTTTTAGGCGATCCCAATCCGGATTGGCGCGGCAGCATTGGGCTGCGAGCCCGTTATAAGCGCATCGGCTTGAACATGTTGCTCGAACATTCGCAAGGCGGCGATTATTCTCCGCGTACGCAATGGGTGCTGAGACGCTTTGGCACGACGGCGGAAACGGCCAACGTCATTGAGTCCACGCCGGAAGAACTGGTCAATTTTGACGGCGACATTATTCCGGCCGGTTCCTGGGTTCGCGGCAATATCCATGATTTCGGCGGCGGCAACGTCTTGCTGGACGAAACGTGGTACCGTCACGGCATCGGCGGCGGCTTTGGCGACGGCCAGCTCTACAATTTTTCCACGAAAGACGCCACCTACACAAGAATTCGTGAATTGACCCTGTCTTACGATCTGGCGTCGCAAAAATTCAGAGACCTCACCGGCCTTAGCTCAGTGACTTTCTCTGCGACGGCAAGAAACCTCTTCGCTTGGTACAAAGAATTGGTCGGCGTTGATCCGGCCGTCAACCAGGCGGGCGTTTCCAATGGATTTGGTCTGGATTATTTCACCAATCCGAGTACGAAATCATATTTGTTTTCAGTGTCCGTTAATTATTGATCGTTACAGAATTCGGAGTGCATTGAAGCAACTGCTCGCCTGTCATGCTGGAAGCATCTTTTTGGTTTCGCCCCCTGGACGCGACAAGAGTTCAGTTTTTGCGACTAAAAAAGATTCCTGCAGAATGACAATCGAGGTTGAGCAGTTCCACTCCTGTTGAAATAGTATATCCAAAATTTGATAACGGAAATGAAAGAGAAATTCAGGAGCAAATAAAGTGAAAAGAAAGATCACACTATTCATGATATGCCTCGGTGTTGCGCTGACTTCCTGCTCAATCCCGAATGATCTGAATAACAACCCGAACGGCATCACCGTCACCGACGTTGACGCCAGGCTTTTTCTCAATGGCGCGCAACTGGCAAACACGCAAGTTCAAGCCGGACATGTGAGCAGATTCTCGGGCATGTACTCAGGCCAGTTGATCGGTTTTGCCGCCGTCTATTCCACTGTGTACGGCTATGCCATGACCGCTGGACACACCAACACTCTTTGGAATCATATTTACATTGGCGTTTTAACGAATGTACGCCACATTCAGGAAAACTCCGACGACAGGCTGCTCACCGGAATAGCCAGAATTGTGGAAGCGCACGCAGTCGGCACAGGAGCGTCTCTTTTCGGCAGCGTCCCTTATTCTGAAGTCGGGACAGGCGTTGAAGACCCGGCCTTTGATTCTCAAATGTCTGTTTTTAATGCACTCATTGCGGTTATTGACGCTGGTATTGCCGATCTTCAGTCTGCAGCGAGTCGAAGCGAGGATTTTGACATCTATTTTGAGGGCGACGCATCCAAATGGATTCAAGCGGCCTACACGCTGAAGGCGCGGTACCTGTTGCAAATGAAGGATTACGCAGGCGCTTACGCAGCGGCGCAAAACGGCATTTCATCGCCGGACGGCGATCTGCTGCACAGGCCGCGCGGCGACGCATCCACCACAACCGGCGATAAAAACCTGTTCTGGACAATTCTGGAAGGATCGCGCGCCGGTGACGTTGGCACAGGCGACAGCTATCTCATGGGTCTGCTTGATCCGGCAAACGCCTCAAGTCGAAACAACAGCAAAACGGATGAAACGGCGCGTTTTGGCTACTACACCATCGATGAATCGGGCGGTTCGGCCAACAAGGGCATTATTGAGCAATTCGAGCCGCATCGACTCATTACCTATTCTGAAAACCTCCTGATCCTGGCCGAGTGCGGCGCCAGAACGGCTGGATTTTCCACTGGTCTTGGTCACCTAAACATGTTGCGACAGTACTTGAACAATGGCGGCTGGTTGAACGCCAATTTTGCCGGCGAGCCTCACAAGTATGATCCATATGAAGAAGCGGACTTTCAGGCTGGAGGTATTGAAAACGGAGACAACATGTCTCAAGACGACGCCTTGCTGCGGGAGATTATTGAGGAAAGATATGTGTCCGGCTTCGGCACGTACATGCCTTTTAACGATTCCCGTCGTCTGCGGAAAAGCGACTCAGCGATTGCGGTTCCGTTCCCGCTGAATTCACAAACCGTAACGCAATACGTGGAAAGAATGCTCTGGGGCCAAGACGAGATTAACTCCAACGAAAATGCACCGTCCGATCCTGGCATTTACTCAGTAACAGAAGTGAATCAATAAGCTCCCGGCGAGTTTTCGAGCTGAATTTTCGAGATCAAAAACTCGCGAGTTTAAATTACCAAACTCCCGTATCGATCCGTCGGTATGGGAGTTTTTTTGTACGTCATCCTTCCCAATCCGGCAGCAAAGCATCTTTATCGGAAATAATTTCAACCTTTCCCGGCCAATCAATTTTAAACGCAGAATCATTCCAACGAATCGCACGGGCTGCTGTCGGCTCGTAAAATGCGGACATTTGGTAAAACACTTCCGTTTTATCCGCAAGCGTCAAAAAACCGTGTGCAAAATCCTCCGGGATGTAAAGCATTTTTCGGTTTTCAGCGCTCAACTCAACGCCAAACCATTCGTTGAACGTTCGCGAGTCAGGCCGTAAATCAATAATGACGTCGTAGACGCCGCCCTGCGTGCAGCGGACGAGCTTGGTTTCTGCATAAGGCTGAGCTTGGTAGTGCATGCCGCGCAGCGTACCTTTTTTATGATTAAAAGAAACGTTGCACTGCACCAATTCAGCGTTCAAACCGTGCTCGATAAATTCGTTTCTGCACCAGGATCGTGCAAAAAAACCGCGTTCATCACTGTGCGGCTCCAATTCAATTACAAAAGCTCCCGGCAGCGGCGTTTCGGCAAATTTCATGGATGAATCTCAGGTTTTGGAATTGGTGTGATAAAACGTCCGCCCCAATCGCGAATGTGCGCCGTTTGCTCCATAATTTCGTTTTTAATATTCCAGGGCAAGATCAAGACAAAATCCGGCTTGGTTTCTTGCAGCCGCTCCGGCGCGAAAATCGGAATCCTTGTTCCAGGCAAAAAACGATTCTGTTTTACCGGACTGCGATCAACGGTATAATCGATAAAATCCGTACTGACGCCGCAGTAGTTCAAAAGCGTATTCCCCTTTGCCGGAGCGCCGTAGCCCGCGATAGATTTCCCGTCACGTTTCAATGAAATCAGGCAGTCAAGCAGGGCTCTTTTCGTCTCGCGGACTTGTTCAGAAAAATTTTCATACGCTTCGAGATTGGTCAGTCCGGCTTCAATCTCTTTTTTCAAAACATTCGCAACATTTTCTCTCCCGCCAACCAACTTCTCCCCTTCAAAAAACGGGTCGTTAAGACCGTCATTCCCGCGCAGGCGGGAATCCAAAAGCGGCGCAGTATGACTAGAATCCCGCCTGCGCGGGAATGACTCCGAAGTTACAGCATTTTCGTGGGTCACAAAAAGCCGCAGGGAGCCGCCATGCGTAGGCAGTTCCTGGACGTCAAAAATTGTCAGGCCATGATTTGCGAAAACGCTTTTCACTGCGTGAAGTGAGAAATAGGAAAAATGTTCGTGATAAATGGTGTCGAATTGATTTTCAAGCATCAGGCGCAGCAAGTGAGGAAATTCGAGCGTGATAACGCCAGTCCGCTTGAGCAGAATTTTTAGACCGGAGACAAAATCATTCAGCTCAGGTACATGAGCGAGCACATTGTTGCCGATCAAAAGGTCGGCTTGCTTGCCTTCTTTGACAAGACGGCGAGCAAGCCTTTCTCCGAAGAATTCACTCAACGTGGGAACGCCTTTTTCAATGGCGGCGCGCGCTACATTTTGGGCGGGCTCTACCCCCAAAACCGGAACTCCCGCCTGATGGAAATATTGCAATAAATACCCGTCGTTGCTCGCAACCTCGACGACCTGCCGCCTGTCTGAGACGCCAAACTCGCTCATCATGAAATTGACGTATTTTTTTGCGTGCGCCAACCAAGAGTCCGACCAGGAAGAGAAGTAAGCATATTCTTCAAAAATTTCTTGCGGCGCATGAAATTGAGGCAATTGGACAAGCAGGCATTTGGAGCAAATAAAGACGTGCAACGGGTAAAACTTCTCGGCCCGCCAAAGTTGCGATTGCTCAAGATAGGCGTTGGCCAAGGGAGAATTCCCCAAGTCGACAAATGATTTCAGAGATGCGGAATGGCAGGAACGGCAAGAAAGTTCATCCATGATTTAGCGGTGTCCCGACAAAATGAACGCCTGGTTTTGCAGATAGGCGTTACCTGCAAAACCTCCTTATAAGATTTGGTTATTACCTGATGTTACGCGCGCCAATGCATCGCCTGTTGCTCAGACTTGAACATGGTTTCATTAGCACCAGGCTTGAGCCCGGTGACATGCAAGGCGCTCATTTTCATCCCTTCCGCCGCGCCGGCGCGGCGGAAGGGATGGGAAGGGCGTCTTCAAAAATCTCCGTTCTGAAGAACGGAGCTAATGAGAATCAAAAAGTTGTCTGCGAGCTTTAATCGCGCGTGCCAAACGGCGGTGCGTAACATCAGTTATTACTACAAATATTTCCTTCGAAACACAAGTCCGCTTACCGGCTCATTGGGCGAGACCTTCTGAATTCAACCTGCTTTTGGTCATCTTCCGCAGGTTGATAAAGTATCCTGGAAAAGCTGCTCAAAAACCTCACTGTGAAAAAAATTGCCAACCTTTTTGTATTCCCGGATGTCCTAATACCGGATTTGACGACAAATACTGCTTGAAACGCTAATCAAACTCGGTCCGGTCCAGACCATTCTCACTTTAGCGCGTCGCTGGAAATCCGGCGATGCGCTTTTTTGAGTAACCTTTTGAAAAAAGCAGTGTCATCAAATTAAACGCACAAATAGAGTATCACTTGGAACGCTCAATCACGGGGAGTGATGTCATGCGGAAACTGTTATTGTCCCTTTTCGTGTTTTCTCTTTGCACCACGGCGGCATTTGCCGGTAAAGGAAAAAACGATGATTTGCCTGCCAAAAAAGTCTATAACACTAAAAAAATCAACCCGCACCCGCCAACCATCGACGGCGTGATCGACGATGAAGTTTGGAAAAAAGTCGAGTGGGGCGGGGATTTTATTCAGCGCGAACCTTTCGAAAACAAACCGCCTTCGCAACCAACTTCTTTCAAAATTTTATACGACGACAACAATTTGTACATCGCAATCCGCGCCCATGACGCAGAACCGGAAAAAATTGAAAAGCGCGTAACTCGCCGCGACGGGTTTGCGGGCGATTGGGTCGAAATAAACATCGACAGTTATTTCGATCATCGCACGGCGTTTTCATTTACAATCACGGCCGCGGGCGTGAAGGGCGACGAAGCGATCACCAATGACGGCAACAATTGGGACGAGAACTGGGACCCGATTTGGTACGGCGCAGTTTCGCACGACGACCAAGGCTGGTCGGCGGAAATGCGCATCCCTTTCAGCCAATTGCGCTTTGGCAAGAAAGAAGAGCATGTCTGGGGAATCCAATTTACCAGGCGATTTTATCGCGAAGACGAGCGCTCCGTCTGGCAATTCGTTCCGCGAAAAGCGCCGGGCTGGGTCAGCTATTTCGGCGAATTGCGCGGCATTAAGGGCGTAAGACCAGCCCGCCGTTTGGAAGTTTTGCCTTACACGGTCGCCGACTTGAACCGTTTCGAGCCGGAAGTCGGCAACCCTTTCGCTGACGGTTCAAACACCCGCTTCTCCGGCGGACTCGACGCCAAGCTTGGCGTTACCAGCGACTTGACACTTGACGTCACGGTAAATCCTGATTTTGGGCAAGTTGAAGCCGATCCGTCTGAAGTCAATTTATCAGCTTTTGAAACGTTTTTTCAGGAAAAGCGGCCTTTCTTTATCGAAGGTCAGAACATTCTTGATTTTGGCCTGATGCTTGGCGACGGCCCGAACGCCAACGACAAGCTCTTCTACTCTCGCCGTATCGGCCGCCAGCCGCAATACAGACCGAGCCTAGGCGACGGCGAGTATTTGAACCAGCCGGATAACACGTCGATTGCTTCTGCGCTTAAACTCACCGGGAAAACAAAAAACGGCCTCTCCATCGGCATACTCGACGCCATGACGCAGAAAGAAAACGCTGTCATTGACTTCGCAGGTTCGCGCAGAAACGAAACGGTCGAGCCGTTCACCAATTATTTTCTCGGACGCATCCAAAAAGACTATGGGCAAGGCAATACTTCCATCGGCGGCATGATGACCGCAACCAACCGCAATATCTCCGAAGATCACCTCGGATTTCTCAACAAATCCGCTTATACCGGCGGCTTCGACGTTCGCCATCAATGGTCAAACAAAACATACTCGGTTAATTTTAAAACCGCTTTCAGTAAAATCAACGGTACGCAAGAAGCCATGCTTGCGGCACAAACTTCTTCCGCCAGATATTATCAGCGCCCTGACGCCGACTACGTTTCGCTCGATTCTTCGCGCACATCTTTGGCCGGACACGGCGGCTATTTCAGCTTAAACAGAAGCGGCAACAGTCGTCTGCAATTGAACGCCGGAGTGATGTGGCGTTCGCCTGGCCTGGAGCTGAACGATCTTGGATTTATGCGTCAGGCCGACCGCGTCATGCAATGGTCGTGGGCGGGCTATCGCATCACGGAGCCGTTCTCAATTTTCCGCAACGTTCGGGTTAATTTCAATCAGTGGGCTGGCTGGAATTTTGGCGGCGATATGCAGTTTGCAGGCGGAAACGTTAACGGCGGCGGGCAATTGAAAAATCACTGGTTTGTCTGGCTCGGCCTTGGCCGTGAGGGTCGCAACCTTTCAACCAGCGCCTTACGCGGCGGGCCGGCGATGAAATTCCCGGGTCAGTGGAATCAGTGGTACAATGTCTCAACCGACAATCGCAAATCATTGTCGTTTCATTTCGGCGGATTTAACAGTTGGCAGGATTTCGGCGATGCGCGTTCGCACAATGTGCGCCTTTCCGTATCGTACCGCCCGTCCAACGCGATGTCGATCAGTCTGCGCCCGTCGTACAATATTCGCAAGTCTGATTTACAATATATTCAAACCAGCACTTTTAACTCAGACTCGCGCTACCTGTTTGGACGAATCGATCAGAAGACGCTCGCACTTACGATTCGCCTGAACTACAGCGTTACGCCGACATTTTCGATTCAGTACTACGGTCAGCCGTTTGTCTCAGCGGGCGACTACACCAACTTCAAACGCATCACCAATCCGCAGTCTGAAGTTTACGCCGATCGCTTCCACCAATTCGCCGATTCAGAGATCGGCTTTGACGGAAACGAAGGCGCTTACCAGATTGACGAAAACCAGGACGGCGTGACCGACTACTCGATTTATCAGCCGAACTTCAACTTTCGCCAGTTCCGCTCAAATCTCATCGCGCGATGGGAGTACATTCCGGGTTCAACCATCTTTCTTGTTTGGACGCAAAGCCGCACTGGTTCGAGCTCAATCGGAGAATTCTCGTTTTCAAATGATCTCGAAGAGCTTTTTGACGTTCACCCCAACAACATTTTTCTGATTAAAGTAAGCCGATGGTTTTCGCTATAGAAATCACTCGGCGGGAATGTTAGGCGGGGCGCGACGCTCCGTCGCATCATTCACTTAAATCGCCCTTTCCTCAAAAAAATCCCGGTCGTCCTTTTGGACGTCGGGATTTTTTTATTCAAAGCTGCTTGGAGACGCGAATGCTTTCCAAATCGCCTATTCCGCAACATCGGTCGCGAACTGTTTCCGTTCATGCAAACGTAAACCCGCAAGAGCGCGCCGTCCTTCCATTACCGCAATGTAAAGGCAGTTCGAAATTGGGACAATCAAGAGCAGTCCGGCCAGCCCCCAGAGCGTTCCGCCCGCCAATAAAAGCATCATAATAATGACCGGGTGAAAACGGGTTTGCAACGTCATGATTTTCGCGGAAATGATCGTATTATCCAAAAGCTGAATAGCCGCAAAACCGGCGGCTAATGCGCCAACAGCTCCGAATTGCTGCGTTTTTGAAAGCATTGCCGCAAGAGCAAGAAAAAAGCCCAGGGGACCGCCAAACCACGGCGTCAAGCTCGCCATTGCGACAATCACGGCCATGAACAGCGGATAGGGCAAACCAAGCAAGACAAACGCTGTAAAATAAAGACCGCAGATCATCAAAAAAACCGCCGTTTGCTCTCGCACAAAACGGCCGAGTTTGCGAGAGATTTGATCTAAACCGAAAATGGAAATCTCGTGGTACGCGTTTGGCGCGGCGTCCGTCAGAGAGCGCTTAATTTTCCAGCCGTCTTTCAGAAAAAAGAAAACCGTGATGACAATAATGGTGACCCACGGCAGGGAAGTAATCAGCGTGACGGCTAAATCGTAAGCCAGCTTCAACGTGGCTTGTACAAAAGCTTCTCCAGATTCAGCAATGGGGCGGCTAAACTCAGGTTGGCTCAAAAGAGGTATATTTTGTAGCAGTTCCTTTTCAAAAAAACCAACTATTTCCGGGAAATTCTCTTTTTCAACAACGCGTCCCAAGCCGCCTATTTCCACGCCGACGGCGCCAGAAAACCCTTTCAAGAAGAGCAGCAAGACGATTGTCACGGACAGAAAAACGAGCAGGATGGAGCCGATGCGGTTTATGTTTCGTTGTTCAAGCGCATCGACAATGGGGTCGAGAAGAGCGGTAAAAACAAGCGCAAAGCCGAGCGCAGCTAATACAGAGAATAGCGCCGGGAGAAGTTGCAACAGGAAGAGAGAGCCGACCAAGACGGCAAGTATGGCGGCGACTTTTTGGGGTGACAATTCATCAACAGAAAAAAAACGCCCCCCTGTTTGGCTTTCCGATTTCATTTACAGCAGGATGTTTGAACGATCGAGCTTTTCCTTGAGTCGATCGAGTTCTTGCGTCGTGATCTTAAGTCTTTCGCCAAGTACGACCGCCAATTGAAAAAGAAATTTATTGCCCAGGCGCGGCTTCCGAGCCAGTAGCGCGAACAAATCAGGGCGAAACAAACCGATAACTTGCGCATCTTCCTTTGCGATACACGTGGCCGTGCGCGGGCTTTCGTCAAACAACGCCAGCTCGCCGACAAAATTGCCTCGTTTCAAAACCGCCAGCTCTTTTTTCTTCTCCCGGCCTTTAATTTTATAAACGCCCAGCGACCCCGATTTTACGAAGTACATGCCGATTCCCGGCTCCCCTTCCCAGAAAACCGGCTCCTGCGATTTGAAGCTTCTGACGCGAACAATCCGCCGAAATTCGAGCACTTCGGCTTTGGTCATGTCGGAAAAAATAGGAGATTTTGCAAGCACCGCAAAAACTTCGTCCTGGCGTACGTTTCCCTTGTTGAAAATATTTCCCCAAAAACCGTCTAACCCGCTCTTCTGCAGACGGCCGTTTTTATTGTGCGATTTCATTCAAAAAATTTAGTCAGGCGAGACGATTTTGTGCATTCTACAGACAACGCTTTTTCAACCTTCGCCCTTGTTGGTACTCATGGTTGCCCGCGCTATTAAAAAAGACGTCTTTTCCAGGGCGGTAAGTTCCTGAGTTTATTCGTTTGGAGCACGATGTTTTATCATCGCCCGGAATAGAAAACCGTCAAAAGAAACGCTGAAGCGTTTGACTCACGAACTGCTTTTCGTCAGTGGTCGCAGGCGCGGTACGTTCGTCGAACAATTGCGTTTGCAAGATCATAAGTTATTGTAATTATGAAACAAAGCAACACTCGCCAATATAGCGATACAAGTCTGGTCAGTCAAGCGCTTTCAATAACAGTTTTTAATTGCTTTTCTGGCTCTAAACCTTTATGTTTCATGCCTTTCGAGCAACTCGATTCGGCAGGTCTGAACCGCAGGATTCAGGGTGCATCGGTTCGCCGCCGTCATTAGACGCCTCCATCTGGAACACATTTTTATACATTGAAAATGCAAGTGTGCAAAAAGAATTTTCGAAGCATTTATTTTTGGGCTTATTGTCTTTTGTTTAGCGCGGCGACCGTCAGCCTTTCGGCGCAGGAACCGCGAGAAGCTGAAATCGCGGACTTGCGCAAAAAGATATCTGACGTTGAAAAGCTTTATAAAAAACAAAAAGCGCGGGAATCTGAAACACTGGACTACATCAACGTTCTCGACGAAAAAATAAACCTCACCAAAAATCTCGTTTCAAAATACCGGCAAGCGGCGCTCTCCCAGCGCCAGGAAATTCGCCGTCTGGAAAAACGACAAGTCGCGCTTGAAGAAGACTTAAGCAAACTCAAAAAAGGCTTTGCGAATCGTTTGGTCAGTTTGTACAAGTACGGCCGCGTCCCTTCGCTCGCGCTTTTGTTGAACGCCGATTCTTACAAACAAGTCGAAGTTTGGTCGCTGTACCACCGTCGTCTGGCGGAAGACGATGCGCGAAAAATCAAGGAGATTCGCTCCCGCCAAGACTCCCTCGTTGCTACGCATGAAAAACTGGGTCAAGCTTTTGAAAAGGAAAATGCGCTCCTGACTGAAAAAACGGCGGAAGAAAAAAAGCTCGCCGCCGACCGCAAAGAAAAAAACGGTGTGTTGAAAAAAATTCGCAGAGACAAGACGGCCTATCAAAAGCAACTCGACGACTACAAAAATGCCATCGACCAAATTCAGCGCTTGATCGCCGAATCGGAGAAAAAAGTCGAGCGTGAAAAGAAAGCACAGGCGGAGCAGCCCGTGCAGGTCTCCGCGGACGTCATCCAAGCGCCCGCCGAAATTGAATTTGATTTTGCCGCCAATCGGGGGCGTTTGTATTGGCCGGTCGCCGGAGAGATCAAACGTGCGTACGGGCCCTACAAACACCCTGTTTTGAAGACAACTACCGATAATTTAGGTCTCGATATAACCGTCTCCGCCGGGGCGAAAGTCAGCGCGTCCGCGCCGGGCGTGGTAACCGCGATTACCTGGCAGCGCGGACGCGGGAATCTGATTATTATCAATCACAGCGACGGCTATTACACGGTTTACACGCACATCGATGAAATTTTTGTGGAATTACAGCAAACAGTCGCGCAAGGCCAAGTCATCGGCGCGGTCGGCGAGGGGCAAAGCCTGGACGGACCGTTGGTGCATTTTCAGGTTTGGCAAAAATTCGATCACTTGAACCCAACGGATTGGTTAGAGAAAAAACAATGAGTTCAAGCGTTCTAAATCTTGACGCGATTCACGGCCAAATAACGGTCAAAAATTCGATCTCAAAAGCGTTTCAAACCGGGCGATTGGCGCACGCTTATCTTTTCCTCGGGCCTGAGGGCGCGGGCAAATTAGCGCTGGCCCTGGAATATGGCAAAGCTCTGCTCTGCAAAACCGAGGGCGCCAAGCCTTGTCGAAACTGCGTATCGTGCAAACAGGCAAGAGAGGTCGGTCATCCGTCGCTCGCACTCGTTTTCCCCAAACCCAAAACGGCCAAGCGAACTGACATTGATCTGGTTCGCGCGTCCATCGCCGAGCAGCCTTACCTGATGCGTCGTCCCTGGCCAAACCCTTCCATATCCATCAGCGAAATTCGCGAATTACGCCGCCAACTTGGCCTTAAAAGCTCTCCGGGCGAAAGCAGAATCATCATCGTTGCAGACGCGCATAAAATGACGGTGGAAGCGACTAACGCGCTTTTGAAAATTCTTGAGGAGCCGCCCGCAAACACTTATTTTGTTTTGACTTCCAGTTCGCCCGAAGAATTGCTCCCGACAATCCTGAGTCGTTGTCAGCACCTTAATTTCGGCGTTTTACAGACCGAGGCGATTGAAAAAATTATTCAGAGTGCGCCCGAAATCGACTCGGAACGAGCAAAATTGATCGCACGCCTCGCATGCGGCAACATCCGCCGCGCATTCTCGCTTTTGGATGAAAAACAATTTGCGCTCAGGCAAGACGCCGTTGAACTGATGCGTGCCGCCTTTATGGCTCCGGCGAAATACGCCGTTTTTTGCACGCAATTGGCGCAGAAGCGCGACAAGACCTTAGTCCGCGAGATCCTGCAAAACGCGCTTATTTGGACGCGCGACGCCATGACGGCTTCAGCCGTCGGGCCGGAAAAATCTCAAGAAATGATCGTCAATATCGATCAAACCGAGACAATCGAAAAGTTTGTGCAAGGATTCCCGAAATTCGATTATAAGCAGGCGGTGCACCAGCTTGAGTTAAGCATGTACATGCTCCAACGATACGTCCAACCCGCCCTGGTTTTGCTTGTGCTTGTTAAAAAAATTCGGCAATGCGCCAAGCAAAGTTGAGAATGTTTGCTTTTTTGGTGAAAGTATACTCTATTTGATGCACGCGTCTCTAAACGCCGACTGTCTGTCCGTAACCAGACGAAGCTGTCGAAAAAACTCCAAATTGTTCTGCTGTAAGCGTCTTTTTTGATCGCCATCTTTAACTTTTGAGCGTTGATTGTACCAGGCGAGAACAAAGATTCCTTTAGTATGACAAAGCGGAGTATTCTTCAATAGTCTCGACGGAGTTTTTTCTTTAAACGGGCGGCAAAACTGCTCTTATCGGCGATTTTTCCGGACTGCGTGACAATTGAGTTTTTATATAGATCCAATTTTGTTTTATGGAGGACGGAATGTCCGAATATATAGAGATCAAGTTCAAAGGCCAACGTACGGCCATTTTTGAAAACCCTTCTGACTTCGAGCTGGAAAAAGGGGAATTTGTCCTGGTTGAAGCCGAGAAAGGCTTCGATTTTGGCAAGGTCAACTATCAGGGTTCGACAAAGCCTGAAACGACAAAAAAAAATCCTGTGCGAAAAATACTTCGCAAATCCAAAACCGAAGATTTTCTCAAGCAAACGCAAAATAGAATCAACGAAAAGAAAGCGCTTGATTCGTGTCGAAAAAAGGTGGCTTACCACAAGCTGCAAATGAAACTCGTCGATTGCGAATATCAATTCGACGGCAACAAAATCACCTTTTACTTTACCGCCGAAAGACGCGTTGACTTTCGACGCCTGGTCAAGGATTTGGCGGGCGAGCACAGAACGCGCATCGAACTGCGTCAAATCGGCGTGCGGGATGAAGCCAAACGCCTCGGCGGCTACGGCGTTTGCGGGCGGAAGCTTTGCTGTTCGTCATGGCTGCGCGAATTCCAGCCGATTACCACTCAGGCCGCGCGTGATCAAAATTTGCCGCTTAATCCAAGTAAATTGGCGGGCGTTTGCGGGCGCTTAAAATGCTGCCTGATGTATGAGCGCGATTTCTACAACTGGGCGATCAAGCAATACCCGGAACTTGCGAAGGACGTTAAAACAAGCAAAGGCTGGGCGATGGTCGAACGAATTGACATCTTTCAGGAAACCGTGCAGCTCAAATATCGCGACGGAGCGACGCGCGAAGTTCTCCCGCTGGCGGAATTAAAAGACAACATGTACAAGTGCAAAAACAACTGCGGGCATGAGCACGGCAATCTCGAAGATTTGAAGCAAAACCCGCACTAATTTTTTAACCAGGAATTGATAACGCACCCATGGCAAAGCATAAAAGGATTTTAGTCACCAGCGCCCTGCCCTACGCCAACGGCCCGATCCACATTGGCCATCTTGCCGGCGCTTACCTGCCGGCGGATATTTATGTCAGATATTGTCGGCTCAAAAAACGAGACGTCGTCTACATTTGCGGCTCCGATGAAAACGGCGTGCCCATCATGCTCAAAGCGCGAGCGGAAGGAAAGGATCCGCAGGAAATCGTTGACCGCTATCACACGATGATCAAAAAAGCGTTCGACGGCGTGGGAATGACATTTGATTTCTACGGCAGGACTTCGTCTCCCGTTCATCACGAGACGAGCCGGGATTTTTTCCGCGCACTCGCGCAAAAGAACCAATTTACGCTCAAGAAAGAACGGCAACTTTATGATCCGGAAGCGAAGCTTTTTCTTGCCGACCGTTTCGTTTACGGCACCTGCCCCTCGTGCGGTCACGACAAAGCTTACGGCGATCAATGTGAGAAATGCGGCACAAGTTTAAGCCCGAAGGAATTGATCGACCCCAAAAGTACAATCACCGACACGCCTCCGATCGAAAAAGAGACGACGCACTGGTACCTGCCGCTCGAAAAGCTTCAGCCTATGCTGGAAAATTGGATCAATGAAAAAACCGACTGGAAGCCGAACGTTCTCGGCCAAGTGCGGAGTTGGCTAAATGACGGTTTGCGAGACCGCGCCGTGACGCGTGATTTGCCGTGGGGCATAACAGTGCCTGAAGATGTCGCCGAGCAAGAAGGCGTCGACGCATCCGGTAAAAAGCTCTACGTCTGGTTCGACGCGCCAATTGGCTATATTTCCGCGACCAAGGAATGGGCGACAGAGCGAGGTCAGCCTGATTTGTGGAAAGAATATTGGCAAAATGAAGACACAAAATTGCTCCATTTCATTGGCAAGGACAACATCGTTTTTCACTGCCTGATTTTTCCGGCCATGCTGGCGATTCACGATGACTTTGTCTTGCCGGAAAACGTGCCCGCAAACGAATTTCTGAACATTGAAGGCGCCAAGCTCTCCACCAGCCGCAATCATGCCGTTTGGCTGCATGAATATCTGGAGACGTTTGAGCCGGATTCGCTGCGTTACGCGCTCAGCCTCAATTTTCCCGAAACGCGCGACGCCGATTTTTCCTGGAAAGAATTTCAGGCGCGGCATAACAATGAACTAGCCGACGTTCTCGGCAATTTCATCAACCGGGCGTTTACTTTCATCCATCGCTATTTTGACGGCGAACTGCCAGAGATTGGCGAACTGGCGGAAATCGATGAAGCGCTTTTGACGCAAACCGCGGCTCTGCGTGACGAAGTCGGCGAGGCTATCGACGCGTTTCGATTCAAAGAAGCGACCAAGAAGATGATGGCGCTGGCGCGTGCGGCAAACAAGTATTTTAATGACAGCGAGCCTTGGAAATCGCGCAAAGAAAACCCGGAGCAGTGCGCGACGACGCTCAATCTATGCGCGCAAACCGCCCACGCTTTGGCGATTCTAAGCAGCCCAATCATTCCTTTTACCTCGGACAAAATCTGGCAAATGCTGCAACTCGAAGGTTCCGCCAAAGACGCATCGTGGTCAGAAATCGGGACGTCACCTTTGCCTGCCGGGCACAGAATAGGCGAATTAAGCATTTTGTTTAAAAAAATTGAAGACAGCGAGATTGTGAAGGAAATGGAAAAATTAGGCGGTGTGGTTGAGAAGAAGCCCGCCGAAAAGAATACGGCCAAGCCCCAGCCGATAGAGAATCATCAAATTACGATTGACGATTTCGCCAAAGTCCAACTGCGCGTTGCTGAAATCGTCGCAGCGGAGCCAGTGAAAGGCGCGGATCGGTTGTTAAAATTGCAGGTCAAAATTGGTGAGAAAACCAGACAGATTGTGGCGGGAATCGCGCAACATTACTCGCCGGATGAATTGCCCGGCAAAAATGTCGTTGTTGTCGCCAACCTGAAACCAGCCAAACTGCGCGGCGAAATCTCCGAAGGCATGATCCTCGCCGCCGTTGACAAAAAAACGGGACTCACTTTAGTTACCCCCGAAAAAATAATCCCGTCCGGTTCAATCGTAAGGTAAATCTTACGCTCCTACCAGCGGCGGCAGAGAGAAAAATATCGTACACAAACAAACGCCCTTGTCATTCTCAATCATAAGAACGACAAGGGCGTTTGTGATTTAGGCGGTCTCTGTTTTTTACAATTCTACTTCGTCATCAAAACCTTCCGACTCGTTTGAAATCCGTCCGTGATCATACACACGAAATAGGCATCGGAAGCGACGCGAGCCGGTTTCGTTGCGACCGTTCCAGGTGATTTGGCGGGTTCCAGTGTGGAATTCGTCGTCCGCCAGAGTGTGGACGCTCCGGCCGAGCATGTCGAAGACGACGATTTGCACGTGCGCGGTTTTTGGCGCGTCAAAGCGGATGGTTGTGCTTGGGTTGAAGGGGTTCGATCACATGACGGAAGAGCGTGCCGTTATTTTGTACGCGGTTTTCAATCTCGCTGTACTAAAGAAATCAGCGTACGCAAAGCATTATTAACGGTATCCGAAGAAGGAAAATATTCCCATACGTCAGCATCAAGAACGACTGTTTTTTCGCCCAACACACGTCTTTCAGAAAATGTCCCGTCGCTATGATAAATCCGAATGGTATATCCGTCTTCCTTCAACCTCTTCGCGTATTTGCCGCGAACGCCGCCCGAAAAATCATACTCGGGCTGCATGGCGTCTCTTGCCTCCTCTTTAGAAACAGTCTTCTTCATATTGTTTTCGCTCATTTCGTGTAGCTTTTCGTGCATTAATTAGTCAGCCTTGTCTTCATCCCATTCAAATAATAGCGCCATTGTGTTTCTTACGCCGCCTTTTTCTCATCGGACTAAATATATTGCCACAACAACTTTTTAAAATAGCAAGATAGCAGGACTTGTCAATAGGAAGGTTTTCAGGGGGAAAGATGGTTTCGCGGAGAGCGGAATTTGCGTACAAAGTCAGGAGAAGGCAATCAGAACTCAGCTATAGGAATAAGGCGAGATTCATCTCGAAGATGAGTCTCGCCACGTCACAAGGTTTTTGGATAAATGTTATTTCGCCAGCAAAACCTTCCGGCTCGTTTGAAATCCGTCGGTGATCATGCGCACGAAATAAGCCCCGGAGGCGACGCGGGCGCCGGATTCATTGTAGGCCGTTCCAAGTGATTTTCTGAGCGCTGTCGCATCGAATCGGGGCGACGAAAACGTTATTTCAGAACGTTGCGTCTTTCGCTTTATTTTCTAATGTGAGCAATCCCATTGGAAAATCCATGATCATTAAACATTCCCGAAGTAATTGTGTGCCAATCGCTGGTTTTTCATCATTGGAAAGAAGGACGACGACTTGCCTTTCTTGCCCAAACCAGACAATTTTTCCCTCAGCAACAAGCTCTTCCCGCGACTCGCCGCTTGCGTAGGTTATTTGCAAAGATTGCAACGGCTCAAGGTCAAAATGATCCGCCATCTCGTAGGATAATGCTATTTCTCCGTCAAATCCAGTATCGACAAGAAATTTGAGTTCTTCCTGATTTCCGTTTGCAACAACGTTCAATTTAAGATAGGGATGGACGGAATTTTCAATCACCCCGACAATCATTTACGCATGCCGTCGGTTAAACCGGAGCCGCCGAAATGAAAGACTGACTTATAGCCGATGCGAATGGTAAACGGCAGAGTGCCCGGATACTTCTTTCTCAGCTTTTTTGCCGAAGCCAGGTTCTCTTTTTCGATCACGTAATCGCCGTTGTCAACATTGATTGACATGTACTCCCCCCAGTGCTCGCGTTCGAGCTCCGCCCGCAACGGCTCGAAGATCGCACGCGCTTTTCTGCCCGTTTCCGCCCGCTCTTCCCGGCTCGGAAATTTACTGCTTTTGAGTTCAACCATATCGTTGTCTCCTTCCTGCTTGTTCTCAATTTGCGCTTTGATTCGCGAACGCAACTCTACCATTCCGAATCGCAAACAATTGCGGTGTAACGAGCAATTAAATCTTAGAAAAGCCCGATGAAAAAAACAAGCAATTACACGCGGCGGACGAGCATGTCGAAGACGACGATTTGCACGTGTGCGGTTTTCGGCGCGTCAAAGCGGATCGTTGTGTTTGGATTGAACGGATCAGGATAGGAAGGTAGGCCGGATTAAGCGCAGCGAATCCGGCAATTGAGGTGAGTATTACAAGTCAGGTACATTTGACACGAGCAAATTACGTGCATCAATTCAATATTTTTTATCAGGTGAAGTCATACGCCGGATTCGCTGCGCTTAATCCGGCCTACGTGGCTGAAAATTACTTCGCCAATAAAACCTTCCGACTCGTTTGGAACCCGTCCGTGACCATGCGCACGAAGTACGCACCGGAGGCGGCGCGGGCGCCGGATTCATTGCGGCCGTCCCACAGGACTTGGTGCTGTCTCTTATACACATCTGACGCTGCCGACGAGCTTCTTGGTGT
>CAXHAT010000107.1:0-26434 GCA_964014485.1 uncultured Deferribacteres bacterium
GAAAGTGTCTCTCCCGGACAAATAGCTTTGATCGACGCGAAATCAGGCAGGCTGAAAATTTGTGCGAAAGACGGCGGCGTTTATTTAAACGAGCTTCAAATCGAAGGCAAAAAACGCATGAAAACAGCCGATTTTCTGCGCGGTCAGAAGGTTCAGATTGGTGATCGACTTGGTTAATTCATTTGACCAATGCCGTGAATTAGCGGTTACTCTGCTGACGAAATCGGAGCTTTCCTCGGAATATATTGACCATCTGTTCGAAGCCTCTAAACCCATCTCCAGACTCAGTTCGCGTGACCGTGCTTTGCTGCAAAATATCGTTTACGGCGTCTTACGCCAAAAAACATACCTGGACTTGATTCTGAAACACTATATTCGTCAAGGTTTTGAAGGCTTCCAGGCGCGACTGAAAAATATTCTGCGCAGCGCAGTTTATCAAATCGTTTTTTTGGATCGCGTACCGAACTATGCCGCTGTTTCTGCGGCGGTTACAATGGCCAAAAGGGGTGCTGGCCGCGATAAAGCGCCGCTGGTCAACGGCGTTTTGCGGAATTATATTCGGAACCCTTTTCAACCTGCGGAACCTGACGCCAACAGTTCGATTACGGACGTCGCGGCCTACCACAATCACCCGGATTGGTTGGTCGAAAGATTTGTGCGGCAATTTGGGCAAACGGAAACCCTGGAATTGGTGAAGCAAAATAATGTGACGCCGGAAGTCATACTCAAATATTTTGGAAAAAGAAGCAAAGCGCTAAAGGTTGACGGGATTGAGAAAATACCAGATATTCCTGGTTTCTATAAATTAACTGAACCCACTTTTCTTCATTCGATTTTAGCAAAAAAAGGCGGCGGATTCATCGTGCAGGACCCCAGCGCCGGGTTCGCCACCGCCTTGGCGGATTTAAAAATCGGAGAACAAGTCCTGGATCTTTGCGCCGCGCCCGGAGGAAAAACGATTGCGATGGCAAAGGCGGTAGCAGAGAAAGGCAAGGTTGCCGCCTGCGACCTTTCGGCAAAGCGCGTACAAAAACTGCGACAAAATATCGAACGAATGCAGATAAAGAACGTGTCTGTGCTTGTGAGTGACGCACGGACGCTGGTTTACGATCCGGTTGACGTCGTTCTTATCGACGCGCCTTGTTCCGGCGTTGGCGTCTTGGCGAAAAGGGCGGATTTGCGCTGGAAACGCAAGCCGGAAGACTTCAAGAATTTGATCGAACTTCAGCGTGAAATTCTCGAAAACGCTGCAAAATTGGTAAAGCCGGGCGGTCGTTTGATTTATTCAACTTGCAGCATTGACAGAGAAGAAAACGACGATCAAATTGAGCATTTTTTATCAAATCACAAAGATTTTGTTTTGGAAAGCGCCGCCGATTTCGTGAACGAGAAGTTTGTCAGCGAAGAAGGCTTTGTGAAAACGGCGCCTCATAAACACCCCGGTTTCGACGGCTCCTTTGCGGCGAGACTGAGAAGAATTTGAGCTTCAGGAAATAGCAGTATGGATATGTTTTTGCTTAGATTGCGGCATTTTTTTTCTAAAAAATACGTTCGCATTGGATTGTATATTTTGGGCGGGTTCTTGGCGTTTTTTCTGATTATGGACAATATCGTCATGCCCACTTACACCAAACATGGCGAGGCCATTCCAACGCCCGACGTTTCAAAGCTGCGGTACGAAGCGGCGCGAAATAAACTCAGGTCGGAAGGTTTCGAAATTGTCCGCGTCGAAGAGCGATTCGATGACAAAACGCCCAGCGGTTATGTGATCGAGCAAACGCCGAAGCCAGGCATGTTGGTGAAGAGCGGGCGAAAAATCTACGTGATCTTGAGCCGCGGAACACGGAAATACGAAATGCCAAATTTGGTTGAGACGCCTATTGAAAATGCGAAATTTAAGCTAGACCGGGTCGGTTTGTCAATCGGCGAACGCACTTATGAACCTTCGGATTATTATTTTGAAGGCATGATTATTCACCAGTCAATTCCGGCTGGGGTTGAAGTGCAGCGCGGGGCCAAAATCGATCTAACCATCAGCGCCGGGCCGATTTCAGAGGAAGTTATTACGCCGCTGGTCGAAGGAAAAAGCCTGGACGCCGCCACCGAAGAATTAACCAGTCGAGGCCTCCGAATCGGCGAAATTAGCTATCAAGCGATGGATGGATTATTGCCGGAGACCGTGATCCGGCAATCGATTCAGGCCGGCACGCTGATTAATAAAAGCGAAAAAATTGACCTCGTTGTATCCACTCTCAGGCAGGACTAACCGTGTGCGGAATCTGCGGCATTTATGATGGGAATCGTCTCGGCGAAGTAGAAAATACGCTCATTGCGATGCGTGACGTTATGACTGCGCGCGGCCCGGACGCCGCAGGGCTGCTTGTGCGAGAAAAGGTCGCTTTTGGGCACCGGCGCCTTTCCATCATCGACCTCAGCGATGATGCCAATCAACCCATGGCAAACGCCGCTGGGACGGTCTGGATCACTTTCAACGGGGAAATCTACAATTTCATCGAAATCCGCGATGAGCTTGAAAAGTTAGGCAGGCGTTTTCGCACGCAATCTGACACTGAAACGATCATTCAAGGCTATGAAGTTTGGGGGCTTGAAAAGCTTTTGAATAAGCTCAACGGCATGTTCGCTTTTGCGCTGTGGGATGAAGAACAAGAATCTCTTTTTCTCGTCCGTGACCGTTTGGGCGTCAAACCACTGCTGTTTTGTCGACAGGGGGATCGCGTTTACTTCGCTTCCGATCTCAAGGCCATTCTCAGCGCTCTGCCGCAAGAGCCTGAGCTAAACCCCGCCGCCGTCGACCGCTTCCTGCATTATTATTGTTTGCCTCAAAGCATGAGCATTTTTAAAGGCGTGCGAAAGACGTCTCCAGGGTGTTTTGTGAAAATCCGGGACGGCGAAATAACGGAACACCGATACTGGGACGTCGATTTCTCGAAAAAAAACAATGCTTTGTCGCAAGGAGATTGGCTGGAAAATTGTGAAGCAATCTTGCGCGACGCCGTGCGTTGCCGTTTGCGCAGCGATGTTCCGGTGGGCGCTTTTCTGAGCGGCGGCGTTGACTCCAGTCTAGTCGTTGCTCTGATGGCGCAGGAAAACGCCAATCCGCCCCAGACGTTTTCAATCGGTTTTAAGGAAGACGCATTCAATGAGCTGCCGTTCGCCAAAGCTGTTGCGGAAAGATACGCGACGCGCCACGAAGAGATCATTCTTGAGCCGAACGTTCGGCAGGATATTTTGAAGATCATCCACGCCTATGGCGAGCCTTTTGGCGATTCGTCGGCAGTTCCGACTTTTTATGTTTCACAAGCGGCGCGTCGATTCGTTAAAGTTGCGCTTTCCGGCGACGGCGGAGATGAAGCGTTTGGCGGCTATGATCCAATAAAGGCGACTTTCGCAAGCCAAAAACTTTTATCGTGGTTGCCCGATTTTGCTTTAGGCGCGCTCATGCGATCACAGTCTGGCAAGAGTGACGGCAGGTTCAAAAAGCTGCGAACGTTGATCAATTACCAGGAACTGACGCGCCACAATCGCGGGTGGGACAAATACGCGCTTTTTTCTCTCGAGCAAAAAAAACTGCTTTATAACGACGCTTTCCTGAGTCGATTGAGCGTCATGAACGGCCATTTACACGATGCTGAAATCTTTGCACAAACGACCGGTCTGAGCGCGACGGACAAGATGTTGCACCATGATTATCTTGCGCTCTTGCCGGATGACTATCTTGTCAAAGTTGACGTGGCTTCGATGCTAAATTCATTGGAAGTACGCTCGCCTTTTCTGGATTATCGATTGGTCGAACTCATGGCAAGTGCGCCGGCTGAAGTTAAGCTGCGCATTAATAAACCAAAGTTTTTGCTTAAAAAGCTGGCGGAAAAATTTCTGCCGCAAGAAAATATCTATCGCCCCAAAGCCGGATTTGCCATGCCGGTCGGTTCGTGGTTTCAAAAAGATTGGGCGCAACTCATGCAAAGTTTGCTTGTTGAAGACAGCCCGGAGATTCATCGTTTCTTTGATATGAGTGTCGTGAAATCAATGCTTGAGCAGCATGTGACGGGAAAACGAGAGCTTCAAAACCAGCTTTGGACGCTCTTGACATTGGAGCTTTGGCTGCGCCTGTTTATTTCGAAAAGAGTCTCCGTAGGCGATATTTTGACATGATTTTTTGCTCAATATTCATCGAACCTACAGCACTTGTTTGCTGTTAATCCGTTCATTAGTTTTGGGTAAGCTCTTCGAGTTGCTTCTCGACAAAGACTTCAATCGCGGTTGGTTAACTTCCGAGGAACTCTCAGCCGGAGTGGGGCTGTCAAAAACATGATATTTTAAAGATGTGATACAACGTGTCGTAGGGGTTCAAAATCTTGAACCCCTACCAGCGGTATGCCTTTCATTAAAAAAAACTGTTTTGGGACAGCGCCCAGCGAACGAAAAGCTGCTCAGCTTAAACAAATGCTGAAGCGTTTGACTCCCGAGAACTGCTGGACCAAGCCCGTGAGTTCTGTTGGGAAGCTGAACAATGAGCTCGGAAATATTTAATCTGACTTTGAAAATGACTTACGCAACCATTGCCGAAATCCAGGCGGCGCGTGATCGACTTTCCAAATTTATTATCGAGACCCCGGTCGTAGCGGTCACTTCGCCGGTTGTTGAAGAGCGCATCGGCGAGACATCGGAAGTTTTCTTAAAACTCGAGTTGTTTCAGCACGGCGGCAGCTTTAAGCCGCGCGGCGCGCTGATGGTCATGCTGAATCTTGATCATGACGCCTTGGCGCAAGGTGTAACCGCCGTAAGCGCTGGAAATCACGCGATTGCCGTAGCTTACGCAGCAAAAGTGCTCGGCATTAGTGCGAAGGTGGTCATGACGCAAAGCGCGAATCCGTCTCGTGTTCAGCGCTGCAAAGATTTGGGCGCGGAAATCGTGCTCATGCCCGACGTTCACCAAGCCTTTGATGAAGTGCATCGAATTGAGCAGGAAGAAGAACGCGCGTTTGTGCATCCCTTTGAAGGGCCGATGACCTCGCTTGGCGTTGCCACGCTAGGTTACGAGCTTTGCAATCAAATTTCCGATCTCGATGCGGTCATAGTTCCGGTTGGCGGCGGCGGCCTGATCTCCGGCGTCGCGATGGCGGTGAAGCAAATGCAGCCGGAATGCAAAATATTTGGCGTTGAACCCGTGGGAGCGGATTCTATGACGCGCAGTCTAAAATCCGGCAAGCCCGAATCGATCGACAAAGTCAGAACCATCGCCGATAGTTTAGGCGCGCCTCACGCCGCTCCCTACAGTTTTAGTTTATGTCAGGAATTTGTCGACGAAGTCGTTCTGGTGGATGACGACGTTCTGCGCCGGTCGATGGCCTTGATGTTTGCCGAAGCAAAATTAGCGGTTGAACCTGCGGGAGCGGCTGCGATGGCGGCGTTGTGCGGCCCTTTGCGAGAACGTCTTTCCGGCAAGCGGACAGGCTTGATCGTGTGCGGGGCGAATATTGATTTTAAAACGTTTTCCGAGTGTATTGCAAATTTTGTGTGAAAGCTAGAGAGAATATGATGAACAAGGTTTTACGTTTAGCGCTTCCTGTGCTGGTCTTTGCCTGCGGCGGAACGAAGGCGACCAAGCCCGGACTTGAAGACTCAAATCCGCAGGACGTTGCGCGCGCCGGCGTTTTGGACGAATCGTTTGATCCGTCAACTTTGCGTGAACCGCCTATTCCGATCTTGCCCAAGAACCGGGAAACGGGGGCCGTGGAACAGGGCGCGGCGACTTCGGAAGAGCTGAAGGTGGAAGGCGAACAGGAAATGACCGGCTATCGGATTCAGATTTTGCAGACGGAGTTTGCCGAAGAAGCGAGAGAAATTCAAAAAGAAGCTCTACTGCTGGATCAGGAGATTTACCTGACCTTTGATAACCCGTACTATAAAGTTCGCTTGGGCGATTTTCAGCGGAGATCAGATGCGGAAGAGTTTCTGGAAAACGTTCTCGACAAGGGATTTCGTAACGCCTGGATCGTTCGAACAAAAATTAAACTGCAAGCTGAGCCAGACAAAGGGAGCGAGTGAAAATTTCTAATTCCCCCGAAAGTGAGCGCCGCTTTGGGGAGCGTTGCGGCTATTGACGTTAATCGTTAACGGCCAATAGCCCACAAATATCTAATTGACCAGTCCAAAATCCGCCGTGAAATCAAGGCCGCTGGCTACCGGGGCTTCACTGGAAATAGTGACCGGCGTTGGGGAGCCGAGCAAGGTTTCGGAACCATCCGCACCGACGCTGTCCGGAAAAGCCCAATAAACGCCGATGACGGTTACGTCTTGCGTCATGTCGTCCGGCGACCACGCCGCTGTTATCGCTGCGTAAGTTCTTTGCGCAACATCTTCAAATTTGTAATCCGCTGAAGCGCCTCGAGGATCAAAATCATTTTCTAACAGAGGAGCGTCCTGAGTCGGCCAATCCGCCCAAACGGCAACGTTAATCCGTCCGTCCGGGGGAAGGGAGCCTAAGAAAGAAATGGTTCCTGAAATTTCTGTCATCACAGGATCAGGTTGGTTGGTGGGAGTTGAATCGCCGCAACTCATCGAAGCGCCAAACGCTATTATGCTCAAGGGGAGTGCGATCTGCTTCTTCATAAACGCCAAAACTGATTTCATTCCAAATAACTCCGAGATTACAATTTACGCCGAATTCAAAATCGGACGATGCTACAATAATCCGCCAAAAAGAAAAAGCCTCAAAGTACAAAACTTTGAGGCTTTTCAGTAGTTCCCGAAGTTGGCGGCCTATTTTTCGGCGATGCAGTACAGGTTCTCTCTGCCTCGGAGATAAATCTCATTTCCAACGACTGCCGGAGAAGCGTCGAAGCCGTCTTGAAGTTGATTTTCCGCCAGTACTTCGAAAGCTTTTCCATGCTTGAGAACAACGGTCACGCCGTTTCTGCCAGGCAAATAAACCCGCCCGGAAGCGCCGACCGGCGAGGCGTAAACCCCGCGCATGCTTTCGATACGCTGCGTCGGATAAAGCGGTTCGCCCGTCTTGGCGTCAAAACAAGAGAGAATATTGTTGTTCCGCTTGAAAAAGTAAATTGCATTGTCGTAGAGCAGGGGGGAGGGGACATAAGGCGTGTCCTGATCATGCTGCCATAACACCGTCTCGCTTCCGGTAATGTCTCCCTTAGCTTTGGCTAAATCGATGGCGTGGAGAGCGTTGCCGCGAAATCCGCTCGCCACGTAAAGGACGCCGTCGCCGTACACGGGCGTTGGAATCGTGTTTGTCGTCATGCCGCCGGATTCCCAAATCACGTCGCCGCTTTCAATATCATAGCCGCGCACGCGATTCGTAGCGTTGACGATGACTTGCGGTTTGCCGTTCACTTCAATTACCACAGGCGTGGCCCAGGAAGTGACTTCATCCCGCTGCTTGCGCCAAATCTCCTTGCCGGTGTTTTTGTTGAGACAAACGATGAAAGATTCGTCCTCATGATCCCAATTGATCACCAGCTTATCACCGTAAAGCGCGGGAGAACTCCCTTCGCCAAAACCGTTCCGCGTGCGCATGTCGCCCAGGTCTTTTTCCCAAACAAGATTACCTTTCATATCGAGGCAGTAGAGCCCGTTTGAACCAAAATATGCGAAAATGTGCTTGCCGTCAGTTACCGGCGAATTAGCCGACCAAGTGCCGTCGGGGTGGGTTCCCTCGTGCGGAGTCGCCTTGCGCAAAACTTTTTTCCATGCAACGCTGCCGTCTTTCCTGTTAATGGCCATGATTGCAAATTCTTGCTCCGAGGGCGTTACCCCGCGCCTTCTTCGCCGCTGGCCTGGCTGCGCCGCTTCTTCAGGTTCCGGCTGTTTTGCCTCGCCCATCGTGAGGCAAACATAGACGAAATCGCCCCAAACGATGGGCGATGAATTTCCTGCGCCGTTGAGCGGAATCTTCCAGCGAATGTTCTTTTCTTCGCTCCATTCAACGGGAGGGTTGGCTTTCTCCGCAACACCGTTCATGTCCGGCCCGCGCCAGGCGGGCCAATTTTTGTCGCCTTCTTCATACATGGCGTTTGCGCCAAACAAAAGCAACGTGAGAAAAAGTGAGATTAGCAATTTCAAGAATTTCTGCATGACAGACCTCATCTGAAAATTACGTGGTGGTTGAATTCACATGGCTGGCGTAAGACATTATTTTGACAAAATGCTAACAAAAGCAAGAAAAACGTTATGAACTCAAGCTTGATTTACGGCTGATCCGGCTCGTTGCAGTTCCTCGAGTCGCCGACAAGTCGTTGCCGGGTGATTCGTCAAAATGGCGTCGCAACCGAGTTTTAAATAATAGGGCAACCTTTTTTCAGGAGTCACATCCAGCGGACAGACCGCCTGGCCTTGCGCCTGCGCTGTTTGGACGTAACGCGGATTCAAATACAAAAGCGGCCAAAAGGGCCCCAAAACTTGTACGCCCGGTTCACGCCATGGCTTTGTCATACTGATCCAGCCCGTAAGCAAATCGCGCGAAACCGCCTGTACGGCCTTGATGCGCCGCAGAGAAAAAGAAAGTATGCCGATGCGCTCGAGCTTGCCGCTTGCCCGAAGCGTTTCGAAGAGACGCTGGCTGTGTTTCTTTTCGAGAAAACGGTTTGCTTTTAATTCCAAAAACAAAGCTCTGTCCTCAGGCAAAAAATCAAGCGTTTCTTCTAATGTCGGGATGCGTTCGTCTTCGAAATTATCGAAGCCTTTCGTTGCGCGATACTGCTTGATTTTTCTTAGCGACATTGTCGCCACTTCGCCGACGCCATTGGTTGTTCGATTTATAGTTGCGTCGTGGATGCAAACAAATTTCCCGTCTGAGGTTACCTGCAAGTCCGTTTCAATCATATCGGCGCCGTCCGCAACGGCTTGCTTGAACGCTGCCATCGTGTTTTCCGGGCAAACATTTTTAGCGCCGCGATGCGCCATCACGTAAGGTTTGGATCTGCCCGGCAATTCCGGGATGGCTTTAGCGTACACGTCAAGTCCTTCGATTTTATCAACGACCGGATGGTTACTGGTACTTACGCAGCATTTTTTCCGTCGCGGTTTTAACTTCATCCGCTTTTTCACGCGTGCCCGCCAGCTCTCGCTCAGGATCGAACTTTTCAGACGCCGCTAAAGCCAGCGTCAGCTCCGTGCGAATTTGATCGCCGTGGTTGCGCACACCGTTTGTTTTTGCCATTTCTGCATGAATTCGCGCGATATTCAAGCGGCACTCGGCGAGAAAAGCGTTGCTGACATACTGGAAGCTCTCAAGCTTTTCGATCAGCATACGCCAATTCTCTTCCGCCTCATTGAAGCGCTTGAGGTGCTGTAAGAAAACGGCGCGATTGTATAAAACGCTCGCGTGGCCTGGGTATTTTTGGTTCAGTTCTTCGCAAATAGCTAGCCCTTTTCGATAATTTTTAGTGTCCCGGTAGACCCCGAGCAAAGCAAGTGCGGCGTCTGTAGAAGTGTACAAACCGTCTTTTTGCGCGCGTTCGAGCATTTTGATCGCCGCGTCTTTCTTCCCTGAAAACAACCCAATTCCCATGCTCAGGATTTTGCTCTTACCGTGCTCGTAGATTCCGAGCATAAGCCATGGATCGGCAAACTTTTTGTCGAACCTGAGCGCATTTTCGACCGTGCTCTTGGCTTGAAGCGCGTCTTTCAGCGCCGCCGACCATTCGCCCTGCGCGAACCTGTGCAACGCCTGATAGCCCAGAGCGGAACCGTAAAGAAACTGCTGCTCCGCCGGAGAGTTTCGGCGTACGTTTTTCTTGCCGAGCTTAATGGTTTCCGTAAGCAACGAATCAAAAACAGGCTCGAAATGGCGTACGCGATAGTAGCGCATTATACCTTGATACACGCCCACTTCCAGGACATATCCGGCCAAGTCATTTGGATCGGCTTCTTTGAGCGTTTTGCAATTCGCCAAGGCGCTGTCATATTCGCCGCCATGGAATTGATCCAGCGTCGTTTTAATGAGCGCCTCTCTTGATTCCGGGCTGGAATGCGCATCGTTGATGACCAAAAAAAGAAAAGAGCCGATTATGATTTTCAATCGCGCTATTTCAAAAGGAGCGCGTTTTGGCTTAAGAATTTTCATATAAACCTGTGTTTGAACAACGATTCCTAAGATGAATTAACAGTTCGAGCTGAAATGCTTCCAGTATGTCATAGTGAACAGTTCGCTGGATTTTTGAACAGGACTTCAGGCAAAACGGGGGCAAGCTAAGGATGTTTTTAGAAAATAGCAACCCGTCAAAAGCCGTAATTGTGGAGGTGGACAAGCGGTTGAAAAAAGAGAAAAAGGAGCCACATGGAAAGGCCGGTGGAGATTGGAATGGCAATATTGTCATCCACGATATTATAAGACAGAACTTCCGCGACGGCGCCAACGACGGCGGCGCTAAAGCACAGCAAATACTCCGCCGGACTGTATTCGATTTTTGGCGTCAGCGCGATGACAAGCGCTGCTGTTGCAATGAAAGCCAGGGTGCCTTCTAACGAGCGATTGTTAAATTTTCTGCGCCCAAATCGCCTGCCGATCAGCGCGGAAGCAATGTCTGCAAACGAAAAGATGGCGAAGCTGGTGACGGCGATGTATTTGGGGAAAATATAGACGCAGATTGTTGCCGCCAGCAAAAACCAGGTGGCGCCGTTGAGGCGTTTCGCCTCATGATCGCGTTCGTGTTTTCGCAAAATAACGCCAAAAATTTTATAGAAAACTTCAGCCGTCGGGCCGTGATAAAAACGGGCGAGATCAACGATCAAAAAGGCGATGGTCAGCGGGACGAGTATTTGGAGAACAAGAGCGCGGGTGGAAAAATAATAGACGACCGGCAGGATGAACGAAGCCAGATTAACCAGTTTGCGCAGCGCTTCGATACGCAGATCGTTTTCGAGATTCGCTTGTTTAATCATAGGTTATCGCAAGGTTTTTCTCATGCCCAGGGCGTAGCCGATGAAGTTGATCAGTTGATGGATGACGATCACAATAATCAAAGAAAGCAAGACGCGTTCTACGGTCACATCCATGACAAAAGCGAGCACAATCCAGGAGCCGACAAGCAGATCGATTTGATCAATGACATAAAAAATCGGCAGCAGGAACCCGCTCGCCGTAGAGCCGGAGGGCACGTCGAGTTGGCGTTTGACAAAGCTGTTGGGCAATTCGCTTAACATTGAAGCGACGCCAAGAATGAACCCTAACAGCCAGCAATTGGTCGCGGCGTAATCGAAGTATTCGTAAGCTTGAAAAGACTCGTGAAAAACAGTGGCTTGCAACCCCATAAACAGGGCTGTACCCGCACCGTTGACGAGAATCCCCCGAAAGGTTTTGTTGGGGCCGAAAATCCGCTTGCCTCGAAAAACGGCGCCAAAATCAATCGGCTTTGTTAGAGATGAAAACCAGTTTTGTCGCATGACGACGCCGTGGACAATGGCGCCGCCGACCAGAGGCGTGAAAAGCCAAGCTAAACGCAAAATTTCGTCAATCATCGCCTTCCGCTTGCTGCCGTCTAATATCCTCCGCGACCTCACGCAGGGTGCCGATGTCCGCCGCTGACTGGTCTTCAAAGGAAACGCCGGGATAGGCTTCTTCAATCTCCATGACAAGGCCGACAATTTCGAAGGAGTCAAGGCCCATGTCTTCGAGCAGGGACTGATCTAGGTCGATCTTGTCAGCCGAGACATGGATGCGCTCCGCCACCATGTCTTGCAGTTTTTTTTCTATCGTTTCGTCTTTTTCAAGCATGATTCAGGTTTATCTCCACTCAGGAAAAATCTCCGTTCAAATAACGGAGTTTGCACTCCATGCGCTTGCGTTTGCCGTTCGGCGTATTGCCGATGGTTCGTGGTTTTAATAGTAGAACGTCATTGACTGGAAAGCCGGCTTTGACCAATTCCTGGCGAACGTGAAACCGCAGGAGATCTCTTTCGGAATCGTCTTTCAAACGCGATTCGACGAGAATAATAACGATTTCCGTTCCGCGATTGGCGTCATCGCACGCGAAGGCGACGACTGAGCCCGGCTTGCCGTTGGCGGCTTCTTCCGCCACTTTTTCTAAATCATCAGGGTAATAATTGTTTCCGCCAACGATGAGCACTTCTTTTTTTCGGCCAGTCACATAAAGTTGATTGTCGGCGACGTAGCCAAGGTCGCCGGTCCAAAGCCAGCCGTCGCGCAGGACTTTTTCCGTCGCTTCCTTTTGTTCAAAATAGCCGTCCATCAAGCTGGTGCTGCGGACGAGAATCTCGCCGATACGCCTGTCTTCCAGTTTTGCGCCGTTTTGGTCAACAATTTTGACCTCGGTTTCATCAATCAAAACGCCGGCTGAAACCAGCGTTCTCACATTTGCATCTCCGTTCTGAGACGCGGGTTTGGCATGGTCGTGTTTGTTTAAACGATCTTGATCAATGGCGTCATAAACCGGTCCCTCGTCATGAGGTTTCATTGTAACCGCAAGGCCGTTTTCGGCCAAACCATAAGCCGGTAAAAAGCTCTCGATTCGAAATCCGGCGGGGCGAAATTTTTCGGCGAAGCTTTTCAGTGTTGCGGGAGCGATCATTTCCGCGCCGACAAACGCGCCCCGAAGCTGGCTTAAATCGTAATTTTCAACGTCAGCGTCTTTGACGAACCGTGCGCAGGATGCGTAAGCGGAAGGCGGGCCGCCGGTTATCGTGACCCCGAAATCGGACGCCGTTTTTAGCCATACCGTTGGGCGGCGCATGAAATCTTCCGTCGGCATAAGAGAAAGCGTTACAGCGCCGAAAATTGGCGTCAGGACAAACCCTATCAAACCCATGTCATGGAAGACTGGCAACCATGAAAGGGCGAAATCAGCGTCATGTGTAAGGTTGAGCGCTTTGGCGATGTTTTTGGTTTGGGAAACAAGCGCCTCGTGGGAAAGCTGGACGGCTTTGGCTAAACCGGACGTTCCCGAGGTAAATTGGAACAATCCTGGATCGGACGGCCGCGCAGCCGAAGCGACTTCAATGTTCGTTGGCTGGACGTCGGATTTGGTCAAGACGGTCAAATTCTTAATCTGCGACAAAGGCGGCAAGTTACGGATCTCTTTCTGCACATCCGGCACGATCAATATTTTGGCGTGTATGCGCGATAGTCTTTGCGCAATCGTCTCCAGGTATTGGTTGTCCGCTTTGAGGCGGCGCAACGGTACGACGGGGGCGGGAATGCCGCCGACGAGTAGCGTCCCGAAATACGCGCCGAGAAAATCGTCGGTGTTTTGCAAGGCGAGAATAGCGGAATCGCCGCGCTTTAGGCCGTACTCGCGCAGCAACACGGCCCACTGTTGGGCCCAAGTCCACGTTTCGGAGAATGTGTAAGTAGACGTGACTTCGCCGCGTTCCAGGAATCTAACGAAGAGATAGTCAGGGTATTTTTCGGCCCGATTGCGCAAAAGTTCCGTAAGCGTATTCCCAAGCATTCAGGATTCCTGAAGTCGTTATTGCCGATTATTCGATATTGAAAAATCGCTCATAATCACCGTTTGAAGATTTTTTGATCCCTGCTGATCAGGCGACAAAAAGCGATGTTAAAATAAAGAAATATGGGTTCGAAGCAAGCGATAAGAGATGAGATGAAGGAAGGATGGAAGTTGAAGAAGGCTTCATGAAGTCGCGGGTTGATCATCCAGGAAAAATTTTCTGTCAGGACAAGACAAACGATTGATTGGCGGCCATTCAACGCCTCATTTCTAAAACTTTCCTGGTTCAGGCCCTTCCCGTTTCAAGCCATTCAGCCCAATCGGTTCTGCCGTTTCGTCGCGCCGTTAATGAAATCACAAGCGGCAAATTTCATGGCGCATCATTTTTTGATGAAGCCTTCACCAAGCGGATGAATTTGGCCTGAAATTGTGTATCTGAATCGATGCGTTTTCTTTTTGCGGCGCACGAGGAGCAGCATTTCCGTTGCAGCGTCTAATAGATCGACCGCGATAATTTTGTCGCCGTAGAATGCGCGGATAGAGTCGACCGGAGTATGCGCCACCACGTGTGTTTTGGCCTTGAACTTTTTTAACACAAAATCCAGGTGTTTGTCGAGCGTGTCGCTGTTGACATAACCGCGAAACCAATAGGGCGAAACTGGTGCGAAGAAAAAGTTGAGGCGATCTGTGAAGTACGTTTCTTCATATTTTGCCGTAACTGTCGAATCGCCTAACAAATCGAAAAAAACAGGTTCTTTTATAAACGCAAACAGGGAATCGTTATAGGTCGGAATCGACCACTTGGCGTAATTTGGCGTGACGCCGCCGTGGGCGTAAAGCACGTCGTTAATACGCGCAATCCCTGGCTTTGAAGCCAGCCAAGAACCCAAAAGCGACGTTTGCGGATGGTACATCTTTGCATATCCCAC
The DNA here is from genome assembly GCA_964014485.1 of uncultured Deferribacteres bacterium. GTDB lineage: Bacteria > Zhuqueibacterota > Zhuqueibacteria > Zhuqueibacterales > Geothermadaptataceae > CAXHAT01. The sequence goes on from CAXHAT010000107.1 coordinate 14,378, forward strand.
GCCCAAAAATGTTGAGATCAATTTCTCTTTCTCTGAAAGGTAGCGCAAGTCATCGACGAAAGTCATAATCTCATGATTGCCCAGCACCACATGCACAAACCCTCGATGCTTCAACGCCTGTTGCTCCAATTGGTAAATAAACCAAAGCAGCCTCGTTACATCGTGCCCGCGGTCAAACAAGTCGCCCAGAAAAACGAGATGCGCCCGACCTGCGCTCCAGTTCAGATTTTCATCAATCACTTTTGCGTTTTTCAATAATTGCGTCAACTGGTCGAAGCGTCCGTGAACGTCTCCCAGGACAAAAACTGAATCTGCTTTGGAATGCCTGGCGTGAGGTCGATTTTCGATTCTGTCAAAATCGATTGAGACGGCGTGACGGTCGGACTGATCATTAACGGCGCCGAATCGCAGGTCAATTTGCGAAGCGCTGTTTTTGGGAAAGGTAAGGGTGTGAACCCGGCCAAGCGCCGTTTTCCCCGAGAAGTACGTTTTGTTGTCTGAAGCGGCTTCTAAAAATCCAGCGTCACCTTTGGCGGTAATCCAGTGAGCATGCAGCGAATCGCCGGCGTTTTCGACGTAAAACCCATAAAGACCGTTGACTGAATAGCTTGCATTTTGAGCCCTGCTTTGGCCAACGAAAATGCCGGAAACGACAACCAATAACAGAAAAAAGGCTGCACGAATTCGTTTGATTTTCAAAAGAACGGACATGCGCGAAATCCAGAATCAGAATAGTTCAAATTTTCCTTTCTCCACACGCTTCAGCAAATCTTTCAGTCGGCTATGCACGTTTTTGATTTCAAGACGATTCAGCCCCATTTGCAAACGGTTTTTCTTCCGTCGAACCCCGGCCTTTGAATTGAAATTCTCTGAAAATTCTACAGGCGTTAATCCGCCGTTTTCAATCTTGTACTCCGCCACGACGGCGAGCGTCTGATCAAGTTGCTCGCGTGTGATGGATTTAAGTCGCTCAATTGTTTTGCGCGGTAAACGGTTGACGCGAATTTCCCGCCATTTCGTGCCGCGATTGCTGGGTTCGCTGTCAAACGCGACGCCGTTATCCACAATGAAAACCCTGGGTTGATCCGGCAACGTCGAAATCAGCGCGTTGCCGCGATTCGAATCAGAATGGTAGATCAAGTAACTGAAAATATTCATGTTTGCGAAGTGACGTGCGTAGAGAGAATCTTTTTTGAACCTGGCTTTGTCATGAATTTCTGCAAGGGCGACGTTTTCCAGCCAGCATTGGAGAACAAAGAAAACAATCGGCGGTTTGGTAAAAGTGGCGTCGACGGCGGAATCGTATTTGCGATATTTTTTTAACGGCCAGCCGCGTGCGCATGTTGGCGGAACGACGTATTCGTCTTCATCCAGGAAAAGTTTCTGGATCGCGTAGGCCGCCAATTCGTAACGCGGGCGATTGTTGAACACATCGGCGCCGTTGATTGCACGCCGCCACTTAACCTGCAATAACTTGTCGTCATCAAATTGAAGAATAACACGTTTGGTAATGTCGCCGTCAAAGCGGGCGTCGCCAAATTTATAGATGCTGAATTCGCCGGTTTGCAATTTCTGCTCAATCTCCGCGACAGGCATGATCAAATTGGTCGAGAATTGTCCTTGCGAGAACGCCTTGGCGGCGGCAAAGAGCAAGAATGTGCAAAAAAGATAAAGCGTCTTTTGTGTGAGGTCGTTTTTCATAGTCGCCTCATGTGGCTTCGGCCACGTTGTTTATGTGATTTTTTGAAGGTTCAGAATGCAATTTACAGACGATTGTCGCGAAAAGTTATGTGTGTTTTTTTGCCAATTTCCGCCAATTAAAAAAGACAGACGAAATCGGTTTGGTGAATTTGTATTTGGCTCGATAAAATATTGACGCTTCTTTGCGAACAAAGCACGTCGAACAGAATTTTGGGAGCCATTGGGATGAATGCAAAACGAACTCCGGATGAAAGATTTGAAGGTCTCGAAGGATTTTCATATGCGCCGAATTATCTTGAAGTTGAAGACTTGCGTGTTCACTACGTCGACGAAGGGCCGAACGACGCCGAGCCGGTTTTGATGATGCACGGCGAACCGAGTTGGTCGTACCTTTATCGCAAAATGATTCCAGTTTTTGTGGAAGCGGGATTTCGCGCCGTCGCACCGGATTTGGTCGGCTTCGGGCGCTCGGACAAGCCGGACAAAGTTGAAGACTATTCTTATCAACGGCACGTCGATTGGATGACGGCGTGGTTAAATGCGGTCGATTTGAGCAACGCTACGCTCATTTGTCAGGATTGGGGCTCTTTGATTGGGCTGCGTTTGGCTGCGGAACAACCGGATCGTTTTGCGCGCATCGTCGTTTCGAACGGCTTTTTGCCAACGGGTGATCGGAAAGCGCCGACTGCGTTTAAAATATGGCGCGCTTTCGCCAAGAAAGTTCCGAAGCTGCCAGTCGGGCGCATCATAAAAATGGGTTGCAAGACCAAATTGTCTGACGCCGTTATCGCGGGTTATGAAGCGCCGTTCCCAGACGAATCTTTCAAAGCCGGCGCTCGCGTTTTTCCTGAACTCGTCCCGACCACGCCTGATGATCCAGCCGCCTCGGCCAACCGCGCCGCATGGGAAGTATTAAAAAAGTGGGAAAAACCGCTGCTCACGGCCTTCGCCGACGGCGATCCGATTATGCGTGGAGCCGACCGCGTTTTTCAAAAATACGTGCCGGGCGCGCAAGGTCAACCGCACACGATCATTCGCGGCGCCGGACATTTTATTCAGGAAGATAAGGGGGAAGAGTTGGCGCGCGTCGCGCTTGATTTCATGAAGAAGACGCCAATTTGACGGCGGAGGTGTGAGAGGGCGTCAACCTAATTGCGTGATGTACAAAATACTCGTTCCCAATCTCCGGATTGGAGACGCACTTGCTCGCGAAGCTCCAGTTTCGCGTGTATTGTTTGGCTCGAAACCGGAGTTTCGAGATAAGTTGTAACTGACGTTACGCGGCTGATGTAAAAAATGGAGTGCAAGGCTTGCCTTGCCATTCCACTGCGGATTTTCTCAAACTTTGTTGTTAAACATTCTGAACTTGATGGCAGATCAAAAGGCAAAGCAAGCTTTGCACTCCTTAATTTTTCCTGTGGCGCGTATCGTCAGGTTGTAAATTGATTGTGAACGTATGAAGAAATTTGAAAGTGTAGACGGCTCCTGAACTTAGGTTCAAGAGCCGGTTTTTTTTTGAAGATTTTATTTCAAATGTTCTTGTTCAAGCACGGCGAGCAGGTAGCGGCCGTACTCGTTTTTGGACAACGGCTCGGCCAAATCGAGCAGCTTTTTCGCGTCAATGTACCCCATGCGATAGGCGATTTCTTCGACGCAGGAAATTTTAAGTCCCTGGCGTTTTTCAACGGTTGCAACGTAGCTGCTGGCCTCAACAAGCGCGTCGTGCGTTCCCGTATCCAGCCAGGCGAAACCTCGCCCAAGCAATTCCACGTGCAAACGTTCTTTTTCGAGATAAACTTTGTTGAGATCAGTGATTTCCAGCTCGCCGCGCGCCGAAGGGTTGAGCTGTTTAGCGTATTCGACGACGCTGTTGTCGTAAAAATAGAGACCTGTTACAGCATAGTTTGAGCGGGGGATTTTCGGTTTTTCCTCAATGCTTTTAACGCGCCACCCCTTGTCGAATTCGACGACGCCGTAGCGTTGCGGGTCGCGAACGTAGTAACCAAAAACGGTTGCTCCGGATTCTCGAGAAGTCGCTCTGCGCAAAATTTCCGGCAAACCGTGTCCGTAAAAAATGTTATCGCCCAGAACCAAAGCGACGGATTCGTTGTTAATGAATTCTTCGCCGATCAGGAAAGCTTGCGCGATGCCTTCGGGCTTGGCCTGCTCCATGTAGCTGAAGTTTAGCCCAAACTGACTGCCGTCTTTGAGCAGCGCTTTAAAACGCGGCAAATCCTGCGGCGTCGAAATAATCAAAATGTCGCGAATGCCCGCGAGCATCAAAACGGAAAGCGGGTAGTAAATCATCGGCTTATCGTAAACCGGCAGCAATTGCTTGCTCACGACGTTTGTGATCGGGTAAAGCCGGGTGCCGCTCCCGCCGGCGAGAATAATTCCCTTCATGAAGTCTCCTGTCCTGAAAAATGGTAAAGCTGCGATCCTCTTTTGAAGGCGTACAAAATACGGAATTCAAAGAATGGAATTCAAGCGCTCCGCGCCTGGATCGTGCAAACAAATTTTGGTAGTATGTATGGGCAAAGGCGGGCTTTTACGTGGAAAATATTCGCACTATTGGGGGCGGGGGAGGTGTTTGACGGTGTTCATGCGCAATGGATAAGCTTCGCGCGCCTTGCCGACAACGTTCCCTTTCTGGTCGATGATCACCACAATATCTCCGGATTCGGAGCCGGAAGGGATGCTCGCGCCGAGAACGTCGTAATGCCAACCCGGCAGCTTTCCTCCGAGCAAACCTTTGGGATCGTGAATCTGCGGCCAGTCCATGCGAAGCTCGTCGGCTCTGCTCCGCAACAGTTCCGGCGCGCCGCCCAGGGCGATTGAGACCAATTCAATTTTATCCGCGCCGATTCTGTTTCGAATGTCCTTCAACTCAGCAATCATTTCTTCGGAGTGCGTCAGCCAAGGTATCCAAATGTGCATCAGAACGATTTTGCCTTCAAAGTCTGAAAGACTGACGTGCTCGCCGGTAATCGATTGGGTCGAAAAATCAGCGGCTTTTGCACCGAGCAGATTGGGCTTTAGACGCGAAATAAAATGTTTTGCGTTCTGTTTTTGAGCGGCGGTTAAATCGTACTTGAGCGCTTTTTCCAGCGTACGAACGCCTTCCAGACGATACCCGTCGATCAATTCAAAAACAACGGCGTGTTCCACCGCCACGAGATTGTACAGCCAGTAACCGTAGAAATATAGGGCGTAGCCTTGATTTCGGGTCAGCTCGGAATATTTGATCGCCTTTTTGAGCGCAAACTTTGTTGCAAAGTCACGCTCAAGGTCAAAAACCTGGTAAAATGGCAGCACTGCCGGAAAGTGCGTTTCATCATAACTAACGCTTTCAAGGCGCGTGCGATAGTCGGACTTCTGAGCGTCGGTTAACGAACTGTAGGAAATCAAAAAGCTTTCTTCCAAAGCAAGGCGCTTCTCCGCGCCGTCCGCTTTCCTCTGCGCGACTTCCCAGAGTTTCAGCATTTGGCGATAGATTTCTTCGCCGTGCTTTGCCCATTCGTCGCGCTGCGGGGTTCTTTTTTCATTGGGAAAATACTGCTTAAACAGACGCTGTTTTTCTGCAATGAGCGCGTCGATCTCGGAGTCGCCGGACTGCACTTTTCGGTTAGGCGAATAACTCCACGCCCAATGGCCTGCTTCAAACAAAAGATTTTGTGTGGAAGCCTGAAAACCGCCGCGCGCCTTATTGTGCGCCCCGACACGACCTGGCAGATGTGAAAAATTGACGTTCTTTGCAGGGTCGACAGGTTTGTTGTTCTTCAACAATTCAAAATGCAAATGATTGCCCGTTGAACGCCCGGTGTTCCCAACGCGACCGATCATTTCACCGGCCTTTACCGTCTGCCCGGCTTCCACTTCAACGGCATTCAAATGCGCGTACTTGGTTTTAAACGCCTGATCGTGCGAAATAATCACATAGCGTCCATAGCCCTTGTTGATTTTGTATTCGGTGATCGCTGAATCGATTTTTCCGTCCGCGGCTGCATAAACTGGCGTTCCTTTTGAAGTCGCAACATCGACTCCGCGATGGAATGCTTCCCTTTGTGTAAACGGATCTTTCATCGCGCCGAAAGTCGCCGTGACTTTACCGGTTTTTATTGGCGCCTGAAATTGTGGAGCGGCGTGCGGTTTTTTACTCTCTGCGGTGGCCTTTTTATTGAACAAAGCTGACGCGAGCAATCCGCCGTTCTCTGGATTTTTGGCCATTGGCAGAAGAAAAATTCCGACGGCTATGCAAACCGCCAAATGAAGTTTCGATCGATTCCGATGTAGGTTTTTTGTAGTCATAATTTCCCTCAATCTTTGTTCAAATAAATTTTTTGAGCCGCCAAACCCCGCGACAAAGGCGGCGTTTCTTGTCCCGCCCATATTCATTTTTAAGATTTGCAACATGCTCGCCCCATATTCGGCGGGCGTGAATTCATCGTATTGCAACACCATCCCGTCGCAAATTTTTTCTCTTGCCTGGTTGATTTTTCTGTTTGCAAACCACAAAAGCGGATAAAAAAAGTACACGGCCTGCAGGACGGCTTGCAATTTTAGCCAGACCGCGTCGAAGCGCTTAATGTGCGCCATCTCGTGGGCGACGATCATCCGGAGTGATTTTTCATGACGGCGCTCAACCAAAGCTTTCGGCAAAAAAATAGTCGGGCGGAAAACGCTGATAGTAAACGGCGACAAATAAGCGTCCGAGCAAACGATGCGAACCTTGCGGCGGATTTTGAGCCGCTTGCGCCATATTCCGACGATTTCCAGAATCCAATTGTCATCCAGGCGGCGCGCTGATTTGACCAGCTTGCGAAATTTCGCTGCGCGTTGCGCAAACAACGCTAGAACAAACAAGGAACCGCCGCACCACAAAAGAAAAAGGAGCGTCTGCCACTGAAATTTTGCGCTAAGGTTATTTTGCGAAATCGTCGGAACTTGCCGAAATTCGGATTCGGCTGGAAGGAGGGATCGTTCATTTCTCATCTTCACTTGCTCACGTTGCAATTCATTTGACGGCGCGGCAAAAACGGGAGCGTTTTGCGACTGAAAAGATTCGAAAACTTCACGCGCGCTGATTGGCGAAGAGAGCGTCGGGGGCAGCGCGAGACGGAAGAGGAAAAGCGTCCAGAGCCCCAGTTGGAGTCCCGGCGAGCTTTTTTTGAAAAGCCATAAAACGATGCTGATCACAGAAAACAGAATTGTTGCGAAGACAATTTCAGCACCAATCATTTGCAAAAACGTTTCAGCAGTGCGGGATAATTTCAGGCCAATTTCCGTGAACACTATTTTCCCTCCTCGGCGTCTTTTTCCAGCAGCTCGGTCAATTCGTCGATTTCTTCCGGCGTCAGCGTTTTGTTGCGGGCAAAAAGAGAAACCACAGCGCCTTGATCCATTTCCAAAACGCGATCGGCAAAAAACTGCACCATCCGCATTAGGCCCGCCGGGCGGCTGACTGACGGCTTGTAGACAAAAATGCCGTGAAACGATTCTCTGGAGAGCAAGCCTTTTTTGACCATGCGATCCATCATTGTTTTGGTCGTCGAGTACGCCCAGGTATAGGTTTCTGCAAGTTGGTTGTGCGCTTCGCGAACGGACATTTCTTTGCCGCGCCATAAAACGCGAAGGATGTCATATTCCGCTTTTGATAGATCTGGAGTCATGTAGATGATTGATTAGTGTGTCGCGTTGATGTTAATTTGTAACAGGTGCGCTAAAAATAAACATTTTCGTTTCGATGTCAAGGGCTTTTTTGCGCCGATGTTCAAAGTCGCCGCTTTTCGTTGCGGAGGCGCCCGATCAAGCATATATTGTTTCTTACGACAATTCTCAAAAATGATGAAGGAACGGCATGTTGAATCGCAGAAGTTTTTTATTGCAAAGCTTGACCGGAGGCATAGTTTTAGGTATGAATGCGATGACAAATCGCCTGTCCGGCAAACCCAAGCGCGAGAAAAGTCCTGAAATTTGGGTGTGGATGCATCCGAAAGAAAAATGGTCGTCGGACGAATGGCGTCGCGCTTTTGGAGATTTGCGGAAATCGGGGGTGGGGGCCGTGCATTTGCTGGTTAAAAACGGCGACCGGGCGTTTTACCGAAGCGCGCACTACAAAAGTTCATCTCCCATGCTAGAGCTGGCGCTTGCCGCGGCGAAAAAAGAAGGCGTCGCTGTCCATGCATGGATTTTTACAATGCTTTGTACCAATCCTGAGATTATCAAAACGCACGCTGAATGGTTTGCAATTAACAGGAACGGAGTTTCTTGCCTGGAAAAACCTCCCTACGTTGGATATTACAAGTGGCTTTGCTCAACTCGCCCGGAAGTCCAGGAATTTGTTTCAAAAACGATCCATGAGTTGGCGGAAATAGATGGTCTGGCAGGCGTACACCTGGATTACATTCGTCTGCCCGACGTCATTTTGCCAAAAGCGTTGCAACCCAAGTACGATCTGGTGCAGGATAGAGAATTCCCGGAATTCGATTTTTGCTATTGCGAAGTTTGCCGGAAGACTTTTCAACAAAAGTTTGGCGACGATCCGCTGAAGCTCCAAGACCCCGCAAGTTCAAACGAATGGAAACAGTTTCGTTACGACAACATCTCGAATATCGTGAATCAGTCGGCGCGGATCGTTCGTGCAGACGGGAAAGCGATTTCCGCCGCCGTCTTTGCAACGCCCGATTTGGCGCGTCGGTACGTTCGACAAGATTGGACAAAATGGGATTTGGACAAAGTTTTCCCGATGATCTACCACAATTTCTACGCGCAGGAATCAGGCTGGATTGAGGAAGCGACACGAGAAGGGAGGCGGGCTGTGGGCGATGGGAAGGAGTTCTTCACCGGGCTGTACTTGCCTGAAATTTCTACCGAGAATTTGCAAAAAGCCATTCACTTTGCCAGACAAGGCGGCGCTAACGGCGTGTCGTTATTTGACTACGAAACCTATGTCAAAAAGAGCTATCGGCTGAAGTGATGGTCATTCTCAGATAAGAAAGTGAAGAATCTCTCCGCCAAAAGTTTCCCAACCGCCGCGTTGCCTTCCTGCGTCAAATGCCCGTCGTATCGAAAATACAGATCGACTTTGTTTTGCTTGTAGATTTTCGCGAGGGCGGGCAGCGTTTCAATCCAGACAAATTTTTCCTGGTTTGCAAATTGGGAGAAATTTCGATCCATTTGATGCACGTCGATCCCGTCGAGTTCGAGCTGATTTGCAGCGACAAGCGTTTGAAATTGCTGCGGAATAGAAAGCGTAAGAAACGGGGTGTTTTGCGTCTGGCAGAAACGGTTCATTTCTGCAATCAGAGCCTTTGAAATCTCGAATTGCCTTTGAATCTCAGGCTGGGGACTGACTGCAAAGAACTTCGCGCTCGGCGTCATATTGTAAAGCTGCGTATAAAATCCGTCGCCGCCCATGAGCAGCCGTTTGAAAAAAACGATGGTGTGAAACGTTGCCGGTTTGTCCTGCTTTTCAACCATGATTTGCCCGGACAATTTTTCTGATTGATTTCTGAGACGATCTCGGTCAACGGGCTTGTTGGTGAAAACATCGTTTGGCAGAAAGGCAAGAATGACGACGTCCGGTTGAATTTGCGAATAGAGCCGTTCCAGGTAGATCAATTCAGTACGTGTGTCATAGCCGGGAACGCCTGCATTTATAACGCGAAATTGGCCTGCCGTTTTAATGTTTCGCTCAAAAACGGACGGCCACGTTTCTTCATAGTTGACCCCGGCGCCGAACGTGAATGAATCGCCCAGAATGAGGATCGTTTTCAGGCTGTCTGATTCAAGATTTGGCGATCCGTCATGCCGAAAGCCGGAATCATCGATCAAATATTCAGCAGTGAACTCCGGGTGACTTGTGCGATAGTGCGCGCCCGGCGTATTCACGTGCCCCAAAACCGCGTCTCGCGAAGCGCCGCGTTTTTCGGAAAGGTATTCATGCCGACTTTCTTGCGGCGAAAAAATGCGCAGGCAGCCTTCAAAACCGAGGAAAAGCACGCCGGTCAAAACAAGAATAATTGCACCGTCTTTTAAGAATTTCATAGTCTTCGGTGTTCGTGAGTCGAGCGGCTACGCTGAAGCGCGATCCAGAGCGAAATCAAAAATATTCAGCCCTTCTTTGAGAACGTCCAATTCGATGGTGAGCGGGGGCAGCGTCCGAATAACATTGCCGTGAATCCCCGCTTTAAGAACAATCAGCCCATGCTCAAAGCACATTTTTTGAAGGCGAGCGACGAAATCTGTCGCTGGTTTCTGTGAGCGTTGGTCCGAAACAAATTCAATCGCATTCATTGCGCCTAATCCGCGAACGTCTGCCACGGATGCGTTTTTTGCCTGCAAATCTGTGAATTTTTCGCGAATTATTTTTCCGAGCTTTTCCGCTCGCTCGGGCAATTTCTGTTTTTCAACAAAGTTGATGGCCGCCAGCGCCGCAGCGCAACTTACCGGATTACCGCCAAATGTTGAACCAATGCTTGCGGGCGCAACAGCGTCCATAACTTCAGCGCGTCCGGTCACAGCGCTGATGGGCAAACCTCCGCCCATCGATTTTGCCGTGACGATAATATCGGGAGCGACGTCAAAATGCTCCATCGCAAACATTTTCCCGGAACGGCCCCATCCTGACTGAATTTCGTCCGCGATTAGCAAAATCCCGTGTTTTCGAGCAATCTTCGCTAAGGATTTTAGAAAACCTTTGTTGATCGGCGCAAATCCGCCTTCCCCAAGAATCGGCTCAAAAATGATTGCCGCAACTTCGTCTGGGTCAACGGTGACTTTGAAAAATGAATCAAAAAACTCCACATTATCCATGCAACAAGCGTCAGCAGTCTCCGGCGAGTTCTTGCAGACTCGGCAGTTTGGGAACGGCAGATGATAGATATCCGGGGCCAGCGCGCCAAAGTTTGTTTTGTACGGCCTGACTTTTCCGGTCAGAGTCAAACCCAGCAACGTCCGCCCATGAAAACTTTGTTGAAATGCTATTACCGCGCTTTTGCGCGTTGCGTACCGCGCTATTTTTACGGCGTTTTCAACGGCTTCCGCGCCGCTGTTGACGAGAAAGGTTTTTTTCTCAAAATCGCCGGGCGCCAGTTGGTTCAGTTTTTCCGTCACCGCCACGTAATTTTCGTACATCGTCGCAGGAAAACAGACGTGAGTGAACGCGTCTAATTGCTCTTTGGCCGCCTGCACAACTTCAGGGTTGCTGTGACCGACATTGATTGCGCCGATGCCAGCGACAAAATCGATGAACCTGTTTCCGTCGATGTCGGTCAGTAGCGCATTTTTGGCGTTTTCTATAAAAATGGGGAAGTTGTGAAAGGCGCCTTTCGAAACAGCCGCGCTTTTTCTATTTAAAAGCTCTTGACTTTTGGGGCCGGGAGGGCCTGAGATGATTTTAGCAAATTGCGTATTCATACAACATTAACGAGAGAAGTACAGGTTAAAATTTCGTGTGGATAGCATCAATCCAACAATTCGTAGCGTTTCAAGCTCTGCTCGAGCTGCGCCGGAGATTGAAAGTGGATGGCCTTCAATCCCAAATCTTGCGCGGTTTTGATGTTTGCTTTTGAATCGTCAATGTACACCGTCGTTTCAGGCGTAAGATTAAATCGCTCAAACATCAAATGGAAGATTTCAGGATCGGGCTTGATCATTTTCACCTCGCCGGAGATGATTCTGTCGTCGAATTCATTCAAAAAAGGAAAGCGTTCGCAAGCGATTGGAAAAGTTTCGTGCGACCAATTTGAGAGTGCGTAGATCGGCGTTTTCCGCGTCTTCAAACGTCGGAAGATTTCTACCGTGCCGTGGATTGCGTCGCCAAGCATCTCTTCCCAGCGCTCGGCGTATTCGGCGATGTGCTTTTTGTATTTCGGAAATTGGGGCTGCAAGATTTTTACGCCCTCAGCAAAGGGACGGCCTGCGTCTTGTTGCGCATTCCAGGCGTCGCTGCAAACATTGGCTAAAAACCATTCCATTTCTTGCGGGTCATCGAACAGTTTGCGAAAAACGTAACGCGGGTTCCAGTCAACCATTACCCCCCCAAGGTCGAAGACGACAGATTCGATCATGATTCTCTTGTTGCTCTCCAGGCGTTTTCTTGAATATCCAACGCCGATGAACGGCGCTTTAAGCAAGCCCCATTTGTCGATTTCGAAAACAAAAACCGAGTTTTTTTTGCCGAATAATTCCAATGGAAAAGTGAGATGCGGGGCGGGGAGAGATGAAGATGAAATTTTTTCGAACGAACTGGGAGGCAAGTTCGTCAAATACAAAAAAAGAAAGCCGCTGAGTGTCGCCACACCCAACGGCTTACATCTGTCTCGGATACACATCTCCGAGCCCACGAGACTCCAT
>CAXHAT010000108.1:0-26375 GCA_964014485.1 uncultured Deferribacteres bacterium
GCCCAAAATAATCAAGTACAACAAAATCAAAAGCTTAACTGAACATAAGGTCTATAGAGAAAGAGTTTCGACACAAATCGAGTAACATCAGATAGATAAGCAAATCACGCAAAAAACCCAAGTTCAAAAGGTTGAGAAGCGTTTGAAGAACAATCGTTTGCGCGCACGGCGTTTTTTTTCTATCATGAGCAATTTAAGGAGTGCAAGGCTTGCCTTGCTTTTCAGCAACAGGACTTTTACGGAATTCCTGATTCTCATTTTTTGAATTGATTGAATCGCAAAGCAAGCTTCGCACTCCTTAACTGATGTTACGCGCCAGCTACGCTATAAAGCGGACGAAACTCCTTCTAATGTCATTCCCGCCTCCGCTTGAATAGCGCAAAAGCGACGTTTTCCAGTAGAAATTTTGGAATTTTCCATTCGCGTGTAACATCTTAATTCACCCGATTCATCAGAGTTTTAATGCAGAAACAACCCCGGAGATGAGATGGCGAAACAGTATGTGAGCATGGAGAATTTGCGCTTTTTGTTGTATGAAGTGCATGGCGCGGAAGATTTGTTCGCCTATCGCCGCTTTGCGGATTTTGACCGTGAGAGTGCGGACATGATGATTGACGCAGCCAAGGAACTCGCCGACAAGGAGCTTTTTCCCTACTTCAAGGAGATGGACGAGAAGCCGGTTTATTATGAAAACGGCAAGGTCATCTCCCACCCGCAGCTCAAAAACATCGTCACCAAGGCGGCGGAGGGCGGCTGGATGGCGGCGACGGCGGATGAACGCCACGGCGGCATGCAAACGCCGGAAATGATTTACAGCGCCGCGATGCACATTTTCAAGGCGGCCAACAACGGCAGTCAGGGCTACATCGGTCTTACCGTCGGCGCTTCGCGCTTGATTACTTCCTTCGGCGATCAGGCGCTCATCGACGCTTACCTCCCCAAGATGTTCGCCGGAAAATGGCAAGGCACCATGGCGCTGACCGAACCGCACGCCGGCAGTTCACTTTCGGATATCAAGACCTTCGCCGAACCGCGAGAAGACGGTTCTTACAACATCAAAGGGCAAAAAATTTTCATCTCCGCCGGAGATCATCAAGCGTGCGAAAATTTTGTGCATTTGACCCTGGTCAGAATCAAAGATGCGCCCGACGGCACTAAAGGCGTTTCGCTCTTCGTCATCCCGAAACTCCGCCCGACGGCGGACGGCGGCCTGGAAGACAACGACGTGCGCACCGCTGGCGATTTTCAAAAAATGGGGCAGCGCGGCTATGCAACGACCCACCTGGTTTTTGGCGACAACGACAATTGCCGCGGCTATCTCGTCGGGCAGGCAAACAATGGCTTGAGTTACATGTTTCAAATGATGAACGATGCGCGCATTAGCGTCGGCATGGCGGCGGCTTCAGTGGCGCATGCAGCTTATTACGCCTCGCTGGAATACGCCAAAGAGCGACCGCAAGGCAAGCGCCTGGGCGCGAACGGCGGCGGTGAAAGGCAAACATTGATCATCAATCACCCGGACGTTCGGCGCATGTTGCTTGCACAAAAAGCCATCGCCGAAGGTTCAATCAGTCTCGCTTTTGAGTGTACGCGATTGTCGGATTTGTGCCGCGTCACCGAAGGCGAAGAGCGAGAAAATTATCATTTGCTGCTGGAATTGCTCACGCCGATCATCAAAACCTACCCGTCGGAAGCGGGGATTCGTTCAGTGAGTCATGCCGTGCAGGTTTTTGGCGGCTATGGCTACACCGTCGATTATCCGGCGGAGCAGTATTTTCGCGATATGCGCATCATGGCGATTTACGAGGGCACGACCGGCATCCAGTCGCTGGATTTGCTCGGCAGGAAAGCGACCATCGCCAACGGCAAGGCGGTGAAACTTCTTTTCGCGGAGTTTTACAAAACGATGGCGGCGGCAAAGGCGTTTGAAAATCTCGCACCATACGCGGACAATTTCAAAAAAGCGTGCGACCGTTTTCAGGATGTGCTTCGGCGCCTTGTCGGATTCGCTAAGAAGGGCGACGTTGAAAATTTTCTCGCCGACGCCACAGTTTTTATGGAATTGGCAGGGATTACGGTCGTTGCGTGGCAGTGGCTGAAGCAGGCGACGGTTGCACAAAACGCGCTTTCCGCACGTTCAGTCCAAAATGCTCAGCGCGCATTTTACGAAAGCAAAATTCACACGATGAAATTCTACTTCAAGTACGAGCTGCCGCAGACCGTCGGATTAGCGGAAACGCTGAAATCGGACGAGGCGTTGACCGTTACGCATCCCGACAAGGAAATGATCATTTAGCGACGCTATTGTCCCGTCGGCCTCAGCCAGCGCTCCCAATCCGGATCGTTAATTTCATTGCGGGCGGTCGCATGGACCAATTCCATTTCTCCCCAACCGCGAAGGTCGACGAAGATGAATTCCGTCCCGCCTTGTAAATCATAATATCGCCAAATTTGATAAGCGCGCAGGCTATTATTGCTCGGGTGACGCTCAATTTCGTCAGGACGGTTGTAGATGAGCAAGATGCGGCCGCGATCCGTTGCCCAGCCCGGCTTAAGGCCGCCAAAGTTTTCATTGGCGTATTCAACGCGCGCGAGATAATCGTCACGAAATTCGTTTTGCAGCGTCGTGCTGTCAGGGTCTTGACTGCGCCAAAAACGAGCGAGAAACGTCGTTTTATTCTCAAAATCGAGCTGTTTGAAAATACGCTCGTCCTCACGTTTTGCGATCCATTTTACGGCGGCGAATTCCTCGTCCACTTCTTTGGGCGATTTATCACGATAATGAAAAGCCGCCAAATCCTCAGCAGAGATCACTTGTTTGGGCGTATCGAAGCGCCTCCTGTCAATTTCCCGCAAGACGTAGAAAGTCTTTTCTTGTTCGACAACTTCGCCGCTCTGTAAATCCGCGATTGTTACCACCAAATTATACGTCCCGCTCCTAAGGGCCAGCACGTTGAAGCCGCCGACTTCGACCAGAGAACGTCCGGCGATTGACTTGTGTTTCGGCGGAAAATTTTTCACGATTTCGCCGTTGCGGTCAACCACGCGCCAAGCGACGGAATAGGCTGAATCCGCCGGAAAAGTCAGATTATACACCTCGAGATAAAACATGAGCGCAGGCAGCCCGGCGCCGTAGGTTTCGGAAGGATTTGGGATAATTTCATAGCCGTTTTTGTAAAACATTCCGCCGGCGTCGCTTTTGGCGCGCTGAATGCGTGAGGCGATTTGTAAATCACTGGCCGCCAAACCGTCCGCTTTAAAAGACTTTATTGCGAGGCTGAGCGTTTGCGTTCCACTCAGGCTGGAATTCCCGTCTCGCAGTGCGGCTTCAACGCGATAAATGCCGGTTTTCATTTGCAAGCGCCGCTGGCTGAACAACATTTGAGCGGGGGTGATCTCTGCAAGCGAATCGACGTGGGTAGCGGAACCCCAGCGATCCTTGTGCAGCAAGACGTCATTTTGAAAAATGTTGATTTCGAGTTCAAATTCCGCATGAAATCCAGAGTCAACTTTGACAAATTCGAGCGAGCGACGCGGTACGCTGAAATAGAATTCAGCCAGATTCAGGGAGTCGTTGACGCGAAATTGGGCGGAGGTAAAATCGAAGCGCAGCGTTTCGGCCGGCTGGCGTGCGTTGGCCGCCTGTGCGACGAGAACCAGGAAAAATATGAAAGATTGGAGTGTTCGTTTCATCACTTTTCAGCCCCTTGTTTCGTCGCAATAAACGCAAGGCGTCTCGGCGCTAGTTCGAATTCGCCGTAATTGCGCGAAACAGTCACGTCAAAATTGTTTTTTTCCAGAAGTCGCACAATTTTAGCTGAATCGAAAACATGTATGCGGTGTTTTTCAAACGACCGCCGGTAGCAACCATTGATTTCTCGAAAAATGGTAATCTCTCGCGTCAATTCATTTTGCGTTTTTTGCTCGGTCGTTTCAACGAGCACTGCCCAATCATCGCCTTTCCGCCACGATCGCTGCTGTAAGCTGTCTTGTTCGTCTTGAACGATGACGTCAAAGGCCAAAACGCCGCCGTGAATCAAATGCTCAGCTATTTTTTCAAGAATTTTTTCCAATTTCGATAAAGGCGATACGTCGCCGACGATATAATTGAATCCTTCGCCCAAGGCGGTAACGGCGCTGCACTTTTGAAGTTCCGCTTCATGAATCGACGACGTTTGAAATTGAGCTTTCGGCGCCGTTTTGCGAGCTAATTCAATCATGCTTTTTGAAAAGTCGATTCCCATAGTACGGTAACCTGAATCCGTGAGTTTTTTGGACCAGATTCCGCTGCCGCAGCCCAAGTCTATCACCAGTCCGGAAGAAATTTGGGAAGATTGGAAAATTTTCAATAGCGCGCTTCCGGCTTTGCGTGAAAAATCACCAAAGCCGATATGATGGACGTAGGCGAGGTCTTCATTATAGAACGGCTGCATCTTTTTGTCGGACGAAACGCTTTCTTGAACTGCAAAACTTGCACTTTAAAAATAGCGTCGTTTGCTTGCCGCTTCAAGAAGAAGCATACAGGCCGCCTCTCGCCGGGAAGGACTTGCCATTCGATACGCCGGGCCATATTTTCGTTTAAGCGAGAAACAGGAAACGGCGCAGGGCGCGTCTCTTACGCAAGAAAAATAGAACCTTGGAGTTTTGCCATGACAAAAGCCGAGTTGATTCTGCAATTTATTAGAACGTTGATTTGGCCAATTATTTTCGTTTTTGGCGTATTCATGTTTCACGGTCAAATCGGGGCGTTGTTGGAAGGCGAGATTGAAGCGGAAATTTTCGGAGTCAAGGTTAAGGGCAAGAATAGCAGCGGCTTGCAAGAGCTTGCCGTCCGGGAAGATTCGCTGCGACAAGTTATTGTCGAAATGCAGGACAATGCGGCGAAGCTTGCAAGCCTTAATCAGTCCCTCGCTGCATCGAACGAGGAACTAAAAGACACGATTGAAGAACAAAACAACAAGCTCCGCACCGCCGCGGCGAACGACAGAAGAAAAAACACTCGCAATCGTTCTCCGATCACCCCGGTTAAAGTTCCCGAAACGCAGAGTGACGAATTGGCTAAAGAGAGTGAACGGGTTGCCGCGAATCTATCCGCCCAAGTGGATCAGAGCTTTCGATATACCGCAGGTTCAAAATATGACGTTGCGAAAAAGCAGGAAGTGTTAGGTTTCGAAGCCTTAATCAAAGATGATTTTTCCGCTGCGTTAGACCATTTTGAAAAAGCGACAAAAGCCTGGCCGTCCTATCATAATGTTTCGGAAATCGCGCGACTTTTGAGAAGCAAAGGGCGGGAATTGAGCATCGCTCAAAGCAAAGAAAAAGCAGGGCAAGAAGTTTATCAGGAGATTTGGGATAAATACTCTTGGGGCATGCCGGAGGAGATCAAGGCTGAGATGCGGAAAAAATTAGGCAAGAAATAGCAGAATGAGAATGTTCGGGAGCGCAGGCGCCTTCTTGCCGGAGAAAACATGACGAAGCATGACGCCCAAAACTTCGATTCCTTCAACAAAAGAATAGTCGGCAAGAATTTCAAGCTGCTGTTCATCACAGGGTTTTGGGTGCTGATCATGCTGCTGGCCGTCAGCAGCCAACTGGTGCATACGGAAACCTGCAGAACCATTTTGGACGTCATTCAGCTTTTTGAACTGCCGAATTACGGCACGTGGGCGGCGTTAAGCCCGTTGATCCTTTTGTTCGGCGGACGCTTTCCACTGGAGAAAAATCTTTGGAAAAGCCGCGTTCCGCTGACAATCGCTTTTGGCTTGCTGATTAGTTTTGTCCAGGCCATTCCGCAAGAAGTCGTCAACGTCACGATTGATACGAGCCCGACTCACGCCAAGACCATATCTCACAGCATCACCAACCACATCATCCCGCAAATGCCGCTCAAGTTTCTGATTTTTTGTTCTGTCTTGGGCATGGGGTACGCATTTGATTTTTACCGTCAATTTCAGGAACGCGACGCGCGACTGAGCCAAACTGAGAAGCGGTTGGTGCAAGCCAAGCTCGAGGCGCTCAAGTCACAATTACAACCGCATTTTCTCTTCAACACCCTCAACGCCGTTTCCGCTCTGGTTGAAAAAGACCCTGCCGCCAGCCGCCGCATGATTGCCCGGTTGAGCGAATTGCTTCGTCTGACCCTGGACAGCCAGGAGCAGCATGAGATTACGCTCGAAAGCGAACTTGCCTTGTTGAAACATTATTTGGAGATCGAACAAATTCGTTTTGAAGATCGTTTGCAGGTCAACTACAATATCGCGACAGAGACGCACAGAGCGCTTGTTCCCAACATGATTTTGCAGCCGCTTGTTGAAAACGCCATTAAGCACGGCGTGCAGAAACAACGATCCGGCGGCGTGATAAATATTAGCGCTCATCATGAAAACGAGCGGCTCCATCTCGTCGTGGAAGACGACGGGCCGGGCGTCGATTTCGATGCGGAAACGTTTCAGCGCGGCGTAGGTCTCAAAAACACGCAATCGAGGCTTCGGCAGCTCTATGGCGAGGATCACAGCTTTAGTTTAGAAAATGCCGGCGAGACAGGCTTAAAAGTGAGGATATCTTTACCTTATCGTAAAACTTAATCGCAATCCCGGTGAACCCCAAAATTAAAACCGTCATTGTCGACGACGAGCCGCTTGCCAGGAGTCGAATCCGAGACCTTTTGGCGCAAGATGACGATATTGACTTGGTGCGCGAGTGCCGAGACGGATTTGAAGCGGTCGAGCAGCTTACTCAATCCCCGGCCGATTTGCTTTTCCTGGACGTTCAAATGCCGGAAAAAGACGGCTTCACCGTCGTTCAGGAACTCCCCCAGGAAAACCTGCCGTTGATTGTCTTTGTCACCGCTTACGATCAATACGCTCTGAAAGCTTTTGAAGTCCACGCGCTGGATTATCTTTTGAAGCCCTACGATGACGAACGGTTCTTTCAGGCGTTGGAGCACGCAAAACAGCAGATACGAGAAAAACGACGGGGCGCGTACAATCGCAAGCTAGCCGAACTCATGCAAGCGCATCAAGAGCAATTTGACGCCCCAACTCCTGCGATCCAGCCTTTAGAGCGCCTTGTCGTCAAGGAGCGCGGCGAGTCGCTGGTGCTGCAAACAAAAGACGTCGTCTATATCGAAGGTGAAGGCGTTTACGTTCGTCTGCATTTGGCGAAGCGCAGCTACTTGCTTCGCGAGCGGATGGGCGTGCTGGAGCAGAGACTCGACGACAATCGTTTTTTTCGTATTCACCGCTCATCCATTGTCAATCTTGAGTACATCCAAAAACTCGTGCCTCATTTTCACGGCGACTATATCGTCGTGCTTCACAACGGCGTTCGCCTGAAACTGAGCCGCAGTCGTCGGGCGGCCTTGCAAGCCAAGTTAGGTTCAGCGTTTTAAAATGTTGACCACATTTTTCTGACAACCATTTTTCTGTCGGCAACCAATAGAATTTGCTGGTTGCAAACCATGACGCAATTTCCTCAATTCATTTCACCCTCGCCTCACTTTATGACATTCCGTTCGTGATTTCCCCCATAGGGTCGTTCATTCTCCCGGCAAACAGACGAAAATTCAAAACCGGAGGTGAATATGAACGCTCGCAAATTGGCGCTTCTCTCCACATTTTTCTATGCTCTGACTTTGGGGCTCTCCTTTGTCAGTGCAAATTACTACGCCAATGAACCCCTGCTCTGCCCGGCTGTCGAAGAAGAGCCGACGGAGACGCTGAACGGCGAGTGGTTCGGCGGCGCGGTCTATCGTCACGGCGAGTCCTGTCCCGGGCACTGGGAAGCCGTGAAGCTGCACGTTTGGCAAGAAGGGTCAGCGCAAAAGGCTTCCATCGATTACCCTAAAAAGAACCAGTTCGACATTCCCCTGAGCTTTGATCCCGCTAAAAACATCTTCAGCCGTTCGACGCCCGACGGCGTCCAAATTGAACTGAAAGCCCGATTTGAAGAGAGCGAACTGAGCGGCGACTACGTGCAAAATGGCGAGAAAATCGGATCTTTTCAGTTTGTGCGCAACTCGGGCAAGGTTTTCAAACGCGTTCCCATCCCCGACTTCAATTTCAGCTTAATCGACAGCGATCAGTCCGTCCAAAATACTGATCTTGCCGGGAAGTATGTTCTGATCGATTTTTGGTTCACCGCCTGCAAGATTTGCCGAGCGGAGATGCCGAATCTGCACGAAGCTTATGAAAAATACGGCAAAAAGAATTTCACCATTTTGAGCGTATCTATCGATCAAAAACTGGAAGACGTACGCGCCTTTCGCAAAGAAAACTGGCCGATGCCCTGGCTCAACAGCCATTTAGAAAAGAGCTGGGACAGCCCGGTGCTTAAAGAATTCGACTTCAAGGGATCGCCGACACTCTACCTGATCTCCCCGGAAGGTAAAGTGCTTGCTGGCAACGACCAACTGCTTGGTGAGAATCTGGAGAAGACTTTAGCAAAACATTTGAACTAACCAAAGCGAGGGCTCGAAATGAAAAAGAAGTATTTCTTGATGAACATATTTTTTCTACTGGCCTTGATTCCTTCACTCCTCGCCGCAAAATCCTCGTCTAACGATCAGTACCTGGGCAAATGGGCTGGCGGCATGACATTTCTCTCCGGCGAATCTTCCCCGGCAAGTTTCTACTTTTTTGAAAAAGACAATCGCCTTCAGGTTAAATTCGATCTGCCCGGCTACAACGCTTTTGACCTCGTGGTCGAAGAAATGTCTTTCGACGGCTCGCAGATCGAATTGCGGCGGACAAATTCTTCCGGCGAGCTAACCCGCTATCGCGGCGACATTCAAAACGGCGTGATTTTGGGCGGATTTTTTGTCGGCGAAGAGAAGCGCGGGATTTTTCAACTCATACGCAACAACGAACGCCTGTTCAAGCATCTCGAAATTCCCGATTTCGAAGCGCCGCTGCTTGAAAATGAATCGACCGTGAACAAAACTTCCTTCGCGAACAAATACGTCATTTTGGATTTCTGGACGACCGGCTGCGGGCCTTGCATTGCCGAAATGCCAAACATGCACGAAATCTACAAGAAGTTCAAAAGCGAGAACTTCGAAATTCTCAGCCTTTCCCTCGACCGCAGCGCCGAGCTTGTGCAGCGCTTCCGCGAAAAGCGATGGCCGATGCCTTGGCTCAACGCGCACATTGGCCCGCGCCACGAGATGCTTCGTTCTATGAACATCACGCAGACGCCTACAATCCTGCTCATCTCCCCCGACGGAACTATCGTTGCCAAAGACGGAGAATTGCGCGCTGAGAATCTGGAAAAGACGTTAGTGCGGTACTTGGGCGAACCGGGTGTTAATTGAGCCCGGCCTTTTAGTCTGCCGCGTCTCGTGGCTACGGTCTCCGTAGTCACGCATACCTGGACGCTCTGCGTCCCGTGAATCCAAAAAGCGAACTGGACGCAGAGCATCCACGCAGGCGTCACGACGGAGACCGTCGTGACAAAAGACCACCTTTTTGAATACTGAATTACAGGAAACGCTATGCGCAGCTTTAAAATAATGTGGGGGCTTGTTTTGCTTTTGTCTGTTCCAAATGTATCTTTCTCGCATCCAGAATTAAACGACACGATCAACAAAGTCGATATCCCGCAACTTTCAGCAGCGCCGAAGATTGAGAATTTTCTCTCGATGCGACCGGACGGTGAAATTGAACGCCAAATGATGCGCGTCAGCGGCTTTTTCCAGCGCAGACCCAGCGACGGCGAACCTTCCGAGCAGCAGACGGAAGTTTATCTCAGCTACGACGACAGAAATCTTTACGCGGTCTTTCTCGCTTTCGACAAAGAGCCGGAGAAAATTCGCGCGCGCATGAATCGGCGGGAAAACATCTTCAGCGACGATATTGTCGAAATCATGATCGACACCTTCCGCGACCAAAGACGCGCCTATGCATTCGCAGCTAACCCCCTCGGCGTACAGTGGGACGCGCTGTGGACCGAAGGCCGGGATTTTGATGATTCGTTTGATACGCTGTGGCATTCAAAAGGCCGCGTCACCGACCAGGGCTACGTCGTTTGGATGGCCATTCCTTTCGCCAGTCTCAGGTTTTCTTCCGAAGCGGAGCAGGAGTGGGGATTGATTTTTATTCGCGAGATTCGTCGCGGCTCATTTGAGCAATCTTCCTGGCCGCACGTGTCGGTCAAAGTTGAAGGCCGTTTGAATCAGGCGGCAACGCTGCGCGGTCTGCGAAATCTCTCGCCAAGTCGCAACATGCAATTTATTCCCTACAGCACTTTTCGCTCGTTTCGATTGCTGGATCAACCAACGGCAAAATTTGTCACGGATCAAGCCAACGCAGACGCCGGAGTTGACGCCAAGTTCGGCATAAAGGACAATCTGGTTCTGGACGTCACGGCGAACCCTGATTTCAGCCAGGTTGAGTCGGACGCACCGCAAGTGACCGTGAACCGGCGATTCGAAGTGTTTTTCCCGGAAAAGCGGCCCTTCTTTTTGGAAAACGCCAACCTGTTCCGCACGCCAATTAATCTTGTTTTTACACGCAGAATCTCAAACCCGCAATTTGGCGCCAGATTGAGCGGGAAAATCGGCGCCTACGCCGTCGGCGGTCTATTGATGGACGACCAGGCTCCCGGCCGCCAAATCGCGGAAGGACAAACCGGACACGGGAAACGCGCGGGGTTTGGAATCTTGCGCGTGAGCCGGGATATTCTCAACCAATCAACGCTCGGCATGATTTTTACAGATCGCGAATTCGCCGACCAACACAATCGGGTCGGCGGCGTGGACGGCCGGCTTAAATTCAACAAAAATTGGGTTTTTACATTTCAGGGCGTGATGAGTTCAACGAGATCAGAGGAAACAAGCCTGCGCGGCAAAGCGCTGGACGCCGTGCTCGACCGCAACGGGCGGAAATTTAATTATCATCTGCATTATACTGACGTCGACCCGGATTTTCGCACACAGCCCGGTTTTATACGGCGCCCGGACATTCGGACGACGCATCAAAATATCAGTTACCGCTTCCGGCCTGAAGGCAAACTTCTCATTTCCTGGGGGCCGACTGTCTTCAACAGCGGGACTTGGGATTACGCAGGGAATCGGCTCGACAGAAGTCACGGTCTCGATCTGGGATTTTCATTTTCCGGTCAAACGAACGTGGTCTTCTTTTTCAATGACAGCCGCGAGCTTTTACGACCACAGGACTTTTCGCAGCTTCCGGCCAACACCGATTTTACGACCGATTCAAAAGGATTTTTCTTCAATACCAGCGTCTTCAAACAAATGAGTCTGAACGGCAGCGCGAGCCGGGGCGACGGAATTAATTTCGTTCCTTCAGGCGGTCAAGCGCCGAAAACGGCGGAACGCACCAGCGCACGCATCAACCTGACTCTGCGGCCAAACACAACCTTCCGCTTTGAAAACGCCTATATTCTGTCCCATCTCGAGGACAAGGAAACCGGAGAAAAAGTCTTCACCAATCACATCCTGCGCTCCCGAATCAATTGGCAATTTAACCGCAAGCTGTCATTGCGATTCATCGTCGAATATAACGCCAATTTGACCAACGCCGAGCAGACTTTCCTGAATACGAGAAAACGAATCAACGGCGATTTTCTGTTTACCTACCTCGTGAATCCGTGGACGGCTTTTTACATCGGCGCCAACAGCAATTACCGCGACATTGCTCTTATCGCCCAAGAAGACGAGCGCCAAATTCTTGCTGAAGCTGATTCTTTTTTGAATGACTCCCGCCAAATTTTTCTCAAGTATTCTTACCTGTTCAGGCTTTAATACCCGCAATCGCAACTCAAACAGGCGCTGACTTCGGCGCCTGCCGTTTCATGAACGCCCCGCCCCAACAACAAATATGACTAGTGCTGCACGAGCAACAACGGATTCATTCCGCTTGTCATGAAATGATCTTGACGTTAAGTTTTCCTCGTCGTCAAAACTGTGCATCAGAGAAAGTGTGAGCATTTTTCAGGTTTTGCTCACATGGTGCATAAAACGCCGAACGAACCGAGGAGAATTGGGATGCGTCGTCTAAAAAGTTTTTGCCGGGTTATTGCATTTTCGCTCTTAACGCAAAACTCTATCGCGCAAGAAACGACGCTTGGCCTTTCCGATTCGGTTGAACTTGAGGCATTTTTTGACGGGATGCTCGAAACGCATCTGGATGTTCATCGCATTGCCGGAGCGACGGTTTCCGTCGTCAAAGACGGTGAGATTTTTTTCATGAAAGGCTACGGTTACGCCGATCTTGAAAACAAAATGCCGGTCTCCCCGGAAGAAACGCTTTTTCGCATCGGCTCGATCTCCAAGTTATTCGTCTGGATTTCCGTGATGCAACTTGTGGAACAAGGCAAACTCGATCTGGACGCGGACGTCAACGACTACCTCGCCGATTTTCAGATTCCCGCCGCATTCGACAAGCCGATCACTATGAAAAATCTCATGACCCACACGCCGGGCTTTGAAGATTATGTTCTTGGACTTTTTGCCAAAGACGAAAGCAGCCTGGCGCCTTTGGGAGAAATTTTGAAGCGCGAGCTTCCGGCGCGCGTTCGTCCGGCGGGAGACGTCGGCTCCTACTCGAATCACGGCACGGGCATGGCCGCTTACATTGTCGAGCAAATTTCCGGCATGGCGTGGGACGATTATGTCGAGAAAAACATTCTGGAACCGCTCGGTCTGACGCGGACGACCTTTCGACAACCTGTACCTGAAGCCCTCGCCGACGGACTTTCCAAGGGCTACACTTGGGGCGGCGGAGAATTTCATGAGGAAGGTTTTGAATTCGTGCCTTTGGCGCCGGTAGGCGCAGCCAGCGCCACGGCGAAAGACATGGCGACGTTTATGATCGCCAACCTGCAGAACGGGCGTTTGGGCGAGACAACGATCCTTGATTCGGCGACCTCAAAGCAAATGCACAGCCCGCTTTTTCGCCATGCGCCCGAACTGAATTCCATGACGCACGGCTTTATGGACGTGAGCCGAAACGGCCATTGGATTATAGGGCACGGCGGCGACACTTTCTGGTTTCATTCGGTTCTCGGCTTTCTGCCCGAGTACAACGTCGGTCTGTTTTTATCCTACAACAGTGACGGCGGGGGCGGCGCGACGCAGGACGTTTATCGCGCTTTCATCGACCGCTACTTTCCGCCGGAAGAAACGCCAGAACTGTCGCCGGATGAAAACGCGGCGAAAGAGCTGCAAAAATTCGCAGGGACATATCGCGGCAACCGGTTCCCGCATAAACGTTTGACCAAACTTGCGGCGCTTTTCGGCACGGTTGACTTGGCGGTTTCCGAAGACGGCGAACTGGTGATGAGCGGATCGGAAAAAACGTACTGGGTGCAAACTAAACCGCTCGTTTTTCATGAACGCGGCGGCGTACGAAAAATCGCCTTTCGAGAAAATGAAAACGGCGAAATCACCCACCTGTTTTTGGGCGAAATTTCCATCATCGCTTTCGAAAAAGTCAGCGGACTCGATGCTCCGGGCTTCCACAACGGCCTCGCCGTCTTTGCGATCATTTTGTTTTCGCTCACAGTCATTTTCTGGGCAACCGCCGCTTTGGTTCGGCGACGACAAGGTGCGGAGCTCGATCCTCAGACCAGCATCCCCGCCCTTGCGCGATTTTTGGCCTGGGCGGCAAGCGCCTTACTGCTGATTTTTATCTTTGGGATGGCTGTTGTTTTAAGCAATCCGAACGACATTGTTTACGGCATACCCATGAGCCTGAAAATCCTGCTCGTGTTTCCGATTTTGGCGGCGGCGCTGAGCATCGGCGTACTCATTTACACGGTCTTTATTTGGATGTTTGGAAAAGGAAGGGTTTTGGGGCGAGTGTACTATACCATCCTGAGCTTTACGCTCATCGCATTTATCTGGCAGCTTCATTATTGGAATTTGCTGGGGTATCGTTACTAATGAGCTGAAACGCTTTCGGCTAAGCTCTATAAATTCATTTTTCTGTTTTAAGGACTCAACTTTCGCGATTCGATGAATCAAAATAAATTTCCATTCGGCCAGGAAATCGTCTGGCGGCCAAATCCGAAGTGGACGGCGTGCAGCAATTTGCAATCGTTGATGGACGCGCATCAGATCGAGAGTTATGATGCGCTGAAGAAAAAATCCGCCGAAGATTTCGCTTGGTTTTGGGATGCGGCGCTGAAGCAGCTCGGCGTCGAGTTTTATCAACCCTATTCGCAAATTGTGGATTTGAGTCGCGGGATTCAATTCCCGCGTTGGTGCGTTGACGGCAAAATGAACATCGTGCATAATTGCCTGGACAAATGGCTCGATAAACAGCCCGACAAAATTGCATTTCGCTGGGAAGGCGAAGAAGGCCAAACGCGCGTTTTGACTTATCGTGAGCTGCATCACGAAGTCTGCCGCTGTGCAAATGCTCTGCGACAAATGGGACTCGGGAAAGGTGACGCCGTCGGCCTGTTCATGCCGATGATTCCCGAATTGGCGATTGCATTTCTGGCGGTTATCAAAATCGGCGGAATTATTTTACCATTATTCAGCGGCTACGGCCCAAGCGCCGTCGCAAGCAGGCTTTTGGACGGCGAGGCAAAAGCGCTCGTTACCGCCGACGGTTTTTTCCGTCGCGGTAAGCCGGTCGCAATGAAACCTGTTGCTGACGAAGCGTTGAAACAGGTCGATTCCGTCAAAAACGTCATCGTCGTCAATCGTGCGAACCTGACGGACATTCCAATGAAAAAGAATCGCGATCATTGGTGGCATGACGTCGTGCCGGATCAACCGGACGCAGCGGAAACGGAAGTCACGGACGCGGAAGCCCCACTGATGCTGATTTACACCAGCGGCACCACCGGCAGGCCGAAAGGCGCGGTTCACACCCACTGCGGCTTTCCGATAAAAGCGGCGCAGGACATGTTTCACGCCATGGATTTCAAGCCGGAAAATACGATGTACTGGATGACGGACATGGGCTGGATGATGGGGCCGTGGCTGGTGTTCGGCACGCTCATTATCGGCGGCTCCATGTTTTTTTACGACGGCGCACCGGACTTCCCGGACGTTGATCGACTCTGGCGACAGGTCAACGATCACCAAATCACACATCTTGGCGTTTCGCCGACGCTGATTCGCGCTTTAAAAACTCACGGTGCGGAGCCAGTGGAAAAACACGACGTTTCGGTTTTACGGATGGTTGGCTCAACCGGCAGCCCGTGGGATCCGGAGTCATGGCTTTGGCTGTTTAACACGGTTTTAAAGAAGGAAAAGCCGATTATCAATTATTCCGGCGGCACGGAAATCAGCGGCGGCATTGTTTCGGGCGACTTTTTTACACCGCTCAAGCCGTGCTCTTTCGCCGGAGCCGTGGTCGGCATGGACATAGATGTGGTCAACGAAACCAGCGAACCTGTGCGCGAAGAAGTCGGCGAGCTCATTATCCGCAAGCCCTGGATCGGCATGACGCGCGGTTTTTGGCGCGATGAGCAGCGCTATCTTGACACGTACTGGAGCCGCTTCGAAAACGTCTGGGTGCATGGCGATTTCGCCGCCATCGATGAAGACGGTTTGTGGTACATTCTCGGTCGCAGCGACGACACGATCAAAGTGGCTGGAAAGCGCTTGGGCCCAGCAGAAGTGGAATCGATTTTAAATGCGCATCCCGCCGTAGCGGAATCGGCGGCGATTGGCGTTCCTCATCCGATCAAGGACAATGAAGTCGTCGCGTTTTGCGTTTTGAAAACCAACGAAGAAGCTGGTGACGCGCTGAGAACAGAACTTGTGGCCGAACTCATCGCTGAACTCGGCAAACCTTTGAAACCAAAAGAAATCAGGTTTACAAAAGCGCTGCCAAAAACGCGCAACGCCAAAGTGATGCACCGCATTATTCGCGCCGCCTATCTTAACCATGATTTGGGGGATTTGACCAGTCTGGAAAACCCGGCCACGGTCGATGCAATTAAAAACGCTGTTTGAAATAAACAATAATATTACGCCTGTAAAATGCGCTGATGCAAACAAGCTGAAGCTTGAACTACAAACCACAGTACTTGTTTGACGCTCGGAGTAGAAGACTGCTCGGTCGTTCGTAGTTCAGCCTTCAGGCTGCTTCGACGTTGCTGCAAACAATCCGACTTCTTGATACAAAAGAAATGAGAAATATGACTTTTACAGTGAAACTTTTGACAAAAACAGACTTTTGGGTTTGGTTGGCATTGATACTTATTTTCGGATGTTCGGAGTCGAGTAAAATGAACGTTGAAAAAGGCGTTGCACTAGCGCTCGCGGAACATCGTGCCGAGACGATTTCCAATTTGAGCTACGAGATCAAATTCTCCATTCCCGAAGCTATTGAACAAAGCATTACCGGACATGTTAAGCTCGCGTTCGAGTTGAGTGACGTCAGCGAAGGCCTTGTCATCGATTTTAATGAAAGCCCCGACAAAACGCTCTCCGTTCGCAGCGCTAGTGAGCCGGTTGAGTTCGAGATTGAAAACGGACACATTATTATTCTCGCTTCATCGCTGAAAACCGGCGGCAACGAAATTGAGATCGATTTCATTGCCGGAGAATCTTCATTGAATCGCAACAAGGAATTTCTCTACACGCTTTTCGTGCCCGACCGAGCTTCGTTTGCTTTTCCCTGTTTTGATCAGCCAAATTTGAAAGCGAGCTATAGTTTGACGCTCGAAATTCCAGAGTCCTGGCAGGCTGTCGCGAACGGCGGACTGGAAAACGCTACAACGGAAAATGGGCAGACAATTTGCACATTTGCGCCGACGAAATCCATCAGTACCTATCTTTTTTCATTCGCCGCCGGAGCGTTCAAAATTGTAGAAGGCGAGCGCGACGGACGAAAGATGCGTTTTTATCATCGTGAGACGGACTCAGAAAAAGTCGCCAAAAATACAGAAGCGATTTTTGATTTGCACGCGGCGGCGCTTGCTTGGCTGGAAGATTACACCGGCGTCCCGTATCCGTTTGAGAAATTTGACTTCGCGTTGATTCCGTCGTTTCAGTACGGCGGCATGGAGCACCCCGGCGCTATTGTATATCGCGCTTCCAGCCTGTTTTTAGAAAAATCCGCTACGCCGAATCAACTGCTTGGGCGCGCCAGCCTGATTGCGCATGAAACCGCGCACATGTGGTTCGGCGATCTGGTGACGATGGACTGGTTCAACGACGTTTGGATGAAGGAAGTGTTCGCCAATTTTATGGCTGCCAAAATCGTCAATCCGAGCTTTCCTGAAATTAATCACGAATTGCGGTTTTTCCTGGCGCACCACCCGCGCGCCTACAACGTGGATCGCACCGAAGGCGCAAATCCCATCCGCCAGCCCTTGGAAAATCTAAAGAATGCAGGCTCGCTTTACGGCGCGATTATTTACCAGAAAGCGCCGGTCGTGATGCAGCAATTGGAGCGCATGATTGGAGAAACCGAGTTTCGTGACGGAATTCGCGAATATTTAAAACGCTACAGTTTTGGCAATGCGACGTGGCTTGATCTGGTGGAGATTTTAGACGCAAGATCAGATGAAGATTTGAAGGCGTGGAGTCAAGTCTGGGTCGGCGAGCCGGGACGGCCAATCATCGAAACGGCGCCCAAATTTAATGCAGACGGCGACTTATCGGAAATTCTTTTTTCGCAAAAAGATGAATTGGACGGAACGCGTATTTGGCCGCAAAAATTGAACGTTGCGCTCTTAAACGGCGAAGATGAAAGCGCAGATTTTTTCCCGCTGACGTTTGCCGCCGAAACGCTTTCTCATAAATTCGACCGGCCCCTCCCAGCGCCTGAAGCGATACTTGCCAACGGCGACGGCGCGGCTTACGGCAATTTTATTCTGGATGAGAAAAGCAGAAAATACTTGATCACCAACGCCCAAATTTCCGGCGATCCGCTGTTGCGCGGCGTTGCCTGGGTGACTTTGTGGGACGAAATGTTGAACGGCGCCGTTCCGGCCAAAACATTTTTAGCCGCCGCTTCCAACTCACTTGCCGTCGAAAGCGATCCGCTGGTTGCGCAGCGTATTCTCAACTATATCCAAACCGCCTTTTGGAAATTTCTAAATGGCTCAGATCGAGAGTCAATAGCGCTGAACTTGGAAGAGACGCTGTGGCGACTTATCGAAACGCCGGTTTCGCCCAAACTGCAAACAGCGTATTTCAGGGCTTTTCGCAGCGTTGCGATGAGCAACACCGCCGTCGATAAATTGCGGCGATTGTGGCGCAAGGAGTTGACGGTTCCCGGTCTGGTTATACAGGAAAACGACATGACGACGCTGAGTCTGGAATTGGCCGTGCGCAGCGAAACGGGCGGCGAAGATATTTTACGCGAGCAACTGGCGCGCATCGAAAACCCGGATCGTCGTGAACGCATACAATTCATTATGCCTGCGTTGTCAGCCGATCAAAGCGTGCGCAACGATTTTTTTGACAGCCTGCAAAAAGCTGAAAATCGCAGTCACGAGCCGTGGGTTTTAACGGCGTTGAATTATTTACACCACCCGCTTCGTGTATCTGCTTCAGTGAAATATCTCAAAAAAAGCCTGGAACTGCTGGAAGAAATTCAGCAAACCGGCGACATCTTTTTTCCCAAACGCTGGCTGGACGCGACGTTCGGCGGGCACAATTCACCGGAAGCCGCCAAGATTGTCTCGGACTTTCTGGATGGCCGTCCGAACTATCCGCATCGTTTGCGCGGCAAAATTTTGCAATCTACGGATTTGCTTTTTCGCGCTTCCGCCGCTTTGGCTTTAGATTGAAGCATCAACTTGATTGAGGGCCGGCCTAAAACCCCTGCCAGGGTTAGCTCCCATTTCATGCCCTAAAAACACCTTGCATTTCGAGCATGATTTCTTTTTATTTCGCATCCGTCGAAAATAGTAGACAAGATATTTTTACCTGCTAAAAAATGTATTCAAAACATAAACCGTCCGTTTTTCATCCATTCCCGTCTCAGGTTTCCGCATTGAGAACCGCTCTTCTCAACCCTTTGCTATCCTGCTCTCTATAGAAATTTTTCTCTCCGATTCTTCAATTTACTAATTTCTAATCACAATACACGGGGCGTTTTGAAGGCTGCGAACAAGGGCCTTGAAACGAACATAAAAACGACAAGCATGGAGCATGCAAATGGGCTACCCATACAAAGATATTGAACAAAAATGGCAGCGTTTCTGGGACGAAAACAAAACGTTCCGCACGCCTGACGAAATCGACAAAAGCAAACCGAAATACTATATTTTGGATATGTTTCCTTATCCCAGTGGTTCCGGTTTGCATGTCGGTCATCCGGAAGGGTATACGGCGACGGATATTCTGGCGCGCTACAAGCGCATGAAGGGCTTCAACGTCCTGCATCCCATGGGCTGGGACGCTTACGGTTTGCCCGCCGAGCAATACGCTATAGAGACCGGCACGCACCCGGCAGTGACGACGGACAAGAACATCGAGCGCTTTAAGGGGCAATTGAAAGCGTTGGGTTTTTCCTACGATTGGGATCGAGAAATTAAAACGACAGACCCGAATTATTACAAATGGACGCAGTGGATTTTCCTGCAATTGTATAATCGCGGTCTGGCTTACGTTGCGGAAGTTCCGGTCAATTGGTGCCCGGCGTTGGGGACGGTTTTGGCCAACGAGGAAGTGATCGACGGCAAGAGCGAACGCGGCGGCCACCCCGTTTTTCGCCGTCCGATGAAGCAGTGGATGTTGAAAATCACTGCTTACGCTGATCGTTTGCTGGAAGATTTGGAAGGTCTGGATTGGCCGGAAAGCACGAAAGAAATGCAGCGCAACTGGATCGGCCGCTCCGAAGGCGCGGAAATCACTTTTGCCGTTGACGGTTTCCCGGACGAAAATATCACCGTTTTTACAACGCGTCCCGACACAATTTTCGGCGCGACGTACATGGTCTTGGCGCCGGAGCATAATCTCGTCGCCAAAATCACGACTGCAGAACAAAGCGATTCAGTCAAAAAATATCAAAAAGAAGCCAGCCGCAAGAGCGACCTGGAGCGCACGGAATTGCAAAAGAAAAAGACGGGCGTTTTTACCGGCGCTTTTGCGATCAACCCAGTCAACGGCGAAAAAATTCCGGTGTGGATCGCTGACTATGTTTTGGCGACTTACGGTACCGGTGCGATCATGGCCGTGCCGGGGCAGGATGAGCGCGATTGGGAATTCGCCGAAATTTTCGATTTGCCGATTCTGCGTACCGTCCAGCCGCCGCAAGATTTTGACGGCAAGGCTTATCTCGGCGACGGCCCGGCGATTAATAGCGACTTTTTGAATGGGCTGCACATCGCCGAGGCCAAGAAAAAAATCATCGATTGGCTGGAAGAAAAAGGGGCGGGAACGCGCAAAATCAACTACAAACTGCGCGATTGGTTGTTCAGCCGTCAGCGGTACTGGGGAGAGCCGTTTCCAGTGTTGCACGCGGAAGACGGCAGTACAAGGCCTTTGGACGAATCAGATTTGCCGTTGACCCCGCCGGAAATGGACGATTACAAGCCTCAGCCCGTCGCCGATGACGAAGTTGATCCAAAACCGCCGTTGTCCCGCGCGCCGGAAGCTTGGCGCATCGTTGAAAAGGACGGCGAAAAATTCGTTCGTGAATTCAACACCATGCCGCAGTGGGCCGGATCGTGCTGGTATTACCTGCGCTACATTGATCCACACAATGACGACGCGTTGATCGATCCTGAAAAGGAAAAGCATTGGGGGCCGGTGGATTTGTACGTCGGCGGCGCGGAGCATTCGGTGCTGCACTTGCTCTACGCCCGCTTCTGGCACAAAGTCTTGTACGACATAGGCGTGGTTTCGACGAAAGAACCGTTTCAAAAGTTGGTGCATCAAGGCATGATTCTGGGGGAAATGGAGTTCAACATGTTCGTGGACTCTGACGACAACCCTGTTTCAGCCGCGATGGTCAACTCTGACAATACCCACAAAGATTCCGGCGAAAAAATGGCAATGCGTCGTTTGCAGGAAAACGAAACCGAGAAATCGGGCGAACATTTTGTCTGGAAGGAGAATCCGCAAATTCGTATCGACGCGCGCGTTTTCAAAATGAGCAAGAGTCGCGGCAACGTGATTAACCCGGACGACATTGTGCAAAACTACGGCGCCGATTCGCTGCGATTGTACGAAATGTTCATGGGGCCGTTGGAGCAAATGAAGCCCTGGAGCATGCGCGGCGTGGACGGCGTGCATCGCTTCCTGAACCGCGTTTGGCGCCTCATCATCGATGAAGAATCTGGAGAACTTTTGCCTGCGGTAATTGATGACGCACCAAGCCGCGATCATTTGCGCCACCTGCACCTGTGCATTAAAAAGGTCACCGAAGACGTTGAAAATATGCGCTTCAATACGGCAATTTCCGCGATGATGGTGTTCGTCAACGAAGCGACCGGTTGGAAGAAACGCCCGAAAGCCGTTTTGGAACAATTCATTCTGCTGGTGCACCCTTACGCGCCGCATCTGGCGGAAGAATTGTGGCAAAAGCTGGGTCGAGAAGAATCTCTCGCGCATGAAAAATGGCCGGAATTGAACGAGGAATATTTGCAGCAGGATACGGTGAATATTGTGGTTCAGGTCAACGGAAAATTGCGCGGCGATATGGAGGTTTTTCGCGGGATGTTGGAAGACAGGAAAGCGATTGAGCAGAGCGCCCTTGCCCTCGAAAACGTTCACAAGTTTGTTGAAGGCAAGACGATTCGCAAGATTATCGTCGTCCCGGGCAGATTGGTAAATATTGTGGCAAATTGAGGATTAACGAGTTGATGAATGCTGGATTATTGGGTTGTATTATTCCATGAATCCAGCATTCCAAGTTTTTCGGTTTGCTCGCGTCTTATCTTTCTTTCAGGCTAATGCTTCCGCCCGATGTGCGCAAGTACAACTCCGGGCCGCCGCCGTTGACTTTCGCCACGAGTGATCTCTTGCTAATTTCTCCGCGAACCATGACCGGGAAATCCGTACGAACGCGCCCGCCGCTGGTGCGTGCGTCGACATTTACGCCAACCTTGTCCGACAGGTAAACCGTCACGTTACCGCCGGAAGTCGTCAAACGACAATCGTCTTTCGGCTGCTCGGAAATTTCAGCGGAAACGGAGCCGCCGGAGGTACGCGCATCAATGGATCCGTAAACTTCGTTGACCGAAATGCTGCCGCCGGAAGTTTTCGCGCGCACATCGCCTTTGGCGCGGTCAATACGAATCGAGCCGCCGGAAGTGTGAACGTCAACCTGCCCGTCCACTTCACCGACTGTGATGCTGCCGCCGGAGGTTTGGCCTTCAACGTCGCCTGTCACATTGCCGAACGTCAGGCTGCCGCCGGAGGTTTTGCAATAAACCTCGCCTTCTAAATCGTCAACTTCAATCCCTCCGCCGGAAGTCTTTAAATCAACATTGTACCTTCTGGGAACAACCACGTTGTAATGGATTTTGAGCTTGCGGTATTTGCCGCCCCACCAACCTCGACGCGATCTTTCGCCTTCAAATTCGCCAGTAACGATCACGTCATCGCCGCGCTGTTTGAAATCAACAGTAAATTCGTCCAGAAGCTCGTCGGCGTTCCAGCCGTCGACTTCGCGAATCACTTCAATTTCCACGCGGTCGCTATTGCTCGTTTCAACGTCTATTGAACCCTTGTCCGTTTCAATCGTCAGCGTTCCGCCAGGACTAACGTTAAACGATTTTTCTATGCGGTCTCTCTGTGCGAACGCCGCTGAAGACGTCAGCAGCGACAACACGGCAATTGTCCATAAAAAGCGTTTCATCGCATTTTGCTTTTTCATTTTTAGAACCCTCCGAGCAAATATATTTGAAAGTTTAAGAGTAACCAAAAAGCATCAGAACCATGGCAGCACACTACGGCGCTGAAATGAGGTTAGTTGCCTTTCTTGATCGTGATTTCACCGTTAATTGTAAAAATGTAAACTGAATCGCCGCCGCCGTTAATTTCGCCTTTGGCGCGCAATGTTTTGAAATCGCCTTCTTCTTCCTGCTCGCGAGACAGCGGAAAGTCGCTTAAAATATCATACCGCTGCGAATAACGTTTTAGTCGCTCCAAGCGGATTTCAGCCACAATTGACGCCGGCAAATCGGCAGGCAAAATCGCTTGAACGTCGCCGCCTCTTGAGCGCAAATCGACCCAATGGGATTTGGTAAAATCTTCCAGCGTCATTTCCATTTCAATGTCGCCGCCGGAGGTGGAAGCCTCCACAGCGCTTTTAACGTCTTTCAATATTATGTCGCCGCCGGAAGTGCTGACGGAAACTTCATTGCCAAAACCTTCGCCGTCAATATCGCCGCCGCTGGTATTGGCGCGAACCTCCCCGCCCATCGTGGAAAGCCGAATATCACCGCCGGAGGTGCGCAATCGCGTGTTTTGTTTACAGTTCCGCGCCCGAATCCAGCCGCCGGAAGTTCTCGCTTCAATTTCGCCTAAAACGTCTTCCAACGCTATATTTCCGCCGGAAGTGTGTACGGCAATATTTTTCTTAACGTCGCGCACGCGAATATCGCCGCCGGACGTCTTGACATCCGTCTCACCATCTACGTTGTCAACTCTGATTGAGCCGCCGGACGTGCTGCCGCGGACGGGCCCCTGAATCTCTTCCAGCGTAATATTTCCGCCGGAAGTTCGAAATTTGACATTGCCTTTCAAGCGATACATCGCCACTTCGCCGCCGGCTGTTGTCAGGTCGAACTTGCCGGAAACGTCTTCAACTTCAACGTCACCGGAAGAAGAGCGCACGTCGATACTAAAATTCTTCGGAACGTTTATCACGAATTTGCTTCTCGCCGAAGCTCTGCGTCCAACGCCTTCGATGGACACCCTTGAATCGGACTGCGTGAAATTCTCGGCGGCTTCCGTCGCCATTTTCATCGCCTCGGTCTCGGTCAAAACTTCCATGCGCAAATTATATTTCACATGAACTTCGTTTTTTTCCCATCCCGTGATCAAAACATCTCCTGAAGTGCGTTGCATCAACAATTCGCCGCCGGAAGAAACTTGAAACGATTTTTCAATGACTGTTTCATAGCCGTCGCGAACCTGGTTGAGTTCCTGCGCTTGAGAAGAGCACATAAAAACAGCGCCAAGAAACAAAACCACGCGGGCAAGATGCGCCGCCGTCTTCTGGAATAAGCGGCCATTGCGTTGGGCGCTGCCATTTTTGAGTTTGATTGATTTCATTTTACTGATCTCTGCGGATTTCCCGCTTGTTATTCGGTTGAACATTTTGTCCCTCAATTTGCCTTAATCGTTCTTCGAGCTTACTGCGAAAATATGGACTGGGATCGTTTTGAGCGGCCATGCTAAGCGCCTCATAGCCCGCAGCGTCAAGGTCGCCCGTCTCCAAAGCGTCGAACGCTTGCATTCGTACGGCAAAGTCCTGGTCGTTGAGAAAAAGTGTAAAAAGAACGTTTTTTATTGTTTCCGTGAACGGCAGTTTGCCGATTAAACGAATCGTTTGCAGCCTGATCCCCTGATTTTGCTCTTCACGCAAAACTTCGAGCAGGGTTGCCTCAACAGTCGGATCCGACGCAATATGCGAAACCAGATCATTTGCCGCTTTGACGGCGTGCAGGCGCACGGCCGGATTTTCTTCTTCCAACATGGCTTGGAAAAGCATCTGCCGAATCATCGGGTCTTCGAATTTGCCTTGCAGCGAGATTTCGTTCATCGTGTTGTAGTGAATGTTTACCGTGCCGTCCTTGGGATCATAAGACAATCTTTCGATTCCAGCAAGAAACGGATTGACCGTCGTCTGTCCCGACTGGATTTGGCGGTTGGCGCTGATGAAATCTTCCAACGAAAAAGTATTTGCCGTTTCGGGAAGCGTTGTTGGAACTGTAGTTTTAGATTCTCGACCCAACAAGAATCCAAACGCGAGCAGCAACGCCGCAAATCCAAATTGAAACGCCGGCGCCGGTTTTAAAAAACCAAAAACGTTCCAGCGAACACCGTTTTTTTCGCGCGGTTGGGAATCGGCGCGCATTTTGAGCGAC
The DNA here is from genome assembly GCA_964014485.1 of uncultured Deferribacteres bacterium. Classification (GTDB taxonomy): domain Bacteria; phylum Zhuqueibacterota; class Zhuqueibacteria; order Zhuqueibacterales; family Geothermadaptataceae; genus CAXHAT01. Next base: position 24,979 of record CAXHAT010000108.1, read on the forward strand.
AAGCTTTGCCGTAATTGAAACAACTCGTCATCAGCGGGCTCATGAAGCGGTCGGCGCGGGATTTCGTTTTCCAGCGCTTTAAGTTCCGCGAGCGCATCTTGGCAATCAACACAATCCGCCAGATGCGCTTCAAACTGCGATTGCTCCTCAGCGCTTAAGTCGTCGTAAAAAAACAACGGCGCCAGCTCTTCTGAATCATTGCACTTTTCTTTTTTCATGACATTAAAAAATCAATTCGGTTAAAACGACGGCAAGGAGTACGAAGCTTGCTTTGCTTTTCATTTTGCAAGCCGGGAAAACGCGGCAAGTTAAATCGCCGCAGAAGGATCTTGAACGAGCATTCAACTGAATAGCAAGGCAAGCCTTGCACTCCTTTTTATTTAGATCGCGTCTTTATGATAAGGCGTCAATTTTTTTCTCAGTTTTTGCGAGGCTCGAAAAATATAGTTTTTCACCGTGCCTTCCGCACAATTCATCATGCCCGAAATTTCCTTGATTTTATAGCCGTGAATGTGCTTCAGGGTAAAGGCTGTTCTTTGCGTTTCGGGCAATTCGTCAAGTCGCCGATGAATGTGTTCACGGAATTCCGTGGACAGCATTCGATCCGGCGCTTCGGCCTCAACTGCTGCGTTTTTTTGTAGTTTCAAATCTTCTTTTTCATCGTTGCGCTCAATCGAAAACATTCTTTTTCGCGTGCGCTGCTTGCGTTTGTTGATCGAGAGATTCACAACGATGCGGCCAAGCCATGAATGAAAACTGCTCTCAAAACGAAAACCGCTTAAGCCGGAAAAGGCGCGCATAAAAGCTTCCTGATACACGTCTTCCGCGTCCTCTCGATTGTTGAGCATGCTGTAAGCAATTTGCAAAACGCGCTTGTCGTGCATTCTGACCAGCGAATCAAAAGCGTAGTGATCGCCGGTTTGCGCGCGTTCTATCAGTTCTCGTTCTCTATCTTCCATGAGCCTGCATTGTGTTCGAAATCAAAGACAGCGCGCCCTGAAAAAGGTTTGCACCTGCTTTGAAATCGGGGGAAATTTCTTGCGGTTCAAAGCGCATTCCATGTATACTGAAATTTAAAGCCGGAACAAATTCACGAAATCCGAACCGGAAAAAATCATGGAAGAAACCGCTGCCGCTTCAACGCCGTTGTTCACAAACGACGCCATCGTTCTGGGCATTTTAATCGCCTTGCTCGCCTTTGTTTTTCAAACTTCGCACAGCTCGCGGCCATTTTGGCAAAAATTCTACAAATACGTGCCGTCTCTTCTCCTCTGTTATTTTCTGCCCTCCGTCCTGAATTCCCTGGGCGTCATTTCCGGAGACGTTTCCAATCTTTACTTCGTCGCCTCGCGCCTGTCTCTTATACACATCTGACGCTGCCGACGAGCTTCTTGGTG
>CAXHAT010000109.1:0-26272 GCA_964014485.1 uncultured Deferribacteres bacterium
GGGAATGACCTTGGCAGGAGTTTCTTTGGCTTCATAGCTGGCGCGTAACATCAGTCAATAATTTTGATGCGCGTTTGTTAACCGCAGCCGCATGTTGTGCGTCATAGTTTGAAAAATCGCGAATTCCATCAATAACAAACGAGGTTAAAATGAAAACTTTGAAAATATTCTTGAGTTTGGTTTTGTTGGCCAGCCCAATCATGGCGAAATTCAAGCAAGGTAATGCGCCGGCAGGTCGCTGGCAACAGTATTCTAAGGCAATGGACGCCGGTTATTCGCAAGCAGGTCTCGATTCGGCGCGAGCTTTTTTCAATAAGAGCCGAGCCGCCGGACTTTTTATTGTTCACCGAGGCAACGTGCTGGCTGCCTGGGGCGAAACCAATCGTCGTTTTATTTGCGCTTCTATCCGCAAAAGTTTTATCAGCGCATTGTTCGGCATGGCCGTCGGCGAAAAGGCAATCGATCTTGGAAAATCATTGCAACAATTGCAAATAAACGACATTCAAAAACTTTCCGAAATTGAAAAACAGGCGACGGTAAAGCATTTGTTAACCGCAAGATCAGGCGTATTTCATCCCGCAGCTTATTCTCCAAGAAATATGATCGCCAATTTGCCCGAACGCGGCAGCCATAACCCCGGGGAGTTTTGGTACTACAATAACTGGGACTTCAACGTTCTCGCGACAATATTCAAGCACGAAACCGGCAAAGGCGTGTTTGAAGCCTTTGAGAAGGAAATTGCGAAGCCCCTGCGAATGCAAGATCTTCTTATCGAGCACACATATTACCGTCTCGAGCCGAACAAATCGGAACATCCGGCATATTTGTTTCGCATGACCGCGCGGGATATGGCGCGCTTTGGTTTGCTGTATTTAAATAAAGGCGCTTGGCGTGGCAAGCAAATCATTCCGTCGCCATGGATCGCAACCAGCACGCAAGCCGTAACCAAAGAAACAGGCCGGCACAGCGCTCTCGGCGGTTACGGATATTTGTGGTGGGTTTCCGCGCCGATTCGCGGGCAGGACATGTATTTTGCCAGCGGAAGCGGCGGTCAAAAAATCGCGGTTTTACCTGAAGCTGAATTAGTGGTCGTGCAAGTCGTCGATACTTACCAGAACGACAATGTGGATCATAATGAATTTAAAAATCTCATCGATTTGCTGCTTGCGGCGCGGGTTTCCGAACCGGCGACAAGTCCTGCTCTCGTCAGTTTAAAACAGAAAGATCGGACGTCTCCAAAGGGCGTTAAACTCACAGAAAAAATAACACGCCAGTATCACGGAACGTTCCGCCACCGGTTTCTCGGCGAATTCAAGATCAGCGGCTCCGGCGGTCGGCTGAAAATGGAAGCCGGGATCGGCGTTTTCGATTTGACGGCCACTGCCGAGAACGTTTTCTGGGTTCCCGACATCGAGCAGTCGGCAGTTTTCAAACAGGCCCAAACTGATGATAAAAAATTTACGATAGACCCTGTTTTTGATGAAAATCGCAGAGTCGTGAAAGTCATTTTCAACTATTAGTGAGGATGAAATATGGAATTCATTTTGACGGTGATTCTTTCCGTGTTGGCCTTGACGGGCTGGTTGAGCTACGTCCGCTACCAGCGTTATCAATTCACCATAAACAACGGCAACGCGAGGTTCGAAGCCATGCTAAAACGCTTTGAAAATCAGAAAGAGTTCCTGGATTTTCTGCAAAGCGCAAATGGTTTACGGGTTTTGAACATGTTGACGAGCTCGCCGACGAGCACCAAAATCCCCATCATTATCCTGGCTTGCAGCGGAATTGTGTCTTTCGCAATCGGAATGGGCGCGCTAATATTGACGCTATTTGAAGACGGAGATTTGATTTTCGCAACTGCGTTTACCTCATCCCTCGGGCTTGGACTCTTGGCTGCCGCGTCGGTTTCGCTCAAGCTTTCTCGCAAGTGGGGCGTTTTTGAAGAAAGCGTTTTACCGGACAAATCAGACGGTTCTCTTTCGGCGCATTCGTCACAAGAAGAAAAGCTTCAATGACCCATGCCGCTTTCGACGCATTTTACGCCGAAACGTCTCAGCGGCTTTGGGCTTATCTGCTGCGTCTCTGTAACAACCGCGAGAATGCAAAAGACATTCTGCAGGAAAGCTATTTGCGCTTCCTGGAGAAGCCGCCGGATCACGACGATTTTGCGAAAATGAAAAGTTACTTGTACACAATAGCGACGCGTTTGCACTTCGATCGCGTACGTCGTGAAAAAAGAAAACGACTTAACGTTTTGGAGCGATTCTCTAAAAAGGCCGCAACTAACGTCGATCCACAAGTTGCGGCCAATCTCCAGCTTGATATGTCCGTGATTTTTGATAAACTGAAACCGCGTGAACGTGCGCTGCTCTGGCTGGCTTATGTTGAAGAACAGTCACACTTGTCCATTGCGCAAATTCTTGGGATGCGGGAAAAGAGCGTCAAGGTCGTGCTTTATCGCGCCCGGCGAAAATTGGCGAATCTCTTGGAAAAATTTGGGATTAATGAAAAGGTTGGTTTATGAAAAATGCGCCCTGCTCGAAACTGCCTGCTGTCCGCAAAGCGCTGAAGAACGATTTTTTGAGCGCCGAAGTGCGCCGTCATTGCGAGTCCTGCAACGACTGTCAGGAAGAAATTCGCATTTATCAATGGCTGCAGACGTTTAACGCCGTCCAGTCCGACGAAGAACCGCCTGTAACGCCTCAGCTTTTGCGAATCAAGGCGCAGCTTTCGGCGCGACAAGCTGCGCGGAAAAACGCCTTTCGTCCGTTAGTCTACATTTATACTACTCTTCAGCTTTTGTTCAGCATTGGTTTTCTTGCGTTTTTTTGGATAAATCGCTCCACAGTCCAGCGCTGGTTTGATGATTCGTCTTTTGAAGCGTTTGTGCTTTCGCCCGGCGCAATGTCGGGCGCGTCCTTTCTTATATTTACTGCGATCATCTTCAGCGTCGTCGCACTTGTTTTGTTTAGCGCATTTACCCAAAGAAAATAAGGAGTTTTCAGTTCAAAAAAAGCCTCGCCTGATCTCCGCCCGCCTTTTTATTCCGACCGCATTTAAACGCTTGCAAATATATTGCACACGCTCTATATTCGGCGCTTTCAAAAACATGAGCCCCAGTAGATTCCAGATTTCAATCGCATGAATACGCAACTCACAGATCAACAAATCAAAACTATCATTCGTTTGATAATCGCCAACAGTGAAAGCGAATTGTCACAGGCGGCGATTAAGAAAATCGCGAGCATGGTTATTCATAGATTATTTCAGCAAAACGAATTGAACGGCTCAGAATTTAAATCCAATTAACTCTCTACTTGACACTTTTTTGTAAACTGCATATTCGAACCGTCGAAAGGTCCCGTTTTGTCATTCTGCAAAGCCGAAGGCCGGCGAAGCAAAATCTTTGTTATCGCCCAGTATTGATCATGCCCAAAAGTTCAAGGGTCGGATCAAAAAAGATGCTTCCAGCATGACAATTCCGACCTTTTTCGCCAGCTTTAGAAGCCTATACAAAAAATATCAGGTAGTGAATCCAATTAATCAAGTTAGCGGCCACCACAATCTTCTTCTCCGCATTTAGGAAAAAATCATGAATTATATTGAACCCGCGCCAATAAACCCGCATGATGACGATCCTTTTGAATCAATGATGTCCCGCTTCGATATCGCGGCGGAAATTCTCCACCTTGATCCCGGAATATACGACTATCTGAAAACTCCCGCCTTCGAAGTCAAAACTTCAATTCCTATTCAAATGGACGACGGGACTATCGAGGTCTTCGAAGGATATCGCGTGATTCACAACAACGTTCGCGGCCCTTCGAAAGGCGGCATCCGCTACAGCCCGGATATTACAATCGAAGAAGTGCGCGCTTTGGCCGCGTGGATGACCTGGAAGTGCGCGATTGTCAACATTCCCTTCGGCGGCGCAAAGGGCGGCGTAAAGTGTGATCCAAGCGTTTTGACGCCGGTTGAAGTAGAGAAAATCACGCGGCGGTACACGGCAAATCTAGCCGATGTTTTTGGCCCGGAGCGCGACATCCCGGCGCCAGACGTCAACACAAACGAAAAAGTGATGGGCTGGATCATGGATACTTACAGTATGCACCAACACCAAACCGTTACTGCCGTTGTTACGGGAAAACCGACCATTTTAGGCGGCTCGCTGGGCCGGGTAGAAGCGACGGGCAAAGGCGTTCGCATCGTTGCCGAGGCGGCAATGAATAAATATGATTTTAAGCCTGAAGAAACGAGCATCGTCGTGCAAGGCTTTGGAAATGTGGGTTCGGTTGCCGCTAAGGAGTTTTCGGATTTAGGATGTATAGTCGTTGCAATCAGCGACGTGACCGGCGCTTACTACAATGACAAAGGCCTGAATATTGACGAAGCGCTTGCCTATCGCGAGGCGAACAGCGGCACATTGCGCGGCTTTGCAGGCGGCGAATCCATAACAAACGCAGAATTATTAGAATTGCCGTGCGATATTTTGGCTCCTTGCGCCATGGAAGACCAAATCACCAAGAAGAACGCAAGTAACATTAAAGCCAAAATCATCGTCGAAGGCGCGAACGGCCCGACGACGGCGAAAGCCGACCCTATTTTGGAAGAAAAAGGCGTTATCGTCATTCCTGATATTATTGCGAACGCCGGCGGCGTGACCGTTTCCTATTTTGAATGGGTTCAGGACAGAATGGGATATTTCTGGCCGATCAATGAGGTGAACGAAAAGCTGACTCGCATTCTTACCGAATCTTTCGACGCTGTGAGCAACGTTTCAGAGAAATACGAAGTCAATATGAGAATTGCAGCATATGTTCTGGCAATTGACAGAGTCGCCCGAACGTTGAAGCTGCGTGGGATTTATGGATAAAATTTATTCTACGGGGCTTTGAGCCGTCAAACAAGACTCAAACGATCCAATAGCAAACCGTCCCAAATTCAATCATTGCTTATACTTAGTTTACTGCATATTACTTGACTTTTAGGCGGTGATCGTATATATTTGACGCTCTTTGCCCGAACACGCGTGAATTTGAAACTCGTTGGAGGAAAGCGCAGATGCGCCGAAATAATACCCTAAGAACAGTGCTCGCCGTGGCTATCGTCGCCGGAGCGATCTACACGTTATACCCAACCTATAGCTTATACCAACAGAATCAGGACGCCGAACAATACATTCAGCATATTGAGAGCGCGACGTCTCTCTCGCGCAGCGACATTAAGCAGTCGTTGTATGAAGGCAGCCTGAACTTACGATTAGAAGACCTTGCAGAGCCGGTCGATCAGGACGTTAAGGATGCGGCGACGCTGCTGACGGATTTGCATGTAGATATTGCAGAAAATGAACCGCGTGCGATTAAACGAGGACTCGATTTGCAAGGCGGCGCGTACTTTGTTTACGAAGCGAACTTGCCCAAAATTGCTGAAACTCTTGCAAGAGACACGGATCTTAAGTTCGAGCAATATGTTGCTGAAGCCAAACAAACCAGCATTAGCGCTGGGGATAACTTTTTTGATGTTTTGAGCGCAATTTTTCAACGCGAAAACATCTCCATGAATCGCTACTTCGGCCGCCGGTCGCAAAGCGACGGTGAAATTATTGATGAATTGAAAAAGGAATCCGAAGACGCGATCGACCGCACCGTCGAAGTGTTAAGAAATCGCGTTGATAAATTCGGCGTTTCTGAACCGTCAATCACCAAACAAGGCACTGAAAGATTGGTCATTGAACTCCCTGGAATTGACGATATTGAGCGCGCGAAAGAAAATATTGGCAAAACGGCGGTTCTCGAGTTCAAGCTTGTCCAAGATCGTCAAGTCGTTCGCGATGTGCTTCAGGATATCGACAGAGCTTGGAAGAACCGTCTTGGCGGCTCAGACAGCAGCGCCGTTGATTCTTCTGTTGCCGCCGCGGAAAAAGTCGCCGAACAAGTTCAGACTTCGAGCCAAATCGACGAAATTCTTGGCACGACCCAAACCACTGCGGATACTTCTGATACAAGCAAAGCCGATCTGAATCTTGCGACAGACTTCGCTCAGAATACGCCTTTCCTGGCAATGTTGAGGGATTACGGTGATGATATTACCGGCGTACCTGCTGAAAATCTGTATGCGGTCAGAAGAATTGTTAACCACCCCGATGTTCGGCAAGTTATTCCCTCGGATTATCAGATTGCATTTTGGGACAAGCCTCAAAATTTTGGGGCTGATGATACGGAACAGGCTTACTACCAGTTTGTCGTCGTCAAAAAAAGCGCCGAACTGGACGGAAGCATGCTTGAAAAAGCATTTGTAACGATTCCGGGAAGCGGCTCGCAAAGCATTAATCAGGGCCCGCAGATTTCACTGCAATTTAATAGCGATGGCGCACGTAAATTCGCGCGCGTTACAGGCGGGAATGTTGGTAAAAAGCTGGCAATTTTGCTCGACGGCAACGTCAAATCAGCGCCAAATATACAGGAACGAATTCCAAACGGCAGCGCCGTCATTACAGGACAGTTTGCCATGCAGGAAGCCAACGATTTAGCAATCGTCCTGCGCGCGGGCGCTTTGCCTGCTCCCGTCGATCCGATTGAAGAACGAACCGTAGGCCCTTCTTTGGGTGAAGATTCGGTGCGACAAGGACAAATGTCGATTGGTATTGGCATTGCGCTGGTTATTGTTTTTATGGCGATCTACTATAAATTATCCGGTTTTGTCGCAGTACTCGCCCTGGTACTCAACCTGGTTTTAGTTATGGCTGTTTTAGCAGGCCGCGGCGCGACCCTGACACTGCCTGGAGTCGCTGGTCTCATATTGACGATCGGGATCGCCGTCGACGCCAATGTGCTGATCTTTGAGCGCATACGTGAAGAATTACGCTCGGGAAAAACAGTGCGGGCGGCTGTAGATGCAGGTTATGGCCGAGCGTTTTGGACAATCTTTGACGCTAATATCACAACTTTGCTGACGGCATTGGTTATTTACCAATTTGGAACCGGGCCTCTTAAGGGTTTCGCCTTTACTTTGGGCTGGGGAATTGTCGCGAGTATGTTTACGGCCATCGTTGTCACGCGAATCATCTTTGATTTTGTGACTCAAAGAAAGAAGATGGCGAGTTTGAGCATTTAACCATTTTTATGAGAAATTTTTGAAGCGGAGAGCGATTTCGAGATGAGAATTCTTAAAGAAACTGATATAGATTTTCTGAGCAAGCGCAAAACGGCGCTGATTTTTTCAGTCTTTCTGATCGTAGCCGGACTTGCCGTTACGATATTTAAAGGCGGCCCGAATTACAGCATTGATTTCCTTGGCGGCACCGAAATCAGAGTTGGTTTTGATCAACTGCCCCCGACGAATGACGTTCGGCAAACACTCGCCGACATTGGTTTTGCAAACGCCGAAATCAAAGTGATCTCGGAAATCGGCAATCCCAAAGACGATATTCTCGTCCGGATAGAACAACAGCAATTAGAAACCCAAATTTCTGATTCAGTTATGGCAGCGCTTCAAGCACAATTTAGCGCGAACCTCCCAGTAAATCGCGGCGTTGACAGCGTTGGCCCCAAAATTGGCAGCGAGTTGCGAGAAGCCGGCGTTCTTTCAGTCATATTTTCACTATTACTTATTTTGGTTTATATCTCCATTCGATTCGAGTTCGTATACGGAATTGGCGCGATTGCCGCACTTTTTCACGATGTTTTGATCACGTTTGGCATGTTCTCGATTATCGGCTTCGAATTGAGTCTTTCCGTCATCGCCGCTTTCCTGACGATTATCGGGTATTCGCTGAATGACACCATCGTCGTTTTCGACCGCATCAGGGAAAATGTCAAGAAGCTCCGTAAAGAAAAATTCACGAGAGTGCTGAATATCAGCATCAACCAGTCTTTAAGCCGAACTGTCGTGACCTCTCTCACCACGCTCCTTGTAGTTCTGGTTCTCTTCTTATTGGGCGGCGAGGTCTTAAGAAGTTTTTCATTTGCGCTCTTGATCGGCGTGCTAGTCGGAACGTACTCGTCGGTATTTATTGCGACGCCGGTCGTCGCTGAATGGCAGGAAAGACGTATGCAAAAGCAGGCGCAGAAGCCTGCGGCAAAACGCAAATAGACTGCAACCCGTTGCTCGACATAAGCGTCTCTTATATGTTGAGCAAATGTGGTAACACTTGACGGAGACTCTCATGTTATTGAGTCAAAAAGAAGAATATGGGGCTGTGATTCTCGAATTGTCGGGCAAGATAATGGGCGGGCCCGACGCCAGCCTGCTGAATGACAAGCTTCACGAACTGATTGATGCTGGACAGAAACGCGTAATTGCTGATTTGTCGCAAGTGGAGTGGGTAAACAGCTCCGGCTTGGGCATACTCATCGGCGGGCTGATCACCATGCGAAACAACGGCGGGAGCTTGAAATTAGCTCGCGTTACGGACAAGATTTTAAATCTAATCAAGATTACGAAACTCAAGTCCGTATTTGAAACTTTTGATACAATCGAAAAAGCCGCCGAAAGTTTTGATAATTAAATTTGCATCTGACTTTTTAAAACTCCGAAAGTTGAGACGATGTGCCAGTCTCGCGTCGGGGTTTTTTTTTGCTTTGCTAAACTCGTCTTGGCGTGAAAAGAGGAAAAATCAATGCCGGTAGAAGTCGTTGTCGGCGCCCAATGGGGCGATGAAGGAAAGGGTAAAATCGTCGATTTGTTGGCCCAGGACGCTGATATTGTCGCGCGTTACCAAGGCGGCGCCAATGCGGGGCACACTGTGGTCATTGGCGACAAAAAATATATCCTCCACCTCATTCCCAGCGGCATTTTAAATGACAGGTCAATTTGCCTCATTGGCAATGGTGTTGTCCTTGATCCTTTCGCCTTGGTTGAAGAAATCGAAATGCTCGAGAAGCAAGGCGTCAGCGTTGAAGGACGTCTTTTCATCAGCTACGCCGCCCATCTGATCATGCCCTATCATAAATTGTTGGATCGGGCAAAAGAAGAAAGCGAAGGCGCGCTCAAAATTGGAACTACTGGGCGAGGAATTGGGCCGGCATATGTCGATAAATTTGACCGCACGGGGATAAGGTTTTCTGATCTTTTGGATATTGATGGTCTCACAGCGAAGATCACAAGAAACGTTGCGAAAAAAAATGATCTGCTCGCCAAAATTTTCCACAACACGCCCATTGAAGCATCGGACGTCATTGAAAAAGTTGTCGAAATCGCAAACCGCTTACGCCCCTTTTTGATAGACGCCAGCCTTTTCTTGAATGACGCCGTTTCCAAAGAAAAAAAGATTATTTGCGAAGGTGCACAAGGCACGTTGCTCGATGTTGATTTTGGCACTTACCCGTTCGTGACTTCTTCAAATCCGATAAGCGGCGGCGCGTGTATTGGGCTCGGAATTGGACCGACAAAAATTGACCGTGTGCTGGGCGTGATAAAAGCTTACACGACGCGTGTCGGTGAAGGGCCGTTTCCAACTGAATTTGACGCAGATACGGCGACCGGCATTCGGGAACTTGGCGATGAATACGGCGCAACTACAGGGCGCCCGCGTCGCTGCGGATGGTTCGACGCTGTCTTGGCGAATTTCACAGTGCGCATTAATGGAATTGACGCTTGGGCGCTCACCAAGCTCGACGTTCTTGACACCCTGGACGAAGTCAAAATCTGCACTGGATATCACTACAGAGATGAAACGCTTACAGAATTTCCGGCATCCTTGGCCCAGTTTGAGGCCATAGAGCCAATCTATCAATCCTTTCCAGGCTGGAAACAATCGACGTCTGGCGTTACAGAGAAATCAGCGCTCCCGGCAAACGCCGTCCACTACATTCAGGCAATTGAAGAAGCGACCAAAACGCCAATCCGATTGTTGTCCGTTGGTCCTAAAAGGCATGAAACCATATCTATTTAGATCGCTCCAATTTTACGAGGTCATTTCAAATGAAAAACAAATCCTTGTTCAAATGGCTGTTCGGCGCTGCATTAACCGTGACATATTTATTCTCTTGTCAGGGACAGAATTGGGGAACCGCCGACATTGCAGTCGATGATATCAAAACTCACGTAACATACCTCGCCGCAGATGAGCTTGAAGGCCGTGAAACAGGTACGACGGGGGAACAGAAGGCCGGTGATTACATTGCCGAGGCCTTTTCATCATTCGGCTTGGATCCGGCAGGGGAAAACGGGACTTACTTTCATTCGTTTGACGCCATAGCTGGCGTTAATCCAGGTAACAAGAACGCCCTTTCCATAATTGTCGGCGGAGAAACTGAATCTCTCAGATTTGGAGAAGATTTCACCGCATTCGGACATACTGAAAACGGAGATTTTGAAGGCGAAGTTGTTTTTGCGGGATTCGGCATTCAAGCTCCGGATTTAAATTATGATGAATACGCAGGCATTGACGTAAAAGACAAGATCGTGGTGGCGTTTCGGCACACTCCGGTCGGCGATGATCCGCACAGCGACTTCTTTGCGCATTCCGCGGAACGCAGAAAAGCGATTACTGCGCGTGAACAGGGAGCAAAAGCGGTCATTTTTTTAACCGCCGAGGCTGATAATCCTGAAGACGCCCTGGCTGCGCTGCGATACGATAGAACTTCGTCCAGATCTGGCGTCGGGCTGGCTCATCTTAAGCGGCAAGCCGCGGAGAAGCTTTTTGAAGCGGTCGGAAAATCGCTCGAAAGCGTTCATTCTAAGCTCATCTCAACGAAAAAACCAAATTCATTTGAAATCCCCAATGTTAAAATAAACCTTACAACCGATGTCCAAAATGACGAGCGCATTGGCCGCAACGTCGCCGGCTTCCTGGAAGGCTCCGACCCTGCGTTAAAGGAAGAGATCGTTATTATTGGCGCCCATTACGATCATCTTGGCTACGGCGGCTCCGGATCATTGGACGTTGACAAAGGCGCTCAAATTCACAACGGAGCTGATGACAATGCTTCCGGGACTGCGGGCTTGATTGAGTTAGCCCAAAAGTTATCGGCCAATCGAGCGTCCTTGAAACGCAGCCATCTTTTTATTGCGTTTTCTGGAGAAGAATTGGGACTCTTGGGCTCAAAAGCATATGTTGAAAGCTCCCCAATTTCACTTGAAAACGCAGTCGCTATGATGAACATGGATATGATCGGGCGCTTGCGGGATGACGAGCTGGTGCTCTATGGCATGGGCACAGCGCCTATTTGGAGCACGCTGGTGGATTCGGCCAACCAGACCGCAAATTCCGAGTTGACGCTCAAGAAAAACGATGACGGCGAAGGGCCTAGCGATTTTGCCTCATTCTATCGCGCGAAAATGCCGGTTCTTGCGCTTTTCACGAATGTCCACGACGATTATCACAAGGCAAGCGATGATGCCCACCTTATAAATTACGAAGGTGAAAAACGCGTATTGGATTTTGCGTATGAAACCCTGCTCATGCTGGACGACGCTCAGGATCGGCCGCAATTTACGGAAGTTGAAGCTCCGCAAGAACGCCCTGTACGAGCATTCCGGGTATATCTTGGCACCATTCCCGATTATGGTGATACCGATGTTGAAGGCTTGAAATTATCAGGCGTTCGCAAGGGCGGGCCGGCGGAAAAAGCTGGAATCAAAGGAGGCGACATTATTGTCAAATTCGGTGAAAAGGAAGTTAAAAACATTTATGATTACATGTATGCTTTGCAGACATACAAACCAGGCGACCAAGTCGAAATCGTCGTACTTCGAGGCGAGGACAAAATAAGTCTTCCAACGTTGCTTGTAGGCAAAGAATAGCCAGTTTCTATAAAAACGATCTTGCAGAGGAAGCGAATTCCTCTGCAAGATCGTTTAGCAGTTTTAGTCGTCCTCCATATTTCCTGCGCGCTGTTAAATCCATCCACCCATTCCTGAAATTTAGAAAAACGTCTCTTGTTTCCCGAATTTGCAAACACTCTCGTAAACTCGGCGCACCACGCTCCAGAATTTAAATCTATAAAAAACAGACGCTTGCTTAGCTGAGCCGATTATGGATTAAAGATTGCCTATATTTTAGAGCATCTACGTTCCTTTTCGCTATCACTTCTCTGCTTCAAGGAGGCTCTCATGCTAACCATCAACAAAATTCTGTTTCCGACGGATTTTTCGACTTGCGCCGAACATGCATTTGATGAAGCGTTGGCCTTGGCGAAAGCATATGACGCTGAACTGCACATGCTAAATGCGATCAAGCTTAGTGATGAAATTCCGTCTGGCATGTTCGATTTTTACGGTCCCCGCTTGAACAGCCCGGGATATTATCCGGTTGACGATACGCTTTTCACGCGAGAACTGGATAAAATTCATCACCGACTGAAGAAAAACGCTGAAGAAAGAATGGACGAGTGGGTAAGTTCGTCGAAGGCAAAAGGCGCAAAAATCCATCGAATAGCTCTGGAAGGAATCGTCCCTGCGCAAGTCATCATCGATTATGCAACCGAGCACGATATTGATTTGATCGTTATGGGAACGCACGGCAGGCGCGGATTGAAGCACTTGTTGCTCGGCAGCGTTGCCGAAGAAGTCGTACAGCGGGCTGTATGTTCAGTTTACACTGTGCGAGAAAAATCTGAAACCCCGCCCAAGCTGGAAAATCGAAACATACTCGTACCGCTTGATTTTTCAGAATTCTCACAAGAAGCGCTGGCCTATGCCGTTCATCTCGCCGGCGCCTTCAACGGACAATTGCAACTTCTGCATGTTGTTGAGCGATACGTCACGCCTGAATTCTACGGCCCGGAACCCTATATTTCCGGCGAATCTAAAGATATTACCACGCTCGAAGCTGAAGCGTTAGCGGAACTGCAAAAGCTATTTGTCGAAAACCACGCGAATGCTGTAAGTCATGGGTGCTTTGTAAAAAGCGGACACGTGACGAAAGAAATTTTGCGTTTTGCGGACGAGAATCATTCTGACTTAATCGTCATGGCGACGCACGGCTTGACGGGTCTGGATCACTTCTTGATGGGCAGCGTGGCCGAAAAAATCGTTCGGCAGGCGCCCTGCCCCGTATTCACGCTAAAGTCGTTTGGCAGAGGACTTTTGACTTCCGGAAAGTCATCCAAAACTGCAACAGCTAAATAAATTCATATCGTTCGCCTGGATAATTGAGCAGCATGTGAATAATCCGGGTTAGGAGCCGTTTAAAAGGAGTATGCAATGGATCTTTCGACCAGCTACATGGGCATGAAATTGAAGAGCCCGCTCGTTCCTTCATCATCGCCGTTGACGCACAAACTTGATAACCTTAAGAAAATGGAAGACGCTGGGGCGGGAGCCGTCGTTTTGTACTCGTTGTTTGAGGAAGAACTCGCACTCGAACGGTTTCCGGCTTTTTTGAATCTTGAATCCGGCTCGGAAGCATTTGTAGATTCGCTTACCTATTTTCCGGATATGGACGAATACACCGTAGGCCCAGACGCCTACTGCGAGCATATCAGAAAAGCAAAAGAGGCGCTCGACATCCCAGTCTTTGGCAGTTTGAACGGGCCGTCGTTGCAAATCTACGCGGATTATGCGAAACGCCTTGAAGAAGCAGGCGCCGACGGTATTGAACTGAACATGTACGCCGTTGAAGCCAACCCCATGACGCAAGGTAAAGGCATTGAGAGTTATTATTACGATACGGTTCAGGAAGTCACGCAACTCGTTTCCATCCCAGTCGCCGTAAAACTGAGTCCTTATTTTACCAGCATGGCGAATTTTGCAGCCGGGCTTGCGAATGCAGGCGCCGACGGGCTGGTAATGTTCAACCGTTTTTATCAACCCGATATATTTTTGGAAACGATGGAAGTCAAACCCAACTTGCTTTTGAGCACGCCGCAGGATTTACGCCTGCCCATGCGCTGGATCGCCATTCTTTATGATCGGACAAGCGCTGATTTGGCGGCCACAAGCGGTATCCATCGCGCCGTCGACGTCGTCAAAATGCTGATGGCGGGTGCGAACGTTACTATGCTCTGTTCTGTCCTTTTGCGCCATGGCGTTGACCACATCAAGGTGATTTCTAAACATCTTGAGCACTGGCTGGAAAGAAAGGAATACGAATCCGTCGATCAAATTCGCGGCGTCTTGAGCCATAAAAATTGTGCGCATCCGGAAGCGTTTGAACGTGCCCAGTACATCAAAACGCTCTCAAACTACGCAAAAGACAAGCGCTGACAATGACTCTGCAAACTCGCACGCTCGCCGCCTTCACAAGGCGGCGATAAAAAGCCTGGGACGCTCTAAATGCGCGGGGTGTTAAACATCAGATTTGACTTCAGTACAAAATGCTCGAACGTCCTCTGCTTTTGGTAATTATTCAGCTAGCCAACCGCGCTTGTGATTGTGATCGAGAAGTAACTTGGAGTCAAACGCTTCAGCGTTTCAGTGCAGCCCGCCATCGCTGGCGACGATGAATCAACGCACCCCGAAAAGCGTTACTCAGAAGACCAAATCGAGATAGCCTTGTTTTTGAATTTTCCGAAAAAATTTCTCGGTAAATGTTAAGCAAAGGACGTCCGGAATGAAAAAGTCCGTTGTTTTCATCAGCATTTTAGTCGTCGCGAGCGACTTAGATGCACAAGCATTGGGCCAGTCAAAGCATTTTCTTCTATCACAGCTAACAACTGTTTCAAGCGCGTGGTCGGAAGGGCAAAACGGGCGCGTGTTCCATTACAGTAAAATCAAAAACTTCGATTCGACTTTGCCGTTGCGATCCTCTTCTCAAAAACCGCCGTTGCGAAAGGGACGCGTCATCGGACAAATTGTTATGGGCGGCGCGATGGGTGCTCTTATTGGAGCGGGCGGTGCTTTGGTCGGCGTCGTTGCGGAAAGAACAACGACTAGCTCATGCGACGATTGGTGCGGTCTCATTGGCGCGGCTTCAGGGTTTGCCGTTGGATACACGTTCGGCAGTGCGCTAGGCGTGAAAATTATTGGCAGTCGCGGGAACGAAACGGGATCGTTTGCTGCAGGGCTTCTTGGTGCGGCGGCTGGATTTTCGATTTGGTACATCGCGTCAGCGAGGGGTCGTGACGGCGTGTCCGACGGCGCGCTTGCGACCTTTGTGCTTTGGCCGCCTATCGGCGCGACGCTGTTTTTCAACCAGACGCGGCGATACGAAAATTCGTCGCCGCAAAATCACGCGCTGCTCAATTTCGACAACAAGCGTCTCCGGCTTGGCGTTCCGGCAATTGTCGTACGCCCAGTACATTCCATGAATGCTGCAAAGGTCGCGGGCGCAGCGACAATTTTGAGCATGTCGTTTTAAAAATCGACGCCAGGGACAGGCAGCACCAATCACCCTTTTACCAGAAAGGCGTCAAGATTTAGAATGACGTTGGCGGCAATGACCAATGCAGCAAGGCGTGCGCTGTTTTCGTTCTTAGCTCCGACGACCTGCGAAGCCGCTTCCGGGGAGCCTTGGTAATAGCTGAAGCTTTTTTCATACGCTTGACGCAATTCACCTGGAATGTGCGGATCGGGCTCGGAAATGAGTGCAAGACGGTAGCCAAATCGAAGTTGTTCATCCAAGTCACTAGAAATATTTGCCATACGTCGCGCCAAAGCTTGCGCCGCTTCAAAATAGACGGGATCGTTCAGAGTCACCAGCGCTTGCAGCGGCGTATTCGTGCGAATGCGTCGCGACACGCAAAACTCTCGACTGGGACTGTCGAAAGTCAAAAAAGACGGGTATGGGCTCGACTTGCGTGTAAACGTGTACAATCCTCGCCGGTATCGATCTTCCCCCCTGCTCTCTCGCCATTTCAACACATGACGAATCACATTCCAGACACCGTCCGGCTGCGGCGGCATCACACTGCGACCATACATTTTTTTGCTCAACAAGCCAGAAACCGCCAATGCCTGGTCGCGCACTTGCTCCGCTGAAAGCCGAACACGCGGAAATCGAGCCAGCCAAATGTTTTCCGGGTCTATCTCGACATGCGCCGCCGTTGTGTGCGAAACCTGACGGTATGTCGCGGACATAACGATTTCCTTGAGCAGCTTTTTGATGCTCCACTTGTGCTTGTCCGTAAACTCGACCGCCAGCCAGTCCAGCAATTGCGGATGTGACGGCGCCGCGCCCTGTGTACCAAAATCTTCCAGCGTGGAAACCAGGCCGCATCCAAAGATTTGGGCCCAAAAACGATTGACCGTGACGCGCGCCGTCAACGGATTCTCGGGGCTGACCAGCCAACGCGCCAGCGCAAGACGATCCTTTGACGCATCATCTGAAAAAGCCGGCAAAACTTCCGGCGTACCAGGCTCAACCTCTTGACCATGAACTAACCAGTTGCCGCGTTCGAAAATGTGGGTTTTCCGCCGCAGGCTGTCAGGCAATTCCTGCATAATCGGCGTACGCACGGGTTCAATCAGCGCCAGCGAGTCGCCCGGCTCAACGTTTTGCAGAATCGTTTGCAAAGATTCAAAGTCAACGACTCCAGATTCGGAGATTTTAAATTCCGGGGAAGCCTGCGCTGCGAACTGGAAAATACGTTCTTGGTCTGCGAGTGAAAACGTCGGCAAAGTCGGCGCCTCGTTAGATCTATCGGCGTCGGCGGTATTATTGAAAAAAGCGAAGGATTGGAAGTATTCTTCATGCCGGAAAGGATCGTAAGGGTGGCTGTGGCACTGCACGCAACTCATGGTCGTGCCCTGCCACACTTCCCATGTCGTATTGACGCGGTCGATGACCGCAGCGGTGCGGAATTCTTCATCATCCGTCCCGCCTTCATCGTTTGTCATGGTGTTGCGGTGAAAAGCGGTGGCGAGAATCTGGTTTTCCGTTGCGTTCGGCAGCAAGTCTCCGGCAAGCTGCTCGATAGTAAATTGATCAAACGGCATGTCATCGTTAAACGCCTGAATCACCCAGTCGCGGTAGCGCCAAATGCTGCGATACGGGTCTTTCTGGTAGCCTTGCGAATCGCCGTAGCGCGCCAAATCGAGCCACATGCTCGCCCAGTGTTCGCCAAAATGCGGCGAAGCCAGCAGCCGGTCAACGACCTTTTCAAACGCCTGCGGCGAATCATCCATTAGAAAAGCGTCCGCGTCCTCCAGCGTCGGGGGCAAGCCAATCAAATCCAGGCTCGCGCGCCGAATCAGCGTCTCCTTCCCCGCCTCCGGCGACGGCGCCAGCCCCCGCTCCCGCATCTTCCGCAGCACAAAAAAATCAATCTCATTCCGTGACCATTGCTCTTCTCCGCTTTCTACAATGTTAGCGTCATTCCCGCGCAGGCGGGAATCCAGAGGGGCGTCCCGAACAACGTGCGCTGACGCTTTGCTCTGAACTGGCAGTCCAGTCTTCACTGGCTCAACATACGCCCAATGCGTTTCCCATTTCGCGCCTTGCGCAATCCATTTTCTCAGAACGTCAATTTCTATCGGCGACAAGGGCGGCTTATCGGCGGGCATACGCTCCTCAGGATCATCCGACGTGATGCGCGCAATCATCTCACTGATTTCCGGCTTGCCCGGAACAATCGCTCGATTCCCGGATTTCACCGCTTGCATGGCCTCTTCTTCAAACAAAAAACTCACCCCGCCGTTCTTCCGCACGCCGCCGTGACAGGCCAGACAGTTTTTATTGAGAATCGGCTTCACCTCGGCGTTAAAATCGACCTCGCGCTGTTCAATCGGCGAGCAGGCCTGCACCGCCAGCAGCAGCACGAAAACGATTTTTGCGGCGGGAAAGAAACGTTGAATTATTACAGCCATAATTTGAGTTCCCTGGGTACAGAGTTTTAAGTATGCGATTATACCGAAGCCGCCAACCTGAGCGCGAAGCACGTAAAAATTCCCTCTTTGAAGGGGGTAGGGGGATGTTTTGGGGCGTCGGAGCAAAGGCCGCAGCCTCAAACATCCCCCCCTCCCCGCCCCCCTTCGAAGGGGGAAACTTCGGGCGCTTCGCGCCCTAGAGCGTATTTGGAAAGTCCCAGCGGGACGAATGAAAATAGCCCGGCGATTCATCGCCGGGGGAAGCGGCCGGGTTTTTCCCTCGTTTGAAGTCCCGTAGGGACGACCGAAATCAAGCCAAGCGCTGCAATCTCAACCGTCCCTGCGGGACTTCAAGGCGAGAAACGTGACATTTCGCCCCAACGATAAATCGTTGGGCTATTTTCAAGCGTCCTTCCAGGACTTTCCAAATACGCTCTTAGGTTGACGCGCGTCCAAAGCAGTCGGAATGGTCACGAGACGATAAACGTCCGCCGGTTTCATCCGCGAGATGAGAAAGGAGTGCAAGGCTTGCCTTGCTTTTCAGCGGCAGGCGTTTTCTGAATCGCGAATTTCATCTTATCTTTTGCTGGAATGTTTGTTTTTTGTTCGGTTGAGCGAGTGAAAGGCAAAGCAAGCTTTGCACTCCTTGCGGTGATACAGACAACCGTTTTTCCTTTCACGCCTCTGGGTAACCGCTGTCGTTAATATTTTTCATGAGTGCGGCTTCCGCCTCACGAAAAAGCTGCATTTGTATAGCGTCAACTCCATTTCTGAAAACCAAAAAAATTTTCCCGCTTCGCGGGGCTCAAAGGGTAAAAAGTGTAAAAAGCGCTCAAAGTTTAAGGGACGTCCTGGGAGCAACGAAAACCCACATTGACGTACCTGAGGGTTGGAACGTACCCGTAGCGGTCGGCGCATCGTAAATCGTATGGATAATTGCTCCACGACCCGCCGCGCAACACACGAAGTTCTCCTGTTTTTGGCCCCGTCGGATTTTCTATAACGGCAGACGACGTTTCGTATTTCGCATACCAGTCTAACCGCCATTCCCATACATTGCCCGCCAGATCACAAACTTTCTCCGGCGTAACTCCGCGCGGAAAAATGCCGACCGCACTTGTACGCTCCAAACCGGTTTCGTCATAATTCGCCCGCTCCATGTCCGGTTTTTCATCGCCCCAAGGATAAATCCGCCCTTCGCCGTCGCGCGCGGCGTATTCGCCTTCCGCTTCCGTCGGCAGCCGGACAGTCACTCCTTTCGGCAAATCCAGCTTCTCCGTCAGCCAGTTGCAAAACGCCTCGGCCTCGAACCATGAGACGCCGACCACGGGCTGGTTGGGCGCATTCCATGCCGAATCGTTCCACCAGTGCGGCTCGGACAATTCCTTTTTTTTGCAAAATTGCCAGCCGCCTTCACTCCACCATCTGCGTTCGCGGTAGCCGCCTGCCTGTATAAAACTCGCGAACTGCGCGTTGGTCACCAGATATTTCGAGATTTTAAATGGCAAGACTCTGACGCGATGTTCCGGGCTGGCGTCGTATAGCCCGGTAATTGTGTTGTCGCCCATCACGAATTCGCCGCCGGGAATGTCGATCCATTGCGGTTCCAAAGTGCAAACGCCGGGGCGCGGATCGCCGAGCCTGCCGAGTTGGAGTCCGGCTTCGGCGCGTTCGCGGGCGGGCAGGCGGCTGGTTTCGAGCAAGGTTACAAGGCGTTTGGTTAGGCGGTCGATAAAAGCCGGGCCGCCGCGGTCTTGCAGGATCACGTTTTTACCGATTTCATTGGCGAAGCAGGCGGCCCAAAACACGCCGCGCCAGCCGTTTTCGTCCTCCGGCGGAGGCACCGTTTCCGGGCACAGGTGGCAGGCGGCGTCAATGGCCGGAAACTCGGTCTGCATGTTGTGCAGCAGTTCTTCCACGCCCAGTTGCGCGGTGAGGCGCCAATAGTCGCCCTCGGGCAGGAGATTGACCAATTCGCGCTTAAAATCGCGCGTACGTTTGGCGAGAAAGCAGCCGGCGAAATATTCCTGAAAAGTGCGGTGCGGAAAGCCGTAGGTGCGGCTCTCTCCGCCCCCGCGTCCGCTCAAGAGTCCGGCGCTGTGGTCGACAAAATCGAGAAATTTCTCCGCCGCCGTCAACGGAAACTCAACGCCGCTGAAATTGCGTTTGAGAATTTTCACCGCTTCGTCTTCCGGCAAATCAGCGCCCTGCGCGCTGCCGGAATCGCGGTCGGCCTGCTGGGCACGCCAGCCCAATTCCCACAGCGCCTGGTGCAGTTTGTTCTCGTCCTTGAGTCCGATTTCCTCGAACAAAGTGATTTTCCCAGCCTTTTCTTCCTGCCAGCGCAGCAGCAAAAGATCGCTGGCTTTTTTATAAAGCTTGACGCGCTGTTTCGGCAGTTCCACATTGTTGGCGTGGATCACAGCCATCGTGGTCAGTAAAAGCGGATTTTGCACCAGGGTTTTGTCCATATGCCCGACCGCGTTCCGCAGACTCGCTTTCTTTTCCTCGCCTTTTTCCAAAGTAAAATGATCGACGTGGATCAGCGCGTCGTACCAGCGCTGGATGAATCTCTCGAT
This sequence comes from uncultured Deferribacteres bacterium, assembly GCA_964014485.1. Taxonomy (GTDB): domain Bacteria; phylum Zhuqueibacterota; class Zhuqueibacteria; order Zhuqueibacterales; family Geothermadaptataceae; genus CAXHAT01. Next base: position 20,268 of record CAXHAT010000109.1, read on the forward strand.
CTGTCCATCGTCGAACGGCGCCAGCGTCACATGCTTGCAGGCGGCAAGACGGGTTTGACCTTCGTAGGAACGCACGCGGCAGGTGACAATCACGCGGCTGCCGGGATTTTCGGCGCAAAAGGCTTCAATCGCTTCACGCGCCAAAACGCGCGGCACGGTCGGCGCTTCGTCGAGACCGTCGAAGACAATCAGGCAGTGACCGTCGGCGATTTCTTCGCGCAGGGCCGGGGCAAAATCTTCGGCGTCGTAATCTTCCTTGAGCTTGGCGGCGAGATGCTGGAAAACGATTTCATTCAACCGCTTTTGCCGCTGGAGGGCGCCCTCCTTTTTGCCGGATTCTGGACGGCTTTTTTCCAGCGCCACGACCAACTCTCGCACCAGCGCCCGCACCGGAAAACAATGCGCGTGCGGCCATTTTTCGAGCATCGCGCTCTCGCCGCCCCACTGTTTGGCGGCCAGCCCTGAGAGCAAGCGGTTGATAAACGAGCTTTTGCCGGCGCCGGGATCGCCGAGAATGACGAGATGATCATTTTGCGCCGCCGCCGTAAGCACGGCAAGTGGCAAGGTTTTGTCTTCTCCAGAGCGTTCGTCAACCCGCATTTTCTCTGACAAAATTGGCTTGCCGTCTTTGTCCACGCGGTCGGTGGTATTGAGATCGACGTAAACGTCTCCGAGAGACAGGCGGGCGTTTTTTTGCGGGTCGCGCTCTTCGGCAATGGCGGAGAGCGGCAGGCGGTCGCAGGCGGCTTGCAGTTTTTTCAGGTAGCGCCGCCGCACGCGGGCAAGATCGACCGCCGGCTTCGCGCTCGGCGTTTTGGGAGCGGCGTCCCGGTCTTTTTCACGCATCTCATCAATCAGCTTTTGCAAATCGATGCGGACGGCGTCTTTAAAATCCTGCGCTGTGTTGTACTCGCGATAGAGTCCTTCGTAATCGCCGCCCGCCTTGAATTTCGCGAAGAAGTCGTTCACTTTTTGCAGATGCTTCAGCACGTCCGGCTGAAAAAAATCTTCCGGCGGGCGGGTGCAGCGGTACATCATGATTTCCGGGCGGCCGGTTTTTTCAAATTGATCGAGCGCTGCGACAAACTCCTCCTCGAGTCCGCTTTCAAACGGTGCGCCGTCGGGCTTGTCGGCGCCGGTGGGCTGGCCAAACCGTTTCCAGAGCACGCCGACAAAAACGTCCCAGGTTTCCGGCGGAATCTGATCGAGCACGCGTTGCTGCGGGCGGCCCTGCTGCGGACGCGTATTCTTTTCCCAGCCGAGAAACGACAACGTAAGGCCGCGATTGTCGTAAACCAAATTCAATTCATTGATCACTTCGCGCAGGGCTTTTCGCTCTGCCGTTACGTCGGTCGGCGAAGCGCAAAATATGCGGATTTTTTGGGTTTTGGGCATAATCTTTTCCCCATGTTTAAGTCAATTCAAAAACTGTATTTGGGCGCATAGCTTTTGCTCATGCTTAAACGAGCCGTTATTTTACCAGCTATTCATCAAGCCATTCCCTCGCATGTCATTCTGAAAGAATCTTTTTAGTATAGAATACACGGCTAAAAAGATTCCTCCGGAATGACATACGAGGAGACTTTTGAAGACCGTGATGTCGAAGGCTCTGCTTTCGGGTAGACTGGCCGTCTTTTAATCACTGCTCTCAGCGAAAAACCGTTTTATCCTGATAAAAAAGCACAAACAATGAAAAGTATCCGCCGCCGCAAATCAAGTCGATTTTCCCCAATCTTTTTGATTGTCATTTTATTGCTGATCGCCGCCGCTTACCGCACAACGGAAGACGCGCCTCAGCATTTTTACTACGACGCAGCTGATAGCTCCGTCGCCGTCGAATATCTCGGAAACACGGAATTTTACGATCCGGGCGTTGCGGTCAACGACGGCGAGGTTTGGCTGACCTGGCTGGAATTTATCCCCGGCGAAGGAGACGTGATTTGGGTCGGCAAAAAGGATGGAGATGGTTGGGCGAATCAGCAAAAAGTCATCGAACAGCCCGGGCGTTTTGCCAGGCCAACGCTGACTTTTGATAGTAAAAAGCGACTTTGGCTAAGTTATGAGCGATACGTCCCTAAGCAAAAACAGTGGGACGTTGTGGCGAGAATGCACGAAGGCGACGGCAAATTCGGCCCGCCAATGACCGTTTCCGAAAATCCGGGAAATGACATTAACCACAGCGTCGCCGCCGGAAAAGACGGCGCGCTTTGGTTCGCCTGGCAGGGAGATCACGAAGGTCGCTTTGAAATATTCGCTCGGCGTTTAAGCGAAGAAGTTTCTGCGGAGAAAATGGAACGAATCAGTCACACCGCCCACGGAGATTGGCGCCCGTCCATCGCCGTCGGGAGCAGCGGCGACGTTGTGGTTGCCTGGGATTATTACAACGGCGAAGACTTCGATGTTTTGTACAAGCGTCGAACTCCCGGTGGGTGGAAAGAAACCATCGTTGCAGCGGGAGGCCCAGCCTTTCAAGGGCGCGCTCAAATTGCTGCGAATTCAAAAAATGAATTCTGGCTGCTGTGGGAAGAAGGCGAGAAAAATTGGGGAAAATTCTATCGCGGAAACGAGAAAGTTTGGGACAATGTGACCGACGCTTACGGCCCGGTTCATCGTTTCCGCACGCTGAAAATCGCAAAGCTCGACGCACAAAATCGCATTTCAACGCCAGCCTCTCCCCTGCCGACGCCTGCATTTCAAAAAGCGGATCAACGGAAGAATCTGAGGCAAGCGTCTGAAAAACTTGGGGCGTTTTATGAGCGCGGCAAGTTAGCGATTGATGAAAAAGATCGGCTTTGGGTCGCTTACCGCCATTTTTATCAGCCGCAACTTGGCGCAGCGGAACCGGTCATTCACCACATCGAGGCTGGATGGAAAATTTTTGCGCGCAGGCTGGAAAAAGACGGGTGGTCGGAGCTCATTTCCTTTGACGCGCACCAACGCGACGGTTTGCAGCGTTTGAGCATTGCTGCAAAAAATGACCAATTATTGGCTGCGTACAGCGCTGGAAGAACGGATCGACGAAACGACGCCCAGACGCGCGGCGTTGTTTTCGGCGAGATTGACCGCAAAGCCGGAGAATCTCCAGCCATAAAGCTTGAGAACGTCAAAACATTCGCGCTGGCCAATGAAAAAACGTACGTTCCTGAGCATCCTTCATTTCAGGGTCGCCGACTATTTTGGGGCGATCTGCACCGCCACACGGATATTTCGCTCTGTTTCCCGTTCTACGACGGCTCTCTCGACGACGGCTACCGCTACGGCATTGAAGCCGGAGCGCTCGATTTCCTGGCGATCACGGATCATTCGCGCGACATTGACAAAGGCAACGTGCAAAGCCAGCTCTGGTGGCGCAGCTTGAAGGAAGTCACGCGTCACAGTTTACACGAATCGTTTTTTCCCTATTTCGCCTTTGAGCGCAGCAATAACAACACAGATCACAACGTCATTTCCTTAAACGAAGATATTCTGCGACCGCATCAGCCGCCGCTGCCGGAATTCTGGGCGGAGATTGATGAGAATACTTTCACAATTCCGCATCGGACGGCGCCGACTCCGGCGGAGCCGCTTAACGGCAAAATCTGGGAATATCACGACGAAGCCAAACGTCCGTTGCTGGAAATTTTTCAAGGCTTCCGTGACATGGACGTTGAAGAAAGCGCAAATACAGGCTTGGAAAAAGGCTATCGTTTTGGTTTCGTCGCCAGCAGCGATCATCTCTCCACTTCCGCAAGTTACGCCGGCGTTTGGGCTGAAGAAGCCAGTAAGGAAAGTATTTTTCACGCTATGAAATCGCGGCGAACATTCGGCGCAACCGACAGGATCAGCCTGGTTCTTCGCGCCGGGGATCGTTGGATGGGCGAAAAGTTTTCGGCGAAGCAATTCCCGGAATTTCAGATCAATGTTCGCGGAACGGCGCCGATCAAGGCTGTGATTTTTAAACAAAACGGCAAGCAAATCGCGTCGCTGCCGTTTGAGGCGGGCTCGAAGGATTTAGCATTGAGTTTTACTCCCCCAAGCATCGAAGCTGGCGAACACTATTTTTACGTTCACACCATTCAGGCAGACGGCAATCAGGCTTGGTCGTCGCCGATTTGGGTTCAGATTGAGTAGGAGTGCAAGGCTTGCCTTGCAAAATGATCGAGCGAGATAATAGACATTGTTTTCTCGCCGCAATGCGGATTCTAAGGAGCGTGCTTTTCCCGTATTAAAAATAGATCCTTTCAGGATGACAATTGTTGACGCAATTTGTCCAGCATAATCTATTCAGGCGGGTTGTAGACGACGGCAAGAGCGACTTTGGCGATTTGTTCGAGGCTTTCGGGACTGCATTTATCCGGCGTGTCTTGCAGCGTGTGGTGCTGGGGATAGTCCAGGTCGATCAAGTTGATGCACCGAATGCCGGCGCGCAGGAGCGGCAAGTGATCGTCCGTAATTGGCCCGGTGCGTTCCGATGAAAAAGCGTCGACGCCAAGACGGCTGGCGTAGTTCCAAACGACGTTCACTACGTCCGGAGCAAAATTCATCGAATGGCCTTCTTTCTTGATTTGTACGCCCTTCTCCCCCACCATATCTAGCAAAAGCCCGATGTACGGCGAGTAGCGCGCATCCTTATTTTTGGCAAAATACTGCGAACCGACCGCCCAACTGCTCTCAATGCCGTTGGAACCAAAATCCTCGCCGTCAAACAGAATTATGTCAACGCCGACGGGCGGTGGATTTTCTTTGAGCACCTTGGCGATTTCCAGTAGTATCGCCACGCCGGAAGCGCCGTCGTTAGCGCCGGGAACCGGTTTTTTATAATTTTCCGGATTCGTGTCTGAGTCGGCCCAAGGGCGAGAATCCCAGTGAGCGGCGAGTAATATTCTTTGGGTTTGGCTACTGTTAAAACTAGCGATCAAATTAGTGAGTTGAACGTTATCGCCGCTTTTTTCAATCGTATGCTGGAATGACTGACGTGCAACGTTCTCGGCGTATTTTTTTAGGTGCGCTTCCATGTAATCCAGACATTGTGCATGCGCCTCAGAGCCTGGAACGCGAGACCCAAATTCGACTTGCTTGAGCAAGTGTTCCCACATGGCGTCCTTGCTGAACGATGGAACAGCCAAAGGGGCTGAAGGCTGGGACGCTTTATCGCCGCAGCCGACAAGCGTGAGGGAAAAGAATAGCGGAAAAAGATATCGCAGCCGAGTTTTTAAGAGCATCTATCACATCTCATTCAATATAACCAATGTAGCGACGAATTTTACTGCCGGGCACAATAGCGATTTTGCCTAACGAATGCAATTCCAATTGTGCTCAAGAAGAATCGTTTGCCGCAAATCGCCTTGCTTTTTAAAACCGGTTTTCAATTATTGGTATAATCACATACCAAAAGGGAGCTTGTTATGGTCAACTTTAATTTTATCTCTTTGTTAGAAGGCGGGCGCACTACCAAAGGTTACGTTCCCGAGCCGGAAAAAAGCAAAAGCGGCATCACGATCGGTACAGGCGTTGATCTTGGGCAAATGGGCGAGACGGATTTAGAGCGATTCAATTTGCCTGAGCCGATTAAACTCAAGCTGCGGCCTTATCTTGGCAAAATCAAGCAAGACGCCGTGCGACTTCTCCATGAGCGGCCATTGCAAGTCAGCGATGATGAAGCTCAGGAAATTGACAAGGCAGTCAAAGCCTCTTCACTCAATCGCGTTGCAAAAAGGTATAACTCGTCGTCGGAAACGGATTTTGATTCGCTGCCGGACGGCGTGCAAACCGTCATTGCTTCAGTTGCATTCCAATACGGCGATTTGGCTTCGCAAACACCGAATTTTTGGCGGCAGGTGACCTCCGGCGATTGGCAAGGCGCGTACAAAAACCTGCGCAATTTCGGCGACGCCTACAAAACCCGTCGTAACAAGGAAGCTGATCTTTTGCAGGAAAGTTGGGCTGAGAGTGGCGTAAATTTGGCTTAGACTTGGCTGTTGGCTGTTGGCTGTTGGCTGTTGGCTGTTGGCTGTTGGCTGTTGGCT
>CAXHAT010000110.1:0-26260 GCA_964014485.1 uncultured Deferribacteres bacterium
CGATGCAATGGAGTCTCGTGGGCTCGGAGATGTGTATAAGAGACAGCCCCCTGGATTCCCGCCTGCGCGGGAATGACTTTGACGAGAGTTTCCATGGCGTCATGGCTGTCGCGTAACATCAGTTACTTTAATAAAACCATTTTTCTGCTTAACTGTTCTTGACGCCTCGTATCATCAATTCGGAGTCTGTAAACATAAACTCCCGAAGGCGCCTTTCTCCCTAACTTGTCTTCGCCGTTCCATTCGATGTCATACAAACCGCTTGATTGGCTTCCCGAAACGAGATTCGTCACGTGCTGCCCATGCAGATTGAATACATCAAGTGAAACTCTGGCATTTTGAGATAATTCAAATGAGATTTTGGTGTTTGGATTAAAGGGATTGGGGTAATTTTGGCCTAATCGAAAATCCGAGATAACGCCGTCTTTGAATTCATCCAAAACGGCAGTCGCCACTAACGTGCAATCTTCATTTAAGGTTTGCCAGTATCGGGGCATCCCCCAAGTCTCCCAATACTCTTCTTCCTGCTTACTCCAAAACCAACCGGGCATGGTATCTTTGTGGGTTTCGGTCCACTGCTCCAGTTCGGAGAGCATTTCATCCAGGATTTCCGGATAGGAATCTCTTAAATTTTTAGATTCACTTATATCATCTTCGATGTTGTAGAGCCCCCAAGGATTTTGACGGTCGCCGACTACTCCTTTCCGGGTAATTTTCCATTGATCGCGACGCGCCCCGACGTCGTGCCAATTCAGACGATGCCGTATCGTGTAGATCATTTCACCCTTGCGAGCACTGCTGTCGGCCAGGAAACTAGTCCAGATATCTTTGCCGTCAAGCTCTTTTCCCTCCGGAATCGAAGCGTCGGCCAAACTCGAAAAAGTGGGATAGAAGTCGAGAGCTGAAACAGGATGATGATAAGTACGTCCGGCGGGGACAACCCCAGGCCAATGAAAAATCATTGGAACGCGATAACCGCCCTCCCAGGTATCACCTTTCCTCCCCTTCAACGGGGTATTATCCGCGCCCTGATTTGGAACCCCGCCATTGTCGCTCAGAAAAACAATCAGGGTGTTATCGTACTCTCCTGTGGCTTTCAAGGTATCAACGACTTGCCCCACGCCGCGGTCGATGGAATGCACCATTGCCGCGTATTTTCGGCGTTGCTCATTTGCTATATGCGAGTGTAAATTATAATCCTCGGTTTTGGGATCAATGGGGGAGTGAGGCGCATTATAAGCAAGATAAAGAAAGAATGGCTTGTCCATAGCGCTGGCGTCTTTAATAAAACGCGCCGCCTGGTTCGAAAGGTCGTCGGTTAAGTATTCCGTTACCGTGACGTCTTCCCCGTTGTGTTCCAACGGCCATAAATATTCATTGCGCCAGTTCGCGCCATTTTTCTTGCTCGTCGCAAATTGGTGAGGATAGTACTTATGGCCGCCGCCTAAGAAGCCGTAATAATCATCGAACCCCCGTGCATTCGGATGATACTCCGGATTAACGGCGCCCAAGTGCCATTTCCCTACAGCGCCTGTGTAGTAACCGGCGTCCTGAAGAACGGTACTGATCAAAGTTTCGCTGGTCGGGACGCCCTTCACATTCCATTCTTCAAGGCCTTTATGCACGTCGGGCAGATTGTATGGCGTTCCCATTTTGTGGGGATAGCGGCCCGCCATCAAAGCCATGCGGCTGGGGCCGCAGAAAGGATGTACCACATAAGCCGATGAAAAACGAGTACCGGCTTCAGCCAAAGCGTCCAATCGAGGCGTCAGAATATCTGTTGAACCGTTAAATCCGACGTCGGCGTATCCCTGGTCGTCCGTCAAAATCAGAACGATGTTGGGTTGTTCCGCCAAGGCTGTTGTCCCCATCAACAGCATTATGCTCAGTATTGATCGTTTCATTGTGCTCATTTTTTTACATTTCACTTTACTACCTGACACTTTTTATATCACTCCTTCGGAGTTTGGTAAAGATGATTTGGTTCGGATTTTTCTATAATCATTTCACCCCTGTCGGGGTTTTCAGGCGGCAAAAACCCCGACAGGGGTGGAATGATTATAGAAAATGCCCGAAAATCCTTTCCTGAAAACCCCGAATGGGGTGATATGAACTCACAACATCAAAAAGTGTCAGGTAGTGAAACATTTCACATCGACATACATTTTCAAGAATCAGAGTTTTCAAAAACACCATGTCAATTATCTTTCCGCTCCCACACTCTGACATAATCACAGTACATTTCCGTTGGGAAACCTTCCGTTGTTGTTTCTTCCGGGACGGGGAAACGATTTGCGCCTACATAGGTGACAAACGGGCGGCGCAGCCCCATCGAAACCGTAATATGCATGGGAAGATGCCAGTACAAATTCTCTTTCCGACCTCGTTCAACCCCATCAACATACCAAAAGATAGAATCAGGTCTGCTGAGCACGCCATACGTGTGAAACTCGTCGCGCGCGTCCCATGGCGCTTCCCATTTATTTCTGGTTATGTCAGGGAATCCACCAGGTCGAATCCAGGTTAATTCTCCATTTTGGATAATTCTCGCGTGCAAATTCATATCAACAAATTCTGGCCCTTCCCATTCACTGCGATTAAAATCCCACTCGCTCTGCTGCAACTCAACGACGTCAATTTCACTATATTGGACGCCGCCTTCTTCGGTCGGTGTTGGCTGCCCGACGCTGTACAGCCAAAAAGCGGGAGCAGCTCCCGGAAATCGTTCACAACCTTTTATCCTCGCCTCAAAATATCCATAAGTAATTGTCTGCTCTATACGGACTATCCCGGATTTATAATAAAATTCCGAACCGTCTCTCGTATGGGTCTCCTGAGTCATACTTATTGTAAGCATACTATCCTTTACACTAGCCAGCTCCGGCTCCCATGACCAGACTCCCCAATCTCCCACATCATTATTCCATTTACTTCGGTCCAGCTCTGGCTGATCGAATTCGTCACTCAATGCCTCATTTAGCTGCCAATTACCCGAGTTGTCAGGATCAGATGCAGGATAAACTGACTGAGTCTGAGTATCTGGCTGCGGTTCGAAAGGAACAGTGACTTCTTGTTTGCAGCCGAAGCAGTATATGCATGAAGCGATAATGCTGATTGTCGTAAGTCGCCGTCTAAATTGAAACATTGTGTAAGCCCTGCATTTTTTCATTTTCAACTTGCAGAAATCCAGATACTTTTCTGCATAATGTATATATCGAGTCTGCGACCGCCCCCCTTAAGCCATAGCCGTCAGGCTAACGGCAAGAACTACTGTTTTTTTTAAGGTTTATGTTCTTATTAGCCCAGTCCTTCAGGATACTGTTGGCGAATTCAATATGCGTTTTAACAATCCAGCCCCAACGGGGCAAAATGTAATAGCGAAGGGCGAAGCCCTGGTAATGTCAACGCACAAACATTTCACAAAGCCCTGTAAGGGCGCAATAAACAGCATCGTTCGTGAAAAAAATCTATCCCGCCCTTTCAGGGCTTTTTCGAAGGGCATTGATCCCTGATTTCCAGGGCGCTGCCCTTCGCTGTTACATCTGACCCCGTTGGGGTCTTTGGAATTCGCCAACAGTATCCTTCAGGGCGGGGTTTGAGCAAAGTCGTTTTTCTCTTTTCCCCGCCGTCCCAACGCTTCGGGAGCGGGCAAAAGAGGGAGGCGGCAACGTTTCGAACACCGCGCTGAAGCACGGTGCTAATGAGACTGTAATCCAAGGCTAAATATGCCAAATTCACAAAATGAAAAACGATCCGGTAAAACCTCGATCCTGTTTCACAAGCCAATTACGATAGTTCTCAAGAATTAGAATTTGTATCCCAGCGAAAAACGATTCACCGCACCAAAAATATCGCTGAATGCACTATAGGCGTAGTCGATGACCAGTGTGCCCGCGCTCTCACTAATTTGATAATTAAGACCGGCTCCAAAGGTCAGGCCTTTTGCATCGTTATTGTATTTGTACCCTCCCCTCAAGGCAAACAGATCATTGTACCAATACTCGACTCCACTATGAACCTGCTCACTAAAGTCACGCGGATGTATGGCGTCCACGGAGAGGGAAATTGATTGGTTTTCAACATTCCAGACACTCATGGCCAAACCCATCCGGAATGTTAAAGGCAACTGGAACGCTTCTTCCTGGTATTTAAGGTCTTTTGAAAAATTTGAAATGCTGACGGCAAAGCGCAGATCCTTTATTCCGGTTAAGTACATCGTCCCAAAATCCACCGCCAGAGCACTCACCTCATTGCTTACGTCTTTCGATTCCGTGCCAGACGTAACAGTGCTGACGCCAAGGCCTTGGTAGGCATACTTTATATGGACGCCCATGCTGAATTTATCAGTAAATTGTCGGCTGTAGCCTATTCCCGCGACATATTCAAGAGGACTAAATGTCGATCCGATTTCAAATCCGGTCTCGCTATCGTTTCTTCGCGTATAATTAATAGGTTCACCGTAGTCCATATAAACCAGGCTGACGGCGAAAGTGCCAATGTTCTCGAAATGCCACGCTCCCGCCATCGACTGATGTTTTAGATCTGCAATCCAATCGGTGTATGAAAGCGCAATTTCATGATCCTCGATACTTGTCAGGCCCGCGGGATTCCAAAATATCGAGTTAGCATCATTCGCTACGGCAGTGTAGGATTCTCCCATGGCAGCCGCCCTGGCTCCGACGCCAACTTTCAAAAAAGTCAAACCAGCTTGAGCGACCTTTTTCTGTGCAAAACCGGTAGAGGATAACACAGCAATCAGCACAAGAACTGCTGTCAAAACAAAGGTTTTTGTTTTCATTTTTCTCTCCTGATTGAGACAAATCCGCGAAGGATTAGCTTTACAAACCTTCTCTGGGTTACCTGACGATCACTAGCTTTCCGATTTTTTGACCATCGAGCCTATTGCCCTGCTGATCCTTTTCCTGAACGTGATACAGATATATCCCACTTGTGATAAACTGGTTTTGAGAGGTGAGTTGATCCCACGCTTCATCAGCCGTACCGTTAGCGTGTTCTAATACCCTGACGACCTCGCCTGACATCGTTAAAATCGTAATGGTGCAAAAGCCCGGCAGATTGACGAAGAGTATTTTATTGTTTTCTCCGGGGAAATTATGAGGGTCGTTGATATTGTATGGGTTCGGTACTGCTTCAATCAAGCGCATATCAGGATCTTCCGCCGCACCGACTTGCCGAAAAGCGGGTATTCTCGTCATATTCCAAAATTTACCGCTCTCCAGTTTTTCGCCCGGATTGATTCCCCAGGTGTTTTGGGTTCCGTCGTCAAAAGCCGTGCAGTAGTAGTATGCAGCAGCACCTCGTGGCACTTCTGTGTCAAAGAAAGAGTTATCAGTGCCCTCATATATTTTCTCCCACCCTCCAAGAGAATCATATTTACCGATTTGGCGATAGAGGCGGTACCCTTCGAAATCAATTACTCCGGTATCCGGATCAGGAGTCGTTGCCGGGTCATCACTCCAACTGACGTCGATACCGCCGCCGGCGTCTTTGACAAAAAGTGCCGGAGACATTGGCGGATCCGGTACATTAAAATTGTTTTCGACTAAGAATTTTGCCTTCGATGCGGAAATAAGCAGAGAATCCCTACCTGTCGCGAGTAGATTCTGTTTTGCTGCAAATCCGGTAAACGTCTCTCCGGTCGTTGGATTTGTCCAGGTAAAATCATCTGGATTCCCACCTTCGACCGCCGCTTTGTATTCAGCGCCCAATCTGGCCAGGTCTTGCTGCTTCACGCCGTTGACGATCTTTGCAAAAACAAAACGCCAATCATCGCCTGGCTGCATCTGATAGGGGCCATAGGTTATATGCAGGCTGAGTTGGTTTTCAGTGTGCCAATTAGGATCCCCGGAATTAAGACCGCCTTCCCAGACAGGCGCATCGCCGCTGCCCTCCCATGAGCGCAGCTTATTAGGGTTCAAGGCCATGAAATCGTACATCTTGTCGATACCATTGCCGCGCTTAGTATTCGAAGGGGCAAAGGTGTACCCTATCCACTGTGCTTTGTGCGGGGCTGTTTCGTCATTCATTTCGCTGGTCGGGCTTGTGTCCGCATAGATTGGAGAAATCCCCACGTACGCCCCTGACAGCCACTCCCCCGTGACCTGATCCGGGTCTCCGGTATCTTCAATTGTGCCAGCATTCGACACATTGTCTCCATCCCAAGCATAAAACAGCTTCAACGAATCTCCTGGATCAGCGCCGTAATACTCAGCAAATTCATGGGTGTGCCATTCAGTGGTGCCAACAGCGAGGTGGCCTCCTCTGGAAATAGTCGGTCTCAAGCTGTAGTCGAAGTAAACGTCTTCCAAGACTTGACCTGGGAGCTCAACTGTCTCATCGCCGTTAATATTTCCTGTATTGGTAAAAACAGTTTCAACAATGATGATATTGTCAAAGTGGTGGTTTGTGTAGGCATAGGCTCTTTGGAGAATATCGACGCCAATGTCTGTCCTGGTCCTATTCTCGATCATTTGATCAGAGACCAGATTCGGATCCAGTTCATCGCCTTCTTCCGGCGGGAATGTTTCAGATAACACAATTCCATTCACCACGACGCCTGGCGGCTCCTGCCTGAAAACCTTTTTGATAGAAACAGGAATACTGATGTTCACTTCATCCCAAAACCACCAGCCGACTTCGGAAACATGCTCGGCCAAAACCTGCCCGTTGGCGTTTGTCCAGGGGCTGGCGCCAATCCAGTACGAGCTGGCGCTTGCATTGATGGGTCCTTCGAATCTATGACCGTTATTCCACGGTCTTGACATACCGTTATTGGCGGGCCATATCATGAAAGACTTGTGGGGCTGCTGCCAACTATATTGCCAGGGATGGGCGCTGGAGGCATAAAAAGTATCCCACAAACTTCCGATCTCAAATGTCCTGAACACCTGGCTTTGGGCTGTATTTAGCATTCCCAGAGAGAGAAACAGGCTCGCAAATAAAATGAGCGCCTTCTTTTTCATCTTTATTCTCCGAACGTATTGATGTTCTTTACAAACTTGTTCTTAATCCAAATTCGATCCTGCGCGGGAATAAAAACTTGGACCATTCGTTCTCTGCATCTATATGAAAATCCAGATGCTCATTTCTGCCATTTTCAGGATAGACGCCAACCCTGTCGCCTTCTTGCAACGAACCAATGTAATTGAGCCACTGCGCTCCGTCCATAGCCCAGCGGTTTAGATATTTTTGATTCAGGAGATTACCAACGACCATGTAGAAGACAGGTCGAACGCCAAAGGCATTGAACTCCTTGGATATCCGCATATCCACATTGGAGCGCGCAACCCATTGAAAGTCGTTTTGCTCAGGCGTCGTTGGGTCATTGTACCCGCTTCCTTCTCTCCAGGTGTATAGGATATTGGCAGCCCACCCCCCTAGAAGTTGGCCATACTCTGACGGTGAATGCAGATCAATTGATGCTCTAAAGGAGGGTCTTGTGAGCGGTCGAAAAGCAACCGCATCCGCTCGCTCCCGATTATTAATCAGAGCATCCGTTATGACCCTGTAGCCCGTATTCACGCTGGTCGTCTTAACCCAGTTGTAATTGACCCACCCGTAAAACCACCTGCCATACTTTGTCTCGGCTCGAAATTCCAGGCCGAAGATATCTTCAAAATTCTGGTTCGTAAAAGTGTTATAGTTGACTTGACCGTCGGACCGGATATAATTCGTCGTTCCAATTTGATCCGTAATGTCCCTGTAGTAACCGGCAAAATGCAGCAGGACTCTATCGAGCAGGTTTTGATCATACCCAAGCTCGTAGGCAATTGTTCTGGGGATGTGCAGATTCGGGTTCCCCAACAACTCAAGTCTGAGCAACCCGGCGCCACCCACTCTTTCCCCGTAATATTGGTTATTTGTCGGAATAGAATAGAAATGACCGTAATTGAAATAGATCTTGGTGTTTTCGTTGATCGGGTGCGAAACGCCCAGTCTCGGCTGAATATTTAACTGTGCTTCCGAATCGACGCCTGGCGCACTCGAAAGGCTGTCAATGAGTGAGGGGCTGTAGTAGAGGGAAAAATTGTCAGTATGAAATTTACCATCGGCGTCATTGTAATCCACCCGCACGCCAAAATTCGCGATCATGCCTTCCCACTCCAGTTTATTCTGTACAAAAGCAGATAAACGGATTGGGTTTCTTTGGTACTTCTGAATGATATCGACCTGGTTGGTGATCTCACTGTACCGCATGTTCTCGTTCAAATTTGTATAAACGGCTTCTATGCCCGCTTTGACATAATTTGATTTATTAACCTGGCTCTGAATATCAAATTTCATCCTCCAGGTTGTCGTTTCAGAAGAATCGAGAGTCGCCGGCCACCCTAACGTTCTGTATACGCCAAGTTGATCCTGGATTCGAGGCAAATCCAAATGTCCCCAGGGCGTTTCATCCAGCCATTCACCAGAGTTTGGCAATTGAAAAATGTCACTCGTATCTCTCGCGAAGAATGTTCTTCGGTCATCAAAAGTCTTGAACACCTCGACTTGACCATTATAGAACGTTTTGTCGTTCAACGTATGCGTTAGTTTTGCTGAAAGCATTGTTGTGGTTTGCTCAAAAGGAGAATACCCCATCTGATACTTAAAAACGTGAACGTCATTCCACCAATTGGCCAAACCAATAAAATTCCGACTCAGCCCTCTTTGGTTTCCAAGCCAATCTTGCACGCTATACAGCCCGGTCAGATTCACCTTGATGTTGTCTGACAACCAGGAATTGAGTTTTAATTGGTAAGAAGAGATTTCTCTGCTTAATTGACTCCGGGATGTTGTTTTGTAATAGGGTACAACCGATGCTTGCGACTCAACCCTGCCGCTAAAGAAGAAGCCTGTTCTGGCCAAACCGGGAACCGGCCCCCCGAAACTTCCTTCAACTTGATAATCCGCGGGGCCGTCTGCGCCGTACTCGACTGGACGATGGAACCATTCCCACTTTGCCCGGGCGTCTTCCGCCGTAATATCATTCTCTGGAATATCATCATTGTTGAGTCTGTCAGCATAAGCGATCCACCCTTCAAAGCTCTCGTCGCCCTGCATGTTTTCTTCGCCGCCCCATCTTTCCCAATCCTTGGTCCAGTACTTGTCATCCCCGAAGTGTTTGTACTGCGGAGGCGCTCCCCTGAAATCAAGGGAAAAGGTGTACCTGTCCCCGCCTTCTTTGGTGTTGAGCTGTAACATCCCGGAACGGACATTCCCGTATTCCGCGTTAAATCCGCCGGTAATAATATCAACCGATTCAACTGCTGAGAGGGGAATATTCAAAAAAGGCCTGTTGCGGCGCTCATCGATCAACGAGGCGCCATCAACCATCATCAAAATCTGGTCGCCCCCGCCTCCGCGCATGACTAAATCTTCTGCTGTTGGGCCGGACTCTATCCCGGCTTGCACTCTAAAAAGGCCTTTGATATCTCTGATGGGTGAATTTTTCACCGCTTCTTCCACGACCACGGAAACCCGACTCGACGAGACGTCTTTCGGAACAATTTCCCGGTTTGCGATTACAGTGACTTCTTCTCCCTCTATTGTTTCCTCTTTCAGGGAGAAATCTATTGTCGTTGTTCGGCCGCCATTCACACGAACTTCCGTAACATTAAAAGCAGAAAAACCTATCATGCGAGCCGTCAGTGTGTAGCTGCCGGGAGGAATATTCAGAATAAAATAATTCCCTTCCGGGTCTGTAGCCGCGCCCAAGTGCGTTCCTTGAATGATTACATTGACGCCAGCCAATGCTTCGCCGGCTTCATCCGTCACTGTCCCTGCGATTTTTCCTGTAGTCGATGCAAATGTGAATGAGGCGCCATACGCGCCCAAAAGAAAAGCCGTACATATCAGTACAATTTTCTTACTCATAATTTGTCCTCCACGTTGACGACAATGTTTATCACTATATCAGTTCTCTATCTTATCACGCGTCCGGATGTAGAGCCTCTCATCAAATTCATCACATCTTCTTTTGATGAATAATTGAAATCTCCTTGAATAGAATGGGCCAAACAGGAAGCGGCTGCGGCAAATGATACTTTTGACTGTTGCGTTTTCAAATCTTCTGACGTAAGGGCGAATATGAGTCCAGCGGCAAACGAATCGCCGCCGCCAACCCTGTCGACGATGCTTTTGATCTGATAGGGCTGATAAGCGCCGTCATCAAGTGGTGCAAACCAGGCCGCATCTTCCTCTTGATCATAGAGCATAGCGCCCCAATTGTTATGGGTTGCCGAAATGCTCTCCCTGAGTGTAATCGCAACTTGTTGCACGTTGGGGAATTGTTCCACGATCTGCTTGGCAACCGAAGGATATTTGTCGATATTTAGATTACCAGCATGAACGTCCGTATCACCTGCGTGAATACCGAGCACGTCTGAGGCGTCTTCCTCGTTCGCAATGACGACGTCGATAAAGGGTAACATCTGGCGCATCACCTTTTGCGCGAGCGCATGCGCTGATAAAGATGAATCCCATCGCCAGAGCTTCTTTCTGAAGTTGAGATCACATGAGACCGAAAGGCCCTTTTGTTTCGCCTTTTTGACAGCATCCAGGGCAACCTCGGCTGCAGTTTCCGAGAGTGAAGGCGTAATGCCGGTTGTGTGAAACCAGCTAGCCCCATCGAATATGGTATCCCAATCGTATTCGTCAGATCCTGTCATTGAAACAGAAGAATACGATCTGTCATAGATCACTTTGCTCGGTCGTTGATTCGCCCCCGGTTCGACAAAGTATAAACCAAGCCTGCCTTGAGGAGATTTGACAATACATGTTGTATCAATCTGAAGGCCTCGCAAGGTGGAAAGGCACGCATCAGTCATCTCATTGTCCGGCAAAGCAGTGACGAATTTTGTGTTTCTCCCCAGCATGGCAAGGGAAGCGGCCACATTCGCTTCGGCGCCGGCAAAAGTGAGATTCAGCGGCCCAGGAAGAGCCTGACGCAGTTTCATGAAATCGCTGGTGTTGAAACGCCCCATGATTTCGCCAAAGGTTACAATCTTCACTGACTTATCCTCTTATCGCGCTGACTATGTCGGCCGTTTCTCGGGCGTTCCGAGTGATTGTTTTCCAGTCCTTATTCTTGATCAGTTCCCTTTTGGCAATCCAGGAACCGCCTACGGCGAGCACCAGCGGACTTTCAATATACTCGCCGAAATTCGTTAAGCTCAGTCCGCCGAGGGGAACATACTTCAGGCCGAGGTGATTGTAGGGCGCAGCCATGCTTTTCAGATAGCCCAGGCCGCCAGAAGGTTCAGCCGGAAAAAACTTCAGCGTTTGACAGCCCAATTCTATTGCAGCTTCGATGTCAGAGGGCGTTGCAATGCCGGGAGCAAATGGGAGTTGGTTCTGCGCCGCTGCTTTGATCACTCTGGGGTTGAGTCCGGGGGAGACGCCAAATGTTGCCCCACCTTCACAGACCGATTTGACTTGCTCTGGCGTTAAAATTGTGCCGATGCCCGGGGTCATTTCGGGAACGTGTTTTTTTATCTGAATGAGCGCCTCAAAGGCCGCTTTTGTGCGCAAGGTTAGCTCCATTGCGGTGACGCCGCCATCGAGCAGAGCGTAGGCGAGCGGAACGGCATTTTCGGCGTCGTCAATCACCAGAACCGCGATGACGCCGGATCGATAGATTTTTTGTTGGAGTTCTTTGTCGAACATTTACTACGTGTCCAATAAAAGCAGGGTATGATCGAGTCTAGCTTATTATCGTGATTCTTTTTTTCACCAGATAATCATCGAGAGCGAGATGAGAACAGTCGTGTCCGATACCGCTCTCTTTTACCCCGCCGTGTGGCAGGTAGATGGCGTATTTTACACCATTGACCTGGACTTCACCAAATTCAAGTGCAGCGCTAATCCTGTTCACTCGGTTTATGTCTTTGGTAAAAAGATAGCTGGCCAAACCAAACTCAGTTTCGTTTGCCGCTCGGACGACATCTTCCTCGTCTTCAAACGGAAGAATCGCGGCAATCGGCCCGAAGATCTCTTCGTGGTAGCAGCGCATCTCCTTGGTGCAGTCGGAAAGAATCGTCGGCTCAAAGAAGTTGCCTTCATCAAGACTCGAAGGCCTTTTCCCCCCTGCGACAAGCTTCGCTCCCTTCTCGACAGCGTCTTTTACGAGCGCCCGCATTTGCTCGCAAGCTCTCGAAGTGATGAGCGGCGCCATCGTCGGATTGTGTTCTCTGCCAAATGCCAATTTGGCCTGCGAAGCCTTCTCTGCCAGCAACTTTATAAAAGCATCATACACTGATTTCTGAACAAAAATCCGATCTGGCGCGACACAAACCTGCCCTGCGTTGCCGCCAAATTTGATTGCATTCACAATATCAGTCGCCGTCTCCAGATCTCCATCGGCGAAAACAAGCATCGGCGCATTGCCGCCAAGCTCCATGCTGGTTTTTTTGATCGATGTACTGCAATTCGCGATCAGCTTTTTACCGGTCGCCGTGGAGCCGATAATGGTGGCTACCTTGGGGATTGTGCTGGCGGAGAGCGTGTCGGAGACTTCCGAGTTTGGTCCAGTTAGGATATTGATCACTCCCGCAGGGAAGCCGATTTCATGGCAGATTTCCCCAACCAGGTACGCTGAGAGTGGAGAACTGGCAGAAGGTTTGATGATCATGGAGCAGCCCGCCGCCAGCGCGGGGCCGAGCTTGTACCCCACATTCAGCAGCGGAAAATTCCAAGCCAGAAATGCGATGGCAACTCCCGCTGGTTCGGAGACCACGTAATGCTGATGGTTTCCATCGATATCCGGGATAATTTCTTCGCGCCGATGCATCATCTCCTGCGGGTACCATGCCAGGGCGTCTATAAGAAGCTCGTAGTCTTCTTCTGCTGCATCGTAAGTCTTCCCCATTTCGAACATGACGGCTTCTCGGAGGTCATTTTCGCGCGCAATTATGGATTCACGCAAAGTCTGCATCCACTTAGCGCGTTCTTTGAGAGACAATTTCGACCAATAGAGAAACCCTCCTTCGGCGCTTTCAAGCGCTTTTTCCGCATCGTCCGCCGTCGCCCAGGCGACTTCAGCGACTTTGGCATTCGTACCAGGACAGATAACTTCGTTTTTCCGACCACCCGCGGCGTCGACCAGCTCACCGCCGATGTATAGCTTTTTATATCCGAAATTCATGTTTCTCTCTCTTCCCTTCTTTCGGGTCAGCCCTTAAAAGTCTGCCAAACTTGTTCACTTACTCTTTTTAAAAATGCTCGATGACTGTCTGTCATCTCACTCTGAATTCCATATTTTGTATATTGTATACATTATTCTACATAAAAAAATCAGCCCCCCTCAGCTAATCATTCGCGTTAGCCGTCTTGTAGTACTCCGACACATGTTTTTCGGCAGTTGCCATATGCTCGGACATGGCTGCATGGGCGCCGTCAGCATCTTGATCGATCACACACTCAAGAATTTTGCTATGCTCTTTGATGGAGAAATTACGGGCATACTCCAATTTGAAGTTGACTGAAATGAGTTTGGGCAAGCAGAGGAAAATGGGCTCCATAAGAATCGGGACGATAGGATTACCAGAAGCAGAAGCTAACCGCTTATGGAAGTCAATATCGACCTCGATAATTCTCTCTGTTTCCCTCAAATGAGTGCGCATTTGCGAAATATTCCTCTGCAAGTAGTCGATATCCTCTTGAGTCCGTTTCATCGCTGCCATGCGAGCGATTTCAGGTTCAAGAATGCGTCTCGACTGCACAAGATGAAACAGGCTGCTATCGCCAAAGTGGACGAGCAGCAACGCTGTAAAAGGATGCACGAGTTGCGACAAATCCGCGTCTGCCACATAGACTCCGCCTCTTCCTCGGATTTCAACAAGCCCCTTCCCTGCCAGAATGCGAAGCGCTTCTCGAATGGCTGTGCGGCTCACTCCAAATACATCAACCAATTCCGTTTCGCTCGGCAACCGCTCCCCCGGACTGAAGACCTTCCGAATGATGGCGTCACGTAACTGTTCCTCGATCTTCTGACTCAGCGGCGCATCCCGGTCGATTTTCTTTAAAACATTCTTTCTTGCCAAAAGATAGACCCTTCTGTATCTGCAAATATATAAGCTGTTGTTTATTCTAAGCTAATCTTGTATACAATATACTACATGCAATTTTATATTCGTAAAATCAACTATTTTCTGACTAAAATTACTTCGGCTTTCTGTATTGGTCCATTCGATGGATATCCAATTTCTCGTACTCTCGTTTTAGCAGCCACCGGGGGCGTTCCAAAGTCAACTCCCACTCAAAAAGCGTTTTGTACATCTTCTTGAATCTTTCAGGATACTTTGCGGCAAGATTGGCTTGCTCGGCAATATCGTCAGGAAGATAGTAGAGTTCGGCAGGCCGATCGGGGAATCGAATGAACTTCCAGTCCCCATCGCGAACGACGCCTCGATTCTCCTTCTTCCAAAAAAGTATTCGATGCGGGCGTTCTGTGTTCTCCCCTTGAAGATAGGGGAGCAAATCTACTCCGTCGATCTCCTTCAATGCTTCACTTTCGCCGCCCGCGGCCGCATAGAAAGTCGGCAGCAAGTCTAGCGTGCTCACAGGAAATTCATAGACGGAACTTTTTTGGAGCTTGCTCGGCCAGCTAACGAGAAAGGGAACGCGAATCCCCCCTTCCAAATGGTTTGATTTCGTTCCGCTCAGCGGGTCATTAATCGAAGCATTTCTATCAGAAGGTCCGCCGTTATCATTGGTAAACACAACGATCGTGTTGTCGTACAGTCCCAATTTGGCCAACTTGTCGAGCACGATTCCGCAAGCCCTGTCCATGGCGAGCGACATAGCGGCCAGAATCTTTCGATTGCCTGTTAACTCGGGAAACTGTGCCAGGTCTTCTTCAGTTGCATGCATGGGAGTATGAGGCGCGTTGAATGACACAAAAGCAAAGAAGGGTTCGTCCTTATTTGATTCGATAAAGCGGGCCGTTTCTTCGCCAAGAACGTCAGTCAAATATCCCTCATGCTCAGCAAAATTGCCAAAGCCGCGCTCCATCTTGTTGAGATGCGCGTCCGGCTCATCAGGGTAAGCCCAATAGCTGCGCGCTCCGCCGCGAAATCCGTAAAACTCATCAAATCCACGCTTTGTCGGGTGAAAACGATCCGCTCCGCCCAGATGCCACTTGCCAAAGAATCCTGTTCGATAGCCGAGAGACTTTAGATAATCAGCCATAGTGCGCTCTGAAAGCGGCAACCCCATTTCATCCCCGTCGGCGGCGGAGACCTTACTCATGAAGCCCGGCACATTGTTCTCTTCAAACCCAAATCGCTGTTGATACCTGCCTGTCATAATGCCTGCCCGAGAGGGTCCGCAGGTCGGATCCGAAACATAGCCTTGCGTAAATCTAACGCCCGCGGCGGCGAGTTTGTCCAGATTTGGCGTTTTGATTTCCTTGCTCCCGTGAAAACCAAAATCGGCGTAACCGGCGTCATCCGCAAAAAAAAGAACGATGTTCGGTTTTTCACTGGCGTTAACCGCTTGTTGAATCGTCAGAATAAACAGGAAGAGTTTGAGGAGTTTCATTTTCATCTGCTACCGAGTTATCTGTTTGTTCTTTTGAGTTGCGCTCCAAAGTTTGATCGAGCTGCTGTTAATTGTTGAGACTACATTTTCTGGCCAAAAACAACCGTGCCGCCAAGAGAAGTAATCGTGCGTTCCGCCGTTTCACCATTAGTCCATGCCACTTTCACTCGCACGGGCCCATCGCAGACGCCTAAACCAAAATGGACAAAGTTGTTAAAACCACGAGAGTATGCCGCCCCAGTTGAACCTACTCGTTTGACTTGTTCGGTTCGGCAAGCCTTAACGCTCACCAATGCTCCATGACCGGTCGCCTTTCCCGATTCTGAATTTCCGACATCCACAACGATATATTTTGCACTATCGGCTCCTTGTTGCATGGTATTTTTAAACAGATGCCATTTGCCTCGCTCACTTCCAAAAACGACGTCAACCCACCCGTCCTGGTTGTAGTCCAGCGTTTCAACGCCGGCGCCTATCGCACCCAGCTCTTGCGAAACAATATTGTGGCGGTTCAACAACGTAAAGCCAGCCTTGCCCCTGTTGAGATGAACAAGCGCTTCGTTTTGGTGAATGAGATCGCCCCGACGCATAATCAGCAAGTCCTGCCAGCCATTGTTATCAAAGTCTGCTGCTGCGACGCCGGTGGTGTGCTCCTTGAGATATAGATTTGCTTGCTTGGTCACATCCTTGAATTTGCCGTTTCTATTTTCCAGCAAAATATCGCTCGGGCCCTCTGGATGTTCGTAGGCGGGATAAGAACTCACACCATGCACGACGCCAGTCGCGGGAGACCAAATATCACCGGCAAGGCGCCAGGTCCGGTTGCCGACGTAGCCAATGTAGGTTCCTTTCTTGATGAGCTTGTCAGGGAACCCCAACGCATCACTGTTTACCAGTCGAAAGTTTTTTCCCGAATGCGTTTCACCGGGGAAAGCATAATCGTAAGCCGATTCACCAATGTAAAAGGCGTCGTTATGCGGCCATTGCGTTTGATAATTTTCGATGTGCAAGACGTCTCCGACAACCAAATCATCAAACCTGAACTTTCCGCGTTTCGTGAAAAATCCCCAGGTCTGCGTCTCCGGATCATAAAAGGTCTCGCCGATTTCAAATTCCTTTCCTCTTGTCAGAAAGAGGTCGAAATCGCCATCGTTGTCGTAATCGAACTCGACGATTCCCGTCACCTGCGTAAGGCCAACCGGGAGCACTGCATCGGTAACATCTTCAAAGGTCAGATCCCCGCGGCCTTGATATGCTTTTACCTTGCCATGTCCGTAAAGAAGAATATCGACAATGGCATCGCTGTTGAAATCGGTCAGCGTGGTTTTCTGGCCGTCGGATCGTACCGGCGGTAGTGTGGATGAAAGCGCCAATCGCCCTTTGCCGTCGTTTTCATAGATGTAGTTCTCGCTCTTGCCATTCTTCTCGCGATCAGGAAAGGCAAAGTTCAGCAAATCAAGGTCGCCATCATTGTCTAAATCGACAAATTTTACAGTGCGGCCGCGCATAAGTTCTAATGGCGGATTGAAGTCCGGCACTTCAGTAAAGTTGCGATGCTTATCAACACGAAATATTTTTGAATTTCGAGCATTGCTTCCTGAACCGCCGCCCCGCGAAATGACAATCTCCAAAGTGCCGTCCCGATCAAGATCGCCAACCGAGACGCCATGCATATCGCCCATAATCAGATCATAAGGCAGTGCGAAACGTCCCTTATTGTTCCAGCAGACCCGAACGCTAAATCCGTGATCATTGAGGAGCAGATCTAAATAGCCGTCCTGATCCAAATCCGCAATCACGGGAGCATCCCATTTTCTCAGTTTTTTTTCTTCTCTGGGAAAATCAGCTCGTGCCTCAACAAAAGGAATCGGAGAGCCGCTTTGGGCCGACTGTCCTTTAGTGTTGTAAGGCAAGAAGACGATCAAAAACAGAGCGCAAACAATTCGTTTCATTGAAGATTGGGTCTAATTTTATTCGCTGCTTCCGAAACTATCACTTTGGTTCAGGCAGATTTCCTGCCCAGCCTTTATTGAACTGTGTCAAAAGTCTGCTAACCAATTGCGGTTTCTGGTCAGCAATATTCCTGGTTTCCGCCGGGTCGGATTGGTGATCATAGAGTTCTAAAAAAATGGGCTTCGAGTCCGATTTTGTTCGATCTTTCCACACGACGAAGCGGTATTGATCGGTTCTCATCGCATATCCCATCAGGTCGTTTTCGAAGAGATCTCGATTCCACTTCTCCCCCTGCTGTGAAATAATCTGAGCTTCCACACCTTCGATGAGCGGGCCGAAATAGGTCTCCCGCATTTTCGGGGTGAGCGGATTAGCGGCCCATTCTCTCAATGCAGGACTGGGAAAGAGGCTGAAAGCAGCTTGTTTCCAGTGTCGATTTGGATCGTCAAGCAGGGGGGCAAAACTATGTCCTTCCACATGTTCAGGCACATCGATTCCCGCCAATTCGCAAAGGGTTGGATACATATCAATTAACTCAACCAGTGCGTCTGTCTTTTTGCCTCGACTGCTCTCCGGCATGTCTGGCGTCCAGATCATCAGCGGAACGCGAGTCGCGATTTCGTAGTTTGTGGCTTTCCCCCACACGCCCATATCGCCAAGATGCCACCCGTGATCGCTCCACAACATGATGATTGTATTGTCCCTTGCCCCGGCTTCTTCCAGCGCTGTGATCATTTTGCCGACGAGCGCATCGACATAACTCACACTGGCGAGATATCCATGTTTCAAAGTTCGCGCGAGTTCGCCTTCGATTGGTCCGCTCTTGGGGATACCGTGACGCACCCGCAACTCAAACGAAGCGTGGAGCCCCATAGCGGCGCCGTTTTCGGGACTTTCCGTGTGGGCGGCCATGGGGATTTTTTCGCGATCGTACATATCCCAATAGCGCTTGGGGGCGTTCCAATCGAGATGAGGCAGTCTGAATCCCAGCCCGAGAAAGAAAGGCTTTTCACTATCCGTTAGCATTTCCTGCATTGTTGCAATCGCGACTTCAGTATTATAGCCGTCGATATAAGCGTGATCGGGAACGTCCGCAATCTCATAAGCCGGCCCTCTCCCCAAGGCATGATGAGAGGTGGCTCCTTCGCCATATTTTTTTCGAATGGCGGCCTGGTTCGCTTTAAAGATTTCCTGATTTTCTTCAAGTGCGTAGGCGCCAGGATATCTGGGCTTCGGGATGTCGACCTTCGCAGGCTCGCGACTCCACGATTTTTCGTGATCGGCAAAAGCAGGTTTGTGATAGATTTTCCCGCTGTACGCCGTTTCATAGCCTTTTGCCCGAAAGTGCTGCGGCAGGGTGATGATGTTCGGATTAGCGTCTCTGAAATAGGTGTAGTTTTCAATGACATTGATCGTTTCGGGCCGCCCGCCCGTCATCAGACTGGCTCGAGCTGGACTGCAAATGGCTTGCTGGGTGTAAGCTCTGTTAAAGAGAAGGCCGCCTTGCGCCAGCTTGTCGATATTCGGCGTTACCGCTATTTCAGATCCATAACACCCCAATTCCGGCCGAAGGTCATCGATTGCGATGAAGAGAATGTTCGGTTTTCTCTTGGTCTTTTCGGATTGTACACATCCAAAGCAGAGAACGATGGCGCAAACGAAACAAACGAGACCGCAACTTTTGAAAGGACGAGTGAACATTTTTTCTCCTTGTGCAGTTGATCGCATCTACCAGACCACTGGCATGAACACGGTCATCTCGGCCGTTCCCCTGTTGCTCCAGGCGAAATAAGGCACAAAAATGGTCTCAAACGAATTCCATTTGGGTTTTTGAACGGCGCGATACAAGCCCTTGCCTTTATCCTGACGCAGCAGAACATTCCCTTTGATAATGGAGACGCCTCCGAGAAAATCAGGGCGATGTTCGGTCCTCAACTCCGTATTTCCGTCGATGTAGACGTCAAGAATTTCGGTTCCCTGCGGCAGGTCTGGCGACTCCACACAATAAACGATAGGGCCGCGCTTAAGGGCCACTTGATTGCGCACTTCTTCAATCCGAGGATGACCTTCGACAAGCGTGATCTTCATTGGCATGTCGATGGAAATGACGTCACCCGGCTTCCACACGCGTTCCATCCGGGCAAATGTCCCTGCTTCAATGTCGATCCCGGCATCCTCTCCATTGAGGCGCACCTTTGCATCTTCTGCCCATCCGGGAATCCGGAATAATATCTCAAACGGCGAGTCTTTGCATTCCTGAATAGTGATATTCACCAATCCTTTCCACGGATATTCAGTGTCTTGAGTCAGCTTGAGTGGCGTGTCATCAGCGAGGCGGGTATCGAGTTCGCTGCCGCCATACAGATTGACGGCAACACCGTTCTCCGACAGGCTGTAGGCCCATCCGGAGACTTCAGCAATCGTGCGCACGAGGTTGGGCGGGCAACAGAAACAGTGAAGATACGGCTCGCGATTTGGCGTCTCGGTCACATCCTTATGCGCTTCATAGTCCCGAGTGTTGTGAATCATGCGGAGCGGATTGGCATAAAAGTAATCCTTCCCTTCGAGGCTAATGCCAGAAAGGCCGCTATTGTACAAGACCAATTCCGCAACATCCGCAAATCTGGCGTCGCCATGGATGCTCAACATTCGATAACTGAACATGGCGTTGCACAGGTTGGCGCAGGTCTCGTTATATGACGTCATGTTGGGCATCATATATTCATCGATAAACCCTTCCTCGATCATGTCGCGGTTCGTTGAAGCGCCATAATGCGTCTGCCCGACGGCGCCGGTCACGAACATCTTTTTAGCGGTGACATTTTCCCAAAGCCTGTCGAGAGCGTCTATCAGCGCTTTCTCACCAGTTTCAGCGTACACATCGGCGGCGCCGGCATAGTAGTAGAGTGCGAGCACGGCATGCCCAACCGCCTCGTTCGATTCACGCAGCGGAGTCCGTTCCTGCACCATGTCGCCAATGGGATATCCTTCCGTGGTAGCATGATGCTCAACTTTGAATTTGCCCCTGTTGTTGATGAATCGTTCCGCCAAATCGAGATATTTCTTGTCCCGAGTCGTCCGATACAGTTCAACCAATCCCATGATCTGCGTCTGATTGAAACCAAATCGACCGTAGTGCTTGGTCTCAGGCATAAAAAGGGTATGGAGCAAATCAGCTTGCTTGATGGCAATCTCGAGAAAGTTCCGTTTTCCGGTAACGCGGTGATGAATGCAGGCGCTGATCAACAAGTGCCCCGTGTTGTACATTTCGTGGTACTTGCGATTTTCGTAGCGATCGACGTCATCCCGAAGCTGAATCTGGGTTTGTAAATAGCCGTCGTGTTCCTGAGCGCTTGCGATAATCCTGATGTATTCGTCAAGCTCTTCAAGCAACTCTTTTTCCCCCGTGTGAGCGTAAACGCACGTTTTGGCTTCCATGAACTTATAGAAGTCGCCGTCATGCCAAAACATCCCTTTATGCTCGCCGTCTTTCTCCCCGGCCGCGATCTTGAAATTGTTGAGCGCATGGCCGACGTCGCCACACAAGACCTCACCCATATACGGCACCATCGTTTCTTCGCAAACCCTGAACTTCTCAGCCCAGAAACCCTTCGTCCACCTGCAATCCGCAAGAGGGATGCTCTTCAGCTTTACAAATGGACTCTGAGAATTGTCCAGAATTGTGCCGCCAGAATGATGAGAACGGTCCATTTCGCTCATTTTGCTTCTTACTCGTTAACTGTCGCGTTGACTAAAAACCAGACAAGTTCACACCGTTATTTTTTTGATATCAAGGCCAGTTGAATTTCCTCGATACTCATGTTCTTCGTTTCTTTCAGTGTGAAAAACAAGATAACCAGGCCGACAGCAACCGTTCCGGCGTAAAAGAGAAAGATGGTACTCATCCCCATATTCTCCAACTGCCAGGGGAAGAACTTTTGGACGACGTAGTTGGTAAAACTGGTCACAATCGTAAAGAACGGAATCGCAATGGCCCGCACGGAGATGGGGAAGATTTCCGAAAAAAGCACCCACATCACCGGACCCACCGAAAAATGGAAAGCGCCGATGAAACTCAGGATGCCCAACAGAACCAGAGTCGCATTCATCTTGATGGCTTTCTCTAACAACAGGCTTTGATGGGCTTGCTCATCGGCTGCGCCCAGAGTTTCACGAATGGCGTCCTTGAAGGCGATGTCGCTTTCGTATTCAACGCCGACCAGCGCGTTCAGACGTTCAACCTCTGAAATTTCCGTCATTTCTGAGACTGCTTCTGCCGTCAAAACGTAACGAGCTTCGTTAAAGACATAAGAACACAAGCCGAGACTGGCGATGATCCAAACCATGCCCCAAATGATCAGAGGCCTTCGCCCTAGCCTGTCGACGAGCACTAAGCCAAGAATTGTAAAAACGACACTCGTTATGCCAACCCAGATGGCCTGAGAGAAGGCGGCATCGACGCCGAGTCCCAACTGCTTAAAGACGGTCTGCGCATAAAACAAAATCGCGTTGATGCCAGTCGCCTGTTGCGCAATGGCGATAGTGAAGGCGATGATAAAAATGAGTCGCATCGGCTTGCCGAAAATCTCCTTCATTTGGGCCAAAACCGAACGATCCTGCGTGGTCTCGCGAATGCTCTCCTGCATTTCATCAACATGCTTGTCAATTTCATCAGCAGGCATAATTTTCTTTAAACTGGCCTTTGCCTCTTCAATCCGGCCACAGTTTGTCAGCCAGGCCGGGCTCTCAGGAATCATCGAAAGCAGACCGAGCCAAATGGCTGCCGGCAGGATTTCCGATCCGAGCATCCAACGCCAGGTATATTCGTCTATTCCCAGGGTACGGACCCAATCGGCGCCAGTCCCTGCCCAGTGATGAATGAGATAATTGATGAAGTAGGCTCCAGACAGACCAACGACAATATTGATCTGGGTCATCGAAACCAGCTTTCCACGCCATTTGGGTGGGGCAATTTCCCCGATATACATTGAAGCCAGTGCGATGGATGTGAAAGCGAGTCCACCGAGAAAACGCGCGACGACCAGCGTCCAGTAACTCGGCGCAATTGCAGAAGTAACGGCAGAGACCAGGTAGAGAATGGCAATAAGCTGGATCGTGCGTTTCCGGCCAAACCGGTTTGTGATAAACCCGGCAAACGGCAAGGCGATCAGCACGCCTAATGCCGGTGCGCTGACAACATTCCCAATCTGAAGCGCGGTCAGGGCAAACTCTGCCGTGATAAAGTCTACCGTCCCGGCGATCAATGCCGCATCGAGGCCGAAAATAAAACCGCCCATCGCCACGATTGTCGCGTACAAAAATGCGTTTTTGTCGAATCTACTCATTTAACGTTTTCCCGAAATATTCAAGGGAATGGCTATTTGTCTACAGCGCGAATTGCGATATCGTCAATGTACAGCTTTGCGGCCTTTGTCTCAGGCAAATCGTTGCGGTGGATTTCTAGACGCAACTGGTCATTGGGACTGGAAGCGTGTGTTCTGGAGATTTTCTGTTCGATGTTCACCCATTGGCGTCGCGGCAGTCCATCAAGTTCGAACGGCGCCACAACCAACCGCGGGGCCTCAAACGCAACATGCACGCGTTTCGCAATGCGTCCCTGATCCAGCCAAACATTCATGGAAAGAATGAAATCACCGGCAGGAATGTCGATCGCGCCCTTTGGAGAGAGAGCCACTGCTTTCTCCACTTCCATTTTTTCATTCTTACCAAAGCCAGTAAATTTGAGGCTATTGACGCCGGTTGCGTAATCCCCTTCAACGATGGTCAAGTATTTTGCTGATCCCTCGTCAAACAACCAGAACTTCTGATAATCGTTTGTCTCGGAGTTTTCGGGCACCAAAGTCAGGGGCCGTGGATTCTCCTCATACAGAATCGGCCCTTCGAAACCGAAAAAGGCGCGGTCCAACAGATTGGGGTCGGGCTTTTGCCAGACACGCATATATTCAATCTCAAAATCAACGGGCAACTCTTCCTTGTGAGGCACGCCCAGCCACTTGAAAATCTCAGAGTCTAACCAGATTTCCATCGGGTTATTGAGCACCCAATCCGTCCCGACTTCATCCTGTGTTACATGATAGGTTAATTTGCCGTCCCGGTAGATTTTTAGATAGTCTATCCCCCATTCGGCGCCATAAACATGAAATTCGTCTGCAGTTCGATACGGCAGGTCTTTTTCATCGTTCCCAAAGACCACCGTTGGCCTCACCGCTGGAGGACTCCAATCATGCACCGCGGCACGAACCGAGTTTTCCCGAATTGAGCCATTCTTGACTTTCGGGTTGCCCATCTGCTCGAAAATATCCAATTCCTGCTCGTAGCCGATAGCCCAAAAGGCGCCCGTAATCGCAGCGTTACCGACTTTGGACTTGACTTCCATGTAGCCGTACAAGAATCGCTTTTTGGTAATGACCCCGGCAGTGGTCACGGGCAAGGGCTTGCCTTCAAAGACGCCATACGTGTCATTGTTATTGCCATCTGCATAGTTCTCCCTGACAAAATTATAATCCGGCTCCCATTGCGTTCTTATTTTCAACTTGCCGTCTTCGACAATCGCATTGTGGGGCACAAATTGCGACGGGGCCCTGCCTTTCCAGATGTAATAGTCTCCATTCAAACCTTCGATAAACCACTTATTCGTGTCCAGTTCGGCGCCTTCAAACTCATCGCTGAGTTCCTCATTCAGAACCCATCCCCCCTTGTTCTGTGGATCCGAAAAAGGAGACACTGCTTTTTCCTCTTTTGACTCTTGTGCGGAGCCAACGGAAGCAAGTAGACATGCAATTAAGAGTATAGACTTGAGATACTTCACAAAATCCATCATAATAAAATCCAGTTTTTACGAAGAGCCTTTCATTTTGAATGCGCTCCGTGATGAAAACCTCTGTTTAGTTCCGAGTCTTTGGCAGTGCAGTGAGGCAAGTTTAGACAAGGTCAAATCGACCATAGCCTGCTCAAACTCGTTCGAGAATTGTGGCTTTTTTCTGTCTATCGTATATTGTATACAAGATGAAGTGCAATTTAAAACTATAACGCAAGTCATTTAGCACGTTTCAGCAAATGTTAACCTGAATTATTCATAAACGTCATTCCCGCGAAGGCGGGAATCTATAAATATCAACGACTTGGGTGCAATTCTGGATACCCGCCTACGCAGGTATGACGTTTTAAGTATTTGAGCGTAAATTGGCGGTTTATGAATAATTCAGGTTAAATACAATTAAGCGATTTCAGGGTAATCGAAACAGAATCGATTCACGACGACTCTCTTCTACAAATCCCTCGCGCCACCTTGCAATTAACCGAAGATTCAAACTATGCATAAATTAGAAACTGCGGTTCAAGAACTGAACAGGGGAGACAATCAAGCAGCGCACTACCAACTTCGGAGATTCGGCCAGCTACAGAAGACATTCGCTGAAAAGTTCGGAGTCACTGCCTCCGAATTCTTCAGCACACCTGGGAGAACGGAAATAGGCGGTAATCATACCGACCACAACCACGGTCGCGTGTTGGCGGCAAGCATCGATCTGGATTCGATTGCTGCGGTGCAGAGGAACAACGAGAATCGTATAGAGTTATTTTCGGAGGGGTACAAAACATCCTTCGCCGTCAACCTCTCTGAGCTCGATTCGGTTCAGCAGGAACAGGGGACAACCTATGCGCTCATCCGGGGAATTGCAGCACGTTTCGCTCAGTTAGGCCACAAAATTGGCGGATTCAATGCCTGCATGACCAGCGCAGTGCTGCCAGGGTCAGGGATCAGCTCGTCAGCTTCAGTCGAAGTGCTTGTCGCAACCATTCTCAGCGCGTTGTACAATGACAACAGAATAAATCCTGAAGAACTCGCAAAAATCAGTCAATACGCTGAAAACGAATATTTTGGAAAACCTTGCGGCTTGATGGACCAAATGGCTTGCGCGGTCGGCGGCGTCATTTCCATCGACTTCCGGAACCCGAAAAATCCGATTGTTGAAAAAGTCGATTTCGACTTTCTGGAGCAAGACTATTCCTTTTTGGTTGTTGATACGGGCGGAAATCATGCCGATCTCACCGAGGACTACGCAGCAGTGCCCCGGGAAATGAAAGCAGTGGCGAAAAAACTTGGCGCCACAGTATGCAGAGATGTTGATGTCGTGACGATGAGCAGCGCTATCCCGGAGCTGCGAGAAAAAACGGGCGATCGTGCCATCTTGCGCACCCTCCATTTCTTCGCCGAGAATCGACGTGTCCTGCAGCAAGTGCGCGCCCTCAGGAATAATCGGTTTCAAGAATTTCTTCAGTTGGTCTCTGATTCAGGCAACTCGTCATACAAACGGCTGCAAAATATTTACACTCAACGGGAACCCCGCCATCAACCTGTCGCATTGGCTTTGGCTTTGAGTGAAGACTATATACTGCGCGTTGGTGAAGGAGCGTGTCGTGTACACGGCGGCGGTTTCGCCGGAACGATTCAAGTCTTTCTTCCCAATCGTGCAGTTGAAGAATATATCAGCCTTATGGAGAGCATTTTCGGCAGACATAAAGTGATCAGGCTAAACATCCGACCCTATGGTACGGTGTACCTGAACGAAATGAAAGCATGGACATGAGTGAGACAAAAATGATTCTGGTTGCTGGCGGTGCAGGGTTTATCGGCAGCCATGTCGCTCAGGCACTCTGTGAAATAGGCCATGAGGTCACCGTCTTTGACGATTTTGGCTCTATATGAATTTGTGTGGGTAATCGAATTCGAGTTTTCCGGCGATGA
>CAXHAT010000111.1:0-26152 GCA_964014485.1 uncultured Deferribacteres bacterium
CCGGCACGCAATCCCGGCGGCGCTGAAGTGCGGTTGATCGCATTTTCCGCCAAAAACGGTCAGGAACTCTGGAAGCAAACCCTGGATTCCGGCAACCGGCTTCATCGTAAACAAAACAACGCCTCGCCTTCGCCGGTAACGGACGGCGAGCATGTCTGGGTCGTAACGGGGACGGGCGCTATTTCCGCCTTTGATATGAAAGGCGACCTGAAATGGAAAAAGAATTTGCAAAAAGAATACGGCGAATTCGGCCTCGGCTGGGGCTATGCTTCGTCGCCGCTGCTTTATGACGGCAAATTGATCGTGCAAGTCCTGCACGGCCGCAGAACGGATGATCCGTCTTACGTCGTCGCTTTTGACGCTGCGAATGGTGCGGTCTCGTGGCGCGTTGAACGCCCGACCGACGCGCTAATGGAATCTCCCGACGCTTACACCACGCCTGCGATTTCCGAACACGACGGCAAAACGCACATTGTCATTTCCGGCGGCGATTATGTCACGGGTCATGACCCGAAAACCGGCAAAGAAGTGTGGCGCGCCGCTGGTTTAAATCCTGAAAAACATCGCAATTATCGCGTTGTCGCTTCGCCGGTGACGGTGGCTGGCATGATCTACGCGCCTTCGCGCAAAACGCCGCTGCTCGCACTCAAAGCAGGCGGCGCCGGCGATGTAACCGAGAGTCATCTCGCCTGGAAATGGGAAGGCGGCTCCGCTCCGGACGTACCCACGCCGATCACGGACGGCCAGTATTTTTACATGGTCGATGATCGCGGATTGGCTTCCTGTCTCGATGCAAAAACGGGCGAGCTGGTCTGGGGCCCGGTGCGCACGGCTCAGGGCAATGTCAGCGCTTCACCTGTACTCGCGGACGGCAAAATTTATATCACAAACGAAAATTCGATCACAACAGTTTTGAGCGCGGGCGGCAAAGAACCGGAAGTTTTAGCGACGAACGATCTGGATGGAAATTACACCCTGGCTTCGCTTGCGATTGCCAATTCTCGGATTTACCTGCGGACGAATACGCATCTCTATTGTATTGGAAAAACGGATTGATGGAGAAATGGAGTGCTGGAATAGTGGAGTAATGGAATGTTGGAGTGTTGGCGAACTGGAGTAGAATTCCATTAATCCAGCAATCCACAATTCCATCAATCCAATATTCCAACATGCCAGGAAAACAGGACTATGACCTCAATTTGCCCGAAATGCGGTTACGAGTACGAGCCGCACATTTATAAATGCAGCGATTGTGACGTGGATTTGGTTCACGCCGCAAATGTTGGACAGCAGCCTCGGAAATCAGAAAAGCGCAAAGAAGAATTTAAGGAATGGGTGCATTTGCAGACGTTCCCCGGCGTTGTTTTCGCAGAAATGGCGAAGGGGCTTTTGGAACAACAGGAAATTCCAAGCATGATTAAACGTCCTTTCCTCAGCAGCGCCTACGGCAGTTTTGGCACTGGCGGCGCAGGCGTGGATCAAGCAGATTTGCATGTTCCGCGCATTCATTTTGAGAGAGCTGAGATGATTTTGCACGATTATCTTGAAGAACCGGGAGCGGGAGAGCGAAGTGACGGCATGTTGGAGTGATGGAATGATGGATGGGTGGAATTTTGGAGTCGTGGAATAATGGATAATTGGAGCAATGACGGAGATCGTAAAAATCCAATAATCCATCAATCCATGATTCCATTTTCCAACACTCCAATAATCCAGCATTCCATCACTCCACGAGCGCAGCGAGACAGAACCTTCAACTTGAAAACTTTGAACAAATGAGCGAAGGCGAAAAATGAGCTTACCAGAATTTTCCGTAAAGCGTCCGGTAACGACGTTGATGATTATTTTGAGCGTGATTGTGCTTGGCGTCATTGGCTTGCAACGCTTGCCGCTGACCTTTATGCCCGAGATCGAATCGGATCGCTTGCGCATCAGCATTCCGTATCCGTCGTCTTCGCCGCAGGAAGTGGATCGCAATATTGCGCGTCCGATTGAAGACATCATGGGCACGCTTTCCGGCCTGGAAGAACTCAATTCAACTTCGAGCGCGAGCAGCTGTAACATTTCCGTCGAGTTCAAGGACGGCACGGACATGGATTTGGCGGCGGTGGAAGTCCGCGACAGACTCGACCGCGTGCGTGCGCAACTGCCTGACGATGTGGAACGCATCAACATTTTCCGCTGGCAAAGCACCGACATGCCGGTTTTCGAGTTCAGCCTCGCCTGGCCGGGACGCTCAAATGACGAATTGTACGAAGCGGCGGAAAAAACGCTCGTCCCGCAACTCCAGCGGATGGACGGCGTGGCGAACGTCGAGATTCGCGGCATGGACGAGCGGCAAGTGATGGTTGAGCTTGATCAGGAGCGAATGAAAGCGCACAATCTCGATTTTTTCAATCTCTCTCAAAGTCTGCGCACCAACAACATCAACGTCTCCGGCGGCACGGTCATCGACGCTTCGAAGAAATATTCCGTCCGTGTGATCGGCGAGTTTCAGACCGTCGACGAAATCGCGCAAACGCCGATTATGGGCACAAATCTCGTGCTGAGCGACGTGGCGCGCGTCGCCTTCGATTTCCCCGAAAAGAAAGAATTTCAGCGCCTCAACAATCAGGAATCGCTGGTGCTGCGCGTCTACAAAGCGTCGACGGCAAATGTGATCGACGTCACTACGCAAGTCGGGAAATATATTCGTAATGTTGACGAAAACCCCGCGCTTGCCGGGATGGACGTGCAAATTTTCCGCGATCAATCGCAGGAAATCACCAGCAGTCTCGACAACCTGACCTACGCCGGTATTTTCGGCGGTTTTCTTGCCATACTCGTGCTCTACGTTTTTCTGCGCAAATTCAGAACGACCGTCATCATCGCGATGGCCATTCCGATTTCGATCATCGCCACGTTTCTGGTCATGTACCTGATTCGCATGGAGCCAATCAATTCAGGATTGACGCTGAATATTGTTTCCCTCTCCGGGCTGATGTTCGCGATTGGAATGCTAGTCGATCCGGCAGTCGTGGTTTTGGAAAACATTTTCCGCCACAAGCAGGAAGAAGGGCTGGACGGACGCAAAGCCGCAATTATTGGCGCGCGTGAAGTTGCCGTCGCGGTGACTTCCGCATCGTTAACGACGATCATCGTTTTCGTACCGCTGCCCTTCGTTCTTGGCTCTGGCTTTGGACGCTGGTTCGGCGATTTCGGTGTGACAATTGTGTCGGCAACGGCGGCAAGTTTAGTGATCGCGCTGACCGTCATTCCGCTGGCCGCCTCGCGCATGTTTACCGGCAAGGAAAAGCCGCCGTCCAAATTGCTGACCCGCATGAGCGAAGCCTACGGCACGGCGATCAAGGGCATCACGCGCTTTCCGTATTCGTTGATCGCGGTCGGCGTTTTCGGGCTCGTGCTTTACGGCGCGTTTGAACTGCAATCCAAAATAGATCGTTCCTGGATGCCGCGCACGCCGTCGCGCCAAATGAATTTGAACGCGGAGATGGATCGTAATTTTTCGCTCGCACAAATCAACACGATCATCGATTCAACGGAACGCAAGCTCATCGGCCAAAAGGATGATCTCGAAATCGCGACGGTTTCGACCAATTTCAGCAAACGCCGGGCACGAATTGCGATCTATTTCATACCGGAAGAAGAAGCTGAGAGATCAACGACCGAACTCTACGCCGCCGTTCGTGCGCAATTGCCGGAATTTGCCGGGGTTGAGTTTAAAGCCGGACGTATGCGTGGACGCGGCGGTAATGAAGACGGGGTGAGTATTGAACTGAAAGGTAAAAACACCGACGTGCTCATCACTTACGCCGAAGAAATTCGCACACTGATGGAGGGCATTGAAGATGTGAAGGATGTCGACACTTCCATGGAGCGCGGCGACGAGGAAGTGGCGGTCAGCGTGGATCGTACGCGCGCGCAAAAATATGGCTTGACGTCGCAGCGGGTGGCGCAAACCATCTCATCGGCATTGACCAGCCGGTCGAATTCCAAATTCAAAACATCGGAACGCGAGGTCGATATTCTTGTGCAATTGGCTGAAGAAGACCGCGTCAATATCCAGCAATTACAGAATATGACCATCGAAAACAGCCAGGATGAGAAGGTGCAGTTGGGTTCCGTCGCTGAGTTAACGGTCAGGAAAGGCCCGCAGTCGATTCGTCGGGAAGACCGCGCGACAACGATCAGGATTTTTGCCAACACCGAGCAATCCGGCCTGTGGAAAGTCAACATGGAAATCGACAAAATGATGGCCGGAATTCAATTGCCGCCGGGCTATGAGTGGAGCAAGGGACGGAACTGGCGCATGATGCGTCAGGCTGAGACCGACTCGTCGTTCGCGCTGATTCTGGCGCTCATTTTCGTGTACATCGTGATGGCGTCATTGTTCGAGTCATTCATCCATCCGTTCACCGTTCTGTTCTCAGTGCCGTTCGCGCTCATCGGCGTTTTCGTGATGTTTTATTGGACGAGCACAACGCTCTCAACTTCAGGCTGGCTGGGCATTATCGTCGTCTGCGGGCTTGTGGTGAACAACGGCATCATACTCGTGGACGCGATTAACAAATTTCGACAACAGGGCTTGTCGCGCGCCGAAGCGATTCGCAGGGGCGGACGCAATCGCTTGCGCCCGATTTTAATGACGACGCTGACTACGCTCATCGGTCTTTTACCAATGGTCGTGCCGACGCTGTTCCCGGAAATCTTTGGCCAACAAGAAGGCCGCGCCGGAATGTACGCGCCCATCGGCATCGCCATCGTCGGTGGCTTCCTGACCAGCACCCCGGCGACGCTGTTCATCATGCCGATTCTCTACGTCATTTTCGACGATCTCAAAAATCTCATGACGCGCTTCGTCGCATTCATTTACACTTCGAAACCCAAACCGGCGGTGGCGGAATAGTGGAGTGATGGAGAATTGGATTGTTGGAATGCTGGATTAGTGGATTGGTAGAGTTTTGGAATGATGGAATACTGGATCATTGGAGTAGTGGCAGGGATTGCAAAAATCCACTTCTTCATCTCTCAAATATCCAATAATCCAACATTCCACTATTCCAACACTCCATTTAACAAAGGATGGTGAAATGGCGGAATACACGCGACGGCGGAATCTGAATCGCGGTTACATGACGCTTGGCGTATGGCATCGAAGTATAGATTTGTATAAGCTGATCCATCGAATCGTTTACGTCGATAACAGAATCGATTTCAAAGTTCGGTCGCAGATTGCCGATGCGTCCCAATCGGTTTCAGCGAATATCGCGGAAGGCTACGGGCGGAGGTCGATTAACGAATATTTGCAATTTTTGTATATCGCGCTCGGCTCATTAGCCGAAACATTTTCCAGAGCCATTGCACTCAATGCTGCCGACCAAATCTCGTCAAAAGAACTTGAAGGGATTGACATCCTACATTATGAAGTCGAAAACAAGCTTCTCAAATTGGTTCGCTCGCTTGAAGCCAAACGCACCGACGGCACATGGCAAGCCAGAATATCTGATGATTTCGAAAAATACATCGCGCAACAACCAGATCAAAAAGCAGAACCCAAACCCTACAAATCCCCAAAACCATAACACAAATAATCCAGTATTCCAACAATCCAAAACCCCATGATTCCAATAATCCAACATTCCACCACTCCAACAATCCAATTTTTGATATGAAAATAGTTGATTTTTCCATTGGACGGCCGGTTACGATTGTGATGTTCATGTTCGCGGCCATCGTTTTCGGGGCGGTTGCTTTTGACCGCTTGCCGATCAATTTATTACCCGATATTACTTATCCCACGCTTACCATTCGTACCGAATACACCGGCACGGCGCCGGGCGAGATGGAGAATTTGATCTCCGAACCGGTCGAATCCGCCGTCGGCGTGGTTTCCGGCGTGGTACGCACCTCGTCGATTTCGCGCCCCGGCGCGTCCGACGTGGTGATCGAATTCGAGTGGGGCACGAACATGGATTTCGCCTCGCTTGACGTGCGTGAAAAGCTCGATCTCGTCAACCTGCCGCGCGATGCGGATCAACCAATTCTGCTGCGCTTCGATCCATCGTTAGACCCGATTATGCGCGTCGCGTTAGCTGGGGATGAAGATTTGATCGCGCTTCGTTTGATCGCTGAGGAGCGCATTAAGCAAGAGATTGAATCCATCGAAGGCGTGGCCTCGGTGCAAGTGCTCGGCGGTTTGGAAGAAGAAATCCAAATCAATGTCGATGAGGGCAAATTGACGCAGTTGGGTCTGCCGATCACCACCGTTGCGCAGCGTTTGGCCCAGGAAAACGTCAATCTCACCGGCGGCACGCTCAAAGACGGTGAAGCGGAATTTCTCGTGCGTACGCTCAACGAATTCGAGCGCGTTGATGAAATGAACGACATTGTGGTTGGGATGCGCGGCAACGCACCGGTTCTGCTGGAAGACGTGGCCCAAGTGATCAAAAGCCACAAAGAGCGCACGGTCATCACGCACTTGAACGGGGAAGAATCCGTTGAAATCGCGATTTACAAAGAAGCCGACCAAAACACCGTTGCCGTCGCGGAAGCGGTGAAAGCCAAGCTCGACGAATTCCGCGCCGAGTACGACCGTTTCAACGTGCCGATCAATATGACCGTCATCAGCGACCAGTCGATTTTCATCCAAAACTCCGTCGACGACGTACTTTCGACCGCGATGTATGGCGGGATTCTCGCGATCATCGTACTGATCATTTTTCTGCGCAGCATCAAAAACACCGTCGTTATCGGGCTGGCGATTCCGATTTCGATTATCGTCACCTTTTTCTTCATGTTTATGTCGGGCGTGTCGCTCAACATCATGTCTCTCGGCGGTTTGGCGCTGGGCGTGGGCATGTTGGTGGACAGCGCCATCGTCGTGCTCGAAGCCATCGATCGCTACAAACAGCGCGGGTTTGGCGTGGTCGAAGCGGCGAAAAAAGGCGCCAGCGAGGTCGGCCCGGCGGTGATCGCCTCGACCATGACCACGATCTGCGTGTTCGTGCCGATCATTTTTGTCGAAGGCATCGCCGGACAACTATTCAATGATCAGGCGCTGACCGTCACCTTTTCACTCGTCGCCGCTCTTTTGGCCGCGATGACGCTGATTCCGATGCTTGCTTCGCTACAATACAAGCCGCAAAAATATCTCAAGCCCCAAAAGAGCGCCGAAACTGACACGAACGGTTCTCCCGCTGAAACGACCGCACCGCGACCGATTTTTCAGGCATTTTCCAAAATCTCCGGCGCTTTCGGACGCGCCGTTTTGTCGCCGTTTGACCGATTCATGAATTATCTCACGAACATTTATCCGAAGGTGATCGACAGCGTGGTTGGCAAACGAGTTCGGTTCATTTTTGTCACTGTGTTGCTCTTTGTGGCCAGCGTTTTCGGCATTCGCGCCATCGGCACGGAGTTGATTCCGGAAATGAGTCAGGGCGAGTTTTTTGTTGATGCGCTTTTGCCAATCGGCACGCCGGTGGAGGAGACCAACCGCATCGTCGACGCGATGTCGCGTCTGGCGCAAACGACGGACGAAGTTGAGCACGTCTACGCCGTTTCCGGCACCTCAACGCAAATGGGCTTCAGCGCCACCGAAGAACGCGAAAACCTCGGCCAATTACACATCAAGCTCAAACCGGGCATTGTCCGCGATGCGGAGCAGGCCGTGATGGACGAGATGCGCGATCAATTCATCGCCATTCCCGGCCTTGAGTACAAATTTTCCCGCC
This sequence comes from uncultured Deferribacteres bacterium, assembly GCA_964014485.1. GTDB lineage: Bacteria > Zhuqueibacterota > Zhuqueibacteria > Zhuqueibacterales > Geothermadaptataceae > CAXHAT01. Next base: position 7,734 of record CAXHAT010000111.1, read on the forward strand.
CGACGCTGTTCAGTTTCAAAACGCCCATCGAGGTGGAAATTCGCGGCTACAACCTGGAAGAGCTTGAGCGCTTGAGCACGGAAATGGTGGCGAGAATGCGCGAAATCCCAGGTATGCGCGACGTGAAATCGAGCACGGAAGGCGGCAATCCCGAAGTGCAAATCGTTTTCAATCGCCGCAAAGTCGCGCAAATGGGCCTGGACATCCAAACCATCGGCGCGATTGTGCGCAACAAGGTACAGGGCGAAGTGACGACGGAGATGAACCGGCAAGATCGTAAAATCGACATTCGCATTCGCAACCAGGAAGAAGACCGCAACAGTCTTGATGATCTGCGCCGCCTGGCGATCAATCCAAACAGCAGTGTGCCGATTCCGCTGGCCTCGGTCGCCGATCTCAAAATCGAGCGCGGCCCCAGCGAGATTCGTAGGGTGGATCAGGAGCGTGTGGCGTTGGTCACCGCCAACATCACCGACCGCGATCTCGGCTCCGTCACGGAAGACATTCAAGCGGTCATCGACGAGACTGATCTGCCGCCGGATTTTCGCATAACCATCGGCGGTCAACAGCGGGAAATGACGACTTCGTTCGACAGCATGCAACTGGCGATTCTGCTGGCGGTTTTTCTGGTTTATCTGGTGATGGCTTCGCAGTTTGAGTCATTGGTGCAGCCGTTTATCATCATGTTCACCATCCCATTCGCCCTCGTCGGCGTGGTGCTGACGCTCATCATAACCAGCACCCCCGTGAGCGTGGTCGTACTCATCGGCGCGATCATGCTGGCTGGGATCGTGGTCAACAACGCCATCGTTCTGATCGACTACATCAATCAGTTGCGCAAGGAAGGTCTGCGCAAACTGGACGCGATTAAAAAAGCCGGGCAAGTCCGCCTGCGCCCGATTCTCATGACTACAGCCACCACCGTTCTCGGCCTCCTGCCCATGGCCCTCGGCTTCGGCGACGGCGCCGAGTTGCGAACCCCGATGGCCGTCACCGTCATCGGCGGCTTGCTCGTCGGCACGCTGCTCACGCTGGTCGTGATTCCAACGGTCTATGATTTGGTGGTTCGTGAGAGAGTTATTGATGAAGAAAAAATTGCAGTTTCTGTGAATAATTGACAGGCGGGTGAGACCGGCGCGACGACTTTACAGATCAGGCCGCATATCGAATAACTTCCAACTCCGCTGCGTGGTCGACTTTTGCGAGAATCTCGTCGACGCGGGTGAGAATTGGGTCAGCCAAAAGATATTCGGAGCAATTCTCGCATTGCTGAACCGGCATGTTTTTGAGAATGACAATCGTCGCGCCGTTAATCTTAAACGGAAGGTTTGTCACGAGCCGCTCCATTTTAGATCCGCAAACACGGCATCGTATTTTACCCATCGCCATTGTTTCATTTTGTTTTGAGCGGCGCTTTTCACTCTGAAATGTCATCTTCGCGGCTTACGCCATTTTCTCCGTTCGTATCCAGAATCGCCAGGTATTCTTCAGGCGTGCAAACCGTGATTTCGCTTCCGGCTGTATAATCTTTCTTGTTTCTGGTGATGATAAAATCAATTTGCCGGCTTCTGGAGGAATAATATTGCAGCGCGTCTTCAAAATCAGAAAAGTTTGAGTTCAAGGCCTGGTCGATATTCGCGCTGTCCATCGGTAAAACATCGACGATGATTCTCAGCTTCCGCAGGCTCTGGAGCGCGTAGTCTTTCGATTTGAGTTTTCCGAGAATGTAATGAATATTGGCAAACACAAGAGGCGTTGTGTACCCCAGAACTTTTTTCTGTTCACACAGCGTCAAAATCCGGGCGGAATGTTCGTAAAACGGCTGTCTTTTCGCAAATACATCGAGAATGACATCGGAATCGATGAAGATTTTGTGCATCAGTCATACTTCTCGATAAGATGTTTCGTGTATTCTTCTTTAAGGTCGAACATATCGGGCAGCTCAATTATGCCGGACAGCTCTTCTACAATTGGGGACATTTTTGGGGGGGCGTTTTCTTTCGCAAGGACTCTGAAATAGTTTTCCACCAATGCGGACAAACTGGTCTGGTGCGTCTTGGCATAAAGCTTCGCCATGTCGATAGCGTCTTTGTTGAGTTGCAATGTCAGTTTTGTATTCATGAAATTCTCCATGGTTTTACGTGTAAAATATAGATTCGATATACGTGCAACGCAAGGGCAATATACTATTTTATTGAATCTGAAAGGTGTAATGGGGAAACGCAAGAGGCGAAGCTAAGAAGGAGCTTTATTGACGATCTTCCGTCACGCATCTTTTCAGGGAATGATGCTGCCCGGATTGTTGTCCAGCAATTCGAGACGACGATCCAAATCTTTCTTTTGCGCTTCGGTGAGAGGCATTTTATCCGCATCGGTCTGAAGGCTTTGCCAGATCACAGCAATTAAGTCCAGTCGATCATCGACCGATAGTTGTGCGAGATTTTCGAGCTTTAATGTGTCCATGATCGAATGATAGGGAGACGATAAGATAAAAGCCAGAATTTTCTCGTTATAGCAGATCGAATCGTCAATTTTGCGCAAACGCATGTACCGTGGCGGCAAAATTTGCATTGTATTTGGTGGGATTTTATCGCTTCTTTTCAAATGCTGATAAACCGCATTTCAGACAAGAGTTCAATCTGTTAACAACAATGAAAACGGCTATTTTACTATCCGGTGGGGTGGACAGTTCGGTTGCGCTGGCGCTGCTCAGGGCGCGGGGATTTACCGATGTCACCGCGTTTTATCTCAAAATCTGGCTTGAGGACGAGCTAGCTTACCTCGGCGACTGTCCGTGGGAAACCGATCTCGAATATGCACGGGCGGTGTGCGATATGATGGACGTACCGCTCGAAATCGTGCCGCTGCAATCGGAATATTTTGCGCGTGTTGTGGAGCATACCGTCGCGGAATTACGCGCGGGGCGGACTCCGAGTCCGGACATTCTTTGCAATCAACGCATCAAGTTCGGCGAGTTTTTTAAGAAAATTGATCCAGCGTTTGAAAAAGTCGCGACGGGACACTACGCGCAGGTTGTGGAAGAAAACGGCGTTTTTCGCCTGAAACGCGCACCCGACCCAGTGAAAGATCAAACGTATTTTTTATCTCATCTCGACCAATCTCAGCTCAGCCGGGCGCTTTTCCCGATAGGCCATTTGACGAAAAATGAAGTGCGACAAAAAGCGATTGAGTTCAATTTGCCGACGAAAGATCGCAAAGACAGTCAGGGCATTTGTTTTCTAGGCAAAATCCAATATCCTGAGTTTGTGCGGTTCCATCTTGGCGAGAAAGACGGCGCGATTGTCGAAATTGAAACGGGAAAAGAATTGGGGCGGCATTCCGGCTACTGGTTTTACACTATCGGACAAAGGCAAGGCCTCGGCTTGGGGAACGGTCCCTGGTTTGTGATCGGCAAAAACGTCGAAAAAAATATCGTTTACGTTTCACACAAGGAGAATTTTTCGGCCAAGACGAGAAATCAATTTCTTGTGACCAACATCAATTGGATTGGTGAAGCGCCGTCGCGCGAAGATTTGCGCGTCAAAATCCGCCACGGACGCGAGTTTTTCGATTGCCGCGCTGAAAGAAACGGCGTTGAAACGGATCGCCGCGTGACCATCTCGCAAAAGGACGGCGGCATTGCGCCCGGACAATACGCCATTTTTTATGAAGATGAATTTTGTCTTGGCGGGGGCTTTATCGCTGAGTAAACAGTCTCGTTTGATTGTTTGCAGTTGCGTGAGAACGTTGTTTTCCTACCTTCTGATTCAACCTTTGAAATTTGCAAAGCTGCATGAGTCGTCTGACTAATATTTGTAGGAGGGAGATATGCGAGCACGCGATATAGAAAGTTACGAACGAGATTTTCGGCGCAACGGGAGAGACAGCGACGGTAAGACGCACAGTTTGCGCTCGATTGCCGTGTCAATTCCCGGCGACGCTGAGAAACTGAATGTCGTCGTTTGCCAACCGGCAAATGGAGATAGATCGTATTACTACAAAGATCAGCCGGTCAAGCAACGCGTCGTGATTCATTTTACCGCCGGATATCTTAAAGGTGACGTCGCTACTTTAACCAAAAAAGATTACCACGTTTCCGTGCCGTTTCTCGTGGCGCGCGACGGGACAATTTACAACTTATTTAGCTCAAAAAATTGGTCCTACCACTTGGGCCCCGGCGCTAAAGGCGGCAATAAGACGATGAGCAAGTCATCAATTGGTATTGAAATTTCGAATATTGGTCCGCTTACGCGAAGCGGTAATAACCTCAACACGATTTACGGCCAAACATATTGCAGCCTTGACGAGAGGCAATTTTACGATAAAAAATCCTACCGGAACTACGACTACTACGCGACCTATACAGACGCGCAATACAAGAGCCTTGTTCCGCTGCTTCGCTACGCCACCGGGGCGTACCATATTCCAAGACAATTCCTGAATTCGCAAAAACGCTACAACACGCTCGACGAAATCACACAGTTTTTCGGTGTAACCAGTCACGTCAATTTTCGCAGCGACAAGTATGATATTGGCCCGGCTTTTGACTGGAATCGCGTGATTTCCGGTGTGACCGCCTGACGAAAAAATACAAATCAAAGCAAAATTCGGATTCGCAATTAGCGACGTAACGGGATCGAATTTTCACGTGTTGTGCTCAAGTTTCAATTTCTTGACAGTGAGTGAATAGAACCGTATATTCGCAAGTTTTAAAAAAGAGTACCCGACGGGTGGCCTAAGACTTTGATTTTTTTAGACAAATTTAATATAGATCGTGGACAATTCCAGCTTACGTGCTTCTTTCCATACATTGGGCTGTCGCCTCAATCAGGCGGAGACCGCTCTCATCGCAAATCGTTTTCGGGATAATGGCTATCGAATTGTCGATTTTGGCGAACATGCAGACGTTTGCGTGATCAATACTTGCACGGTTACCGATCAGGCGGATGCAAAATGTCGTCAGGCCGTTCGGCAGACGCTGAGAAATAATCCTGATACTTACGTTGCAGTCGTCGGCTGTTATGCGCAGACCGGTACTCAAGCATTGAGTAAAATTGACGGAGTCGATCTCATTGTCGGCTCGCAGGATAAGCTTGATGTTTTGAATTATATCGATGCTCCCGTTAAAAACGACTCTCCAGCAATCATCAAAACCAAATTTTCCCGCCAGCCTTTCACGATTGAGCCTTCGTTAGCGAAGCTGCCCACGACGCGCGCCAATTTGAAAATTCAAGACGGCTGCGATTTTATGTGCAGCTTTTGCCTCATTCCGTTCGCCCGCGGACGAGCACGTAGCCGTGCGTTCTGGGATATCCAGCGAGAAGCGCAGCAATTGGTCGATTCTGGGTACCAGGAATTGGTTTTGACTGGGGTCAACATCGGCACCTACCGATTTGAAGAAAAAGGCTTCCTCGACGTTGTTAAAATGCTTTTGAAAATTCCTGCTCTGGAGCGACTCCGGATCAGCAGCATCGAGCCGACGACCATTCCTGAAGAAATTTTGCATTTAATGGCTGATTCCGACAAGCTTTGCCCGCATTTGCACATTCCGTTGCAGAGCGGCGACGACGGCGTCTTGAATCGAATGAAGCGGCTTTACACACGCAGAGAGTTTTTGGATTTTATTGAGAAAGCCGAGAGAATCGTACCCGATGTTTTGATTGGCACGGACGTGATCGTCGGGTTCCCAGGTGAGGACGACGCGGCTTTTGAAGAAAGTTGCCGAGTCATGCAAGATTCGCCGATGGCTTACGCGCATGTTTTTACATATTCGCAAAGAAAGGGGACTGCTGCAACACGTCTTGATTCGCATGTGGAAGCCAGGATAAAAAAGGAGCGCCGCAAGCGTCTCCAGCGCATTTCCGATGAAGAGAAAAAGCGGTTTTATGCAAAATTTATTGGCCGCAAATTGCGTGTGCTCGTTGAAGAACGCGACCGCCATGAACGCTGGACGGGATTTTCGGACAATTATATCAAAGTGGCGTTTGAGAATGCTGAGCTTACGTCAAACGAATTTGTCTCGGCGACTCTTGGCGCGGTTGAAGACGGAGCGGCGATTGGGGACATATCAAAAGAAGAATTTGTGCAATGAAAGTATATCTCGAAACTTACGGCTGCCAGATGAATGAGTATGATTCCGAGCTCATTCGTTCGATCATGACGCAGCAGAAATATCAGTTCGTCACAGCGCAAGATCAGGCCGATATTGTACTTCTAAATACATGCGCCATCCGCGAAAATGCGCATCAGAAAGTTTACAACCGTTTGGATCAGTTGAAAGGCCAGAAACGCCGCGGTGAAGTTAAGGTTGTTGGCGTCTTGGGTTGCATGGCGCAATCGCTGCGCAAGAATTTGCCGGAAAAAGCGCCGTTTGTTGATCTGGTCGCCGGGCCGGACAGTTACAAACGTCTGCCGGAGTTGATTCGCGCTTCGCGGGATTCGGAAAAAGTCGCGATGGACTTTTCGCTTTCCGAGTTTGAGACCTATTCCGAGATTGCTCCGAAACGGGTGCCGGGCGTCAATGCCTGGATCGCGATTATGCGCGGTTGTGATAATTTTTGTACGTTTTGCGTCGTGCCGTATACGCGCGGTCGGGAGCGCAGTCGTTCTCCAGAGAACATTGTTGCTGAGGCGCACCGCATCGTCTCCGAAGGCTTTAAGCAAGTCACTTTGCTGGGACAAAATGTGAATTCCTTTGCTTACGATGATCAGGATTTTGCCGATTTGATGCTGCAAACGGCGGCGGTGCCCGGATTGGAGAGAATCCGTTTTACTTCCCCGCACCCCAAGGATTTTCCCCGAAAACTGCTTCATATAATTGCTGATCACGAGAACTTGTGCAAGCATATCCATTTGCCGCTGCAGGCTGGAAACGACGCCGTTTTGGAACGGATGAACAGAACTTACACCAAAAAGGAATTTCTCGATCTCGTCGATGAAATTCGCGAAATTTTACCGGACGTTTCTTTGACGACGGACGTAATCTGCGGCTTCAGCGGCGAATCGGACGCAGATTTCGAAGATACCGTGGAAGTGATGGAAGAGGTCGAATTTGATTCGGCGTTTATTTTTAAATACAGCGAACGCAAAAATACCATCGCTTCACGAAGATTCGAAGATGACGTGCCTGACGAAGCCAAAACCGAGCGCGTTATGCGATTGAATGAGATTCAGCGCAGCATCTCGAAACGCCGCAATGAAGCGGAGGTTGGCAAAGAATTCGAAGTGCTGATCGAATCGAAAAGCAAGAAGAATCCGAATGAGTGGTTGGGGAGAACCGACCACAACAAAGGCGTGGTTTTTTCTGCGCCGAGCAAACAGCCGGGCGATTTGGTTAGAGTCAAGATAAACGCGGCCGGAACTTATACTTTGCTTGGCGAAACGATTGGGGAGCCTGTGCGGCTGAACGTTTTAAACAATTTGAATTGAGCGTAGAGGAGAAGCGGTGAATCCGAATCCATTTGATTTTTATGATATAAACGACTTGCTGACTGATGAACAAAGACAAGTTCAGGCAAGCGTTCGAGATTTTGCCAAAAAGGAACTTTTACCGATCATTCGCGACCATTTTCGCGACGCGACTTTCCCAAAACACATGGCGAAGGTCTTTGGCGAACTGGGTTTTCTGGGCTCAAATCTTCAAGGCTACGGCTGTGCGGGATTGGACAATATCGCCTACGGTTTGATCATGCGAGAGCTTGAGTACGTTGACAGCGGCGTGCGCAGCTTTGCATCGGTTCAGGGCGCTTTAGTGATGTATCCGATTTACACCTTTGGCTCAGACGCTCAAAAAGAAAAATATCTGCCGAAATTATCCAGCGGCGAATGGATTGGCTGTTTTGGATTGACTGAGCCGGATTTTGGCTCCAATCCCGGCGGGATGATCACTCGTGCGGAGCGAACCAGCGACGGCTACAAGCTCAATGGCCGCAAAATGTGGATCACCAACGCATCGATGGCGGACGTGGCTGTTATCTGGGCCAAGCTCGATGGAAATGTTCGCGGTTTTGTCGTTGATACCGAAACACAGGGATTTACCGCAAAGCCAATGCACGGCAAATTGTCATTGCGCGCTTCGGACACTTCCGAAATTTTGCTCGATGATTGTCATGTCCCGGATGATGCGATTTTGCCGAGCTCTGACGGTCTGAAGTCGCCGCTCTCGTGCCTAACGCAGGCGCGCTACGGCATTTCCTGGGGCGTTATCGGCGCCGCGATTGCCTGCTACGAAGAGGCGCTGAACTATTCCAAGGGGCGCATTATTTTTGATCATCCGCTGGCGACTTATCAACTGACTCAGGAAAAATTCGCGCACATGGTTTCGGAAATAACAAAAATGCAGCTTGTTTCCTTCAGGTTGGGACAGTTGAAGGAGTCCGGGAACATGCACCACGCTCAAGTGAGTCTTGCCAAGCGAAACAATTGCCTTCACGCTTTGGAAATCGCGCGCATGTGTCGTGAAATTTTAGGCGCAAATGGAATCATGGATGATTACGTTGCCATGCGTCATGCGAATAATCTCGAAACAGTAAAAACATACGAAGGCACGCACGAAATTCACACGCTCGTGCTTGGTCAGGCAACCACGGGATTGTCCGCTTTTCGTTAAGACGGCACTTTTTAAGGATGAATTTTCAAACAGGAATGTTTTTGAAATATGTCTGAGAATACCGAAAAATTGACGTTCGGCCAAAAGCTGGAGCTTTTGGTGCGATTGATTAATAAGCAAAAAATCAGATCTTTTCTCGATACGCTTTCAACGCAACAACTGGTGCAAGCGCATCATTTCTTGTGGGATACGATGGTCGAGTTTCACGTCCGAACGCAGGATCGCGAGTTTCGCCGAGAGGAAGTGACCGGCAAAATGATTCCTGCCGCCAAGTATCAAAAAATGCAAGGATGTGACCTGCGGATAGACTATTGCAAAGGCGTTGAATGCATCTGGTCGAACCCGATCTGCGCTGGTAATAAAGTCAAAATCAACATGGAAGTTATGGCGCAGCAGGTTGCGCAATACCTGAGCGGGGAGAGTGTTGAACTGAGCTCAGTAGCTTAGTCGTTCTTGCGGATTAAAGCGTCGTATTGGTTGTAAGAAATTCAAAGTATGAATATAGAAGCTATCATTATTGCCGTTATCGCGTTTGCCGTTGGAGTCGTGATTGGAGGGTTTATCATTCATTCGCGATTAAAACTTGCTAAACAGACAGCCGCTGACATGCTTTCGGAAGCACAAAAAAGCATCGAGCGCGAAAAGAAACAAACGATTCTCAAGGCTAAAGAGGAATGGTTGCAGCAGCGCGACAAGCAAGAAGATCAGATCAAAAAAGAGCTGGAAAAGCTTGAAGAAGCTGAAAAGAAGATACTCGAGAATGAGCGAAAAGTAAATCGGAAGGAAGACAAGCTCAAAGAGCGAGAAAGAGCGGCGGATCAACGACACAATGAATTAGAGCAGGAGCGGGAAGCCATTACTCACCGCCGGAAAAGCCTTCAGCAAACAATTGATCGGCAAAATACTGAGCTTGCTCGCTTGTCCAGTTTGTCGTTAGATGAAGCCAAAGCGAAATTGCTGGAGAACCTAAAGAAAAAATTCCAGGGCGACGCCGCGAATATTTACAAAACGTTGGTTGATGAGGCAAAGGCTAACGCCAACAAAGAAGCGCGGAAGCTGATCATCTATGCCATCGAACGACAATCTTCCGAATATGCTTCGGAAAGCAGCGTCGCGGTCGTAAATCTTCCGTCTGAAGAAGTCAAAGGAAGAATCATCGGTCGGGAAGGGAGGAACATCAAATCGTTTGAGCTCGCGTCTGGCGTGAAACTCATTGTCGATGATACGCCGGAAGCGGTTGTGCTCTCTTGTTTTGATCCGGTGCAGCGTGAAATTGCCCGGGTAGCGCTGGAAAGGCTTGTTGCGAACGGGAAAATTCACCCTCAGCGAATTGAGGAAGTTTTAAAGCAAAGCGAGAAAGACGTTGACAAGCAAGTCTGGCGCGCCGGTAACGAAGCTATTGCCGAAATTGGCATCGGCAAAATTCACCCCGATCTCATTCGTGTGTTAGGACGATTACATTATCGTACGAGCTATGGCCAAAACGTTCTTAAGCACAGCAAGGAAGTCGCGATGTTGTGCGCATCGATGGCGGTTGAGTTAAAGCTTGATACGAAGCTGGCCAAGCGTGCGGGACTCATGCATGACATCGGTAAAGCGGTAAGTCAAAGCCAGGAAGGCACGCATACGGAACTTGGGTACAAGCTTTGCTCTAAATACGGCGAGAATGACGTTGTGCTGAACGCGATTCTGTCGCATCACGAAGACGTGCCGGCTGACAACCTGTATTCTGTGCTTGTCGCCGCCGCGGATTCTATCAGCGGCAGCCGCCCCGGCGCACGACGTGATACGCTGGAAGGATATGTTCGGCGAATCGAAGCGCTGGAAGAAGTTGCCGAATCATTTGACGGCGTTGAAAAAAGTTATGCCATTTCCGCTGGCAGAGAAATCCGCGTCATGGTTAAGCCGGAGCAAGTTACCGACGCTGAAGCGGATTTACTTTCCAATGAAATTGCACAAAAAATACAAGAAGACCTCGACTATCCAGGGCAGGTCAAGGTGACTGTCATTCGCGAAACTCGCGCGACGGCTTACGCCTAGCGAGAAGCGATTAATTCAAGGAGATTGAGCGGTGAAACGCAATGTAAAAGTTTATGCGGCGTCATCGATTATTATTGGCGCAATGGTATTGTTGATTGTTGTCGGATTCAACAGCGAAACGATGATGTACGCCGTCAGCGTGAAAGAACTGGCCGCGCAGGGCGATAACGCTCATGATCGAGGCTATCGTCTGACGGGCATGGTATCGCCGGAAACGATTCAGAAAGCGCCGGATTTGTTGAGCGTCGAGTTTGTCGTTCATGAAGATGATGAGACAATCCCCGTTTATTATCGCGGGATACTGCCGGACACGTTCAAACCTGCTGATCTTGGCGGCGACATTGAGGTTGTGCTTGAGGGCAGGGTGGAGGCGAGCGGCAAGTTCCACGCGACAAACATCATGACCAAATGCGCAAGCAAGTATGAACCTGAGGATGGGGAGTATCAAAAGACTTATTCCAAAGATTCTTCAACGGATAACGCAATATGATTCTTGCTGAATACGGCCATATTATCCTGATTCTGTCTCTCGTCAGCGCAGTCTATGCAACCGCGGCGTTTTTTGTCGGTGCGGTCAGGAAAAATTCTGATCTGGTGCATAGCGCGCGTAACGCAACCATCGCGACGACGGCGCTTTTGACTCTCGCCATCATCGCGCTTGAAGCGGCGATTCTTAATAATGCGTTTGAGTATAAATACGTCTCCGGTTATTCGAGCATTGAACTGCCGCTCTTTTATAAAGTGACCACACTCTGGGCGGGACAGGCGGGTTCTCTGCTTCTGTGGGTCTGGATTCTCGTGCTTTACGCGCTCCTCGTGTTATTCTTTTTCAGAAAAAGCTTTGAACGGCTCTTGCCGCACGCCATTGGCACAATGATGCTCGTGTCGGTGTTTTTTATATTCCTGCTGGTCTTCATTCCGGACGCGCAACCATTCGCGCTGAACGCACAAGCCCCGCCGGACGGGCGCGGACTTAACCCGCTCTTGCAACATCCAGCTATGGTCATCCACCCGCCGATTCTTTACTTGGGCTACGTTGGCTTCATCGTGCCTTTCGCGATTGCAATTGGCGCGCTTTTTAGCAACTCAATCGACAATCGCTGGGTAAAGCACGTCCGTCGCTGGACGATTGTACCGTGGTTCTTTCTCGGCATCGGCATTTTGCTGGGCGGCAGATGGGCGTACATGGAGCTTGGCTGGGGCGGTTACTGGGCGTGGGACCCGGTTGAAAACGCTGCGTTCATGCCTTGGCTGACGGGCACGGCATTCCTGCACTCAATCATGATTCAAGAAAAGAAAGACATGCTCAAGGTGTGGAACGTCATTCTCATTTGCATGACTTTTATACTTTCCATTTTTGGAACGTTTCTGACGCGGAGCGGCGTTGTCAGTTCCGTGCATTCATTTACCCAGTCTGACGTTGGCCCGCTCTTTCTCTGGTTTGTAGTTTTTCTGACCATCGCTTCAACGTTAATTGTTTATTTGAAAAAAGACTTATTGAAAAGTAAGGCGCGCATTGAATCAGTCGTCTCGCGCGAGTCAGCTTTTCTCATCAACAACGTCCTGTTTGTTGTTGTCTGTTTCGCCGTATTTTGGGGCACGGTCTTCCCGGTGATTACCGAATGGATTCGCGGCGTGAAGATCAGCGTCGGGCCGCCGGTGTTTAACGCAATCAACATCCCGTTCTTCTTACTCTTGCTGTTTTTGACCGGAGTCGGGCCGCTGGTCGCGTGGCGCAAATCTTCAACCGCCTACCTCAAAAAACATTTTCTCAAACCTACGATCGCCATGCTGGCGACGGGAATTTTGCTCGCGGTTTTCGGTATGCGGCATGTCTACGCCATAATTTCTCTTTCTTTGTGCGTCTTTGTTATTGCGACAATTTTTGCGGAATTTCATCGCGGCGCCAGAGCAAGGATGCGCAACCAAAACGAAAGTTATCTCGCCGGTATTTTAGCGCTGTTTTCCAAAAACAAGCGCCGGTACGGCGGTTATGTCGTTCACTTTTCCATTGTCCTCCTTTTCTTCGGCGTGACGGGAGCCGCTTTCGACACGGAACTTGAAGTCGCTTTGAAGGAAGGAGAAACAGTCCAAGTTGGAAGATACGAGGTCGTTTATAAAGGCTACGGCTTCAACCAGGACGCTCACCGGCAGGTTTTGCAAGCCAATCTCGAGCTCAAAATTGACGGCGAAGCAGTGAATACGATTTTTCCGCAGCGACATTATTATAAGGTACAAGATCAACCAACAACGGAAGTTGCGACGCACGCGACATTTTTAGAAGATTTTTACGTCGTCTTTATCGGGATTGATGAAGAGACAAAAACGGCAAGTTTTCACATTTACTTGAAACCCCTCGTCGCTTGGGTCTGGATCGGCGGAATGGTTCTGGCCGCCGGAACGATGATCGTTCTGCTGCCGACATTCAAAACCGGCAAGCCCGCGACGCGCCGTGCAAAGCCGCGTGAACGTTCCGCGACGGTGGAGCAAGAGTAGTTTGACCATCAAATGATGAACTTTTAATAAAGCCTCTCCAGCAATGCTGTGAGAGGCTTTTGACTATTAAGGATATGAACAATGGCATTTAGCAGAGAATTTTTACACAAACTTCCCAAGACGGACTTGCACGTTCACCTGGACGGTTCCTTGCGTCCCAAGACGATCATTGAGCTGGCGAAAAAGAATGACATTTTTCTTCCCAGCTTTGAAGAAGAAGAACTTGGGCGGACGTTAACCGTCCAGGGCAAGGTTGACGACCTGCCGAAATACCTGGAGAAGTTTGATATAACGCTTTCCGTGATGCAGGATAAGGAAGCCTTGCGCAGAACGGCCTTCGAGCTCGCGGAAGACGCCGCCAACGACAATGTGCGATACATGGAAGTCCGCTATTCCCCGATTTTGCACCAAAGCAAAGGACTCGAATTAACAGACATCGTTGACGCCGTGCTGGAAGGATTGCAAGAGGCGGAGCGGCACTTCAAAATCAGAACCGGCGTGATCATTTGCGGCATTCGCAGCATCAACCCAAAAACTTCTGAGTTGTTGGCAAACCTGACCGTTCAATACAAAGGAAAGGGAGTCGTTGCTTTTGATTTAGCGGGAGCCGAAGCGAACAATCCGGCAAAAGATCATGTCAGGGCTTTCTACATTGCGCGAAACAAGAACATCAACACGACGCTGCACGCGGGCGAAGCTTACGGCCCGGAAAGCATCCACCAGGCGATCCACTATTGCGGCGCACATCGCATTGGCCACGGCACGCGGCTGATTGAAGACGAAGATTTGCTAAATTATGTGCGCGACCACCGCATTCCTCTGGAAATGTGTCCGCTGAGCAATGTTCAAACGCAAACCGTCCCCGATTTGGAATCTCATCCGATCAAACATTTTCTTGATCGGCAAATGCGAGTTACGCTGAACACGGACAACTTGCTCATTAGCGGGACGAGCATGACCAATGAGTTAAAGCTGGTTTCCGACGCCTTTGACCTTTCATATAAGCAAGTCACCAAGCTGCTTCTCAACGGTTTCAAAAGCGTCTTTTTGCCTTTCGATGAAAAAGTCGAAATTTATCAGGCCGCCAAAGCCGAACTTCTGCGTTTTGAAAAAGAAGCTTGAAACGGGATGGAAGGCTTGTCTTGATGCGCTGTTTTGGTCATCTGCTTCGCGTCATTGGGTTGTCACTTTTTTGTCATATGCTTCGCATTGTTTCTCATCGTTTTGGTCGAAAACGACGTCATGCCGAGATGATAGCTGAATTGAAAAACGCGGCAAAGTACTGTTTTCAAAGAAATTGGCTTGTTTTTTGATAAAAGGCGAAAAATGGGCGGAAATGTCAGTAGAGCGGTCGGATTTCCGATCTGTCCCCACGCATAAAATATTGAACTTAAGCCCGATAAATCCCGACAGCGCCCCCTGTTTTTTGTCACAAGCGTTTTTCGGAAATTGCGAAAGTGATCTAAAACATTGATTTTAAGATATTTGCCCTATTCTAACAAAAACCCTTGTCGTGCGGAAAAGACGACTGACAACCGATTTTCAATAGTGTCCCAGATCGTACACATTTTTTTAACCTTCTTAAGTCCTTGTTTTTATAGATGCTTAGAGTGTGAAAAATTTTTGGTGAAATTTCCGTTGCGTAACTGCATGATTTCTCTATTTTTAAGTCATGTCAATTCCGACAGCGATTTCTGCTAGTTTTTTAGCAGGCGATTTTTCGGACTTAAGTTTTTGAAAAAATGAGACTTAGGGCAAAAAGTGTTGTCTGTTCCTTGAAAATAAAGAACTTAGCCCATGAAAATCGAAAAAGTTTGTGTTAATTTTTTAGCAGAAAGCGGAGTTGTCGAAAACGGCCATTTTGGGCCTTTAAAAAACAAGCGTTTACGCTGTACGCTCGCGTACAGAGTGGAAGCCTACCGAAGATCACGAGGTGAATTGATACTTGGCCTCCTCAGACCCTGAGCCTGTATCGTCATGTGGAAGCCTACCGAAGATCACGAGGTGAATTGATACCGTAATTCTCCAGGTTTCCTTGCATTTATGTATTGTGGAAGCCTACCGAAGATCACGAGGTGAATTGATACGGACGTCTGAGAGGTGTTGCCTTTCGTCAGTCGTGGAAGCCTACCGAAGATCACGAGGTGAATTGATACACTACCAACCCCTTTCACTGAACCGACTTTCCCAACGTGGAAGCCTACCGAAGATCACGAGGTGAATTGATACAAATATTCTCCCGTGGGCATGATGAAACTCAAGTGGAAGCCTACCGAAGATCACGAGGTGAATTGATACCAATACCTGCAACTCTGCAATCAGCCATGGCCCTGTGGAAGCCTACCGAAGATCACGAGGTGAATTGATACGAAACAATAGCTGGGGGGGGACGCACCGTAGTGCGTGGAAGCCTACCGAAGATCACGAGGTGAATTGATACACTGAGCCACCGCTATGCATTCACCTTTCTCTCTGTGGAAGCCTACCGAAGATCACGAGGTGAATTGATACAAATGCTCCAATCACGACGTACCGCTCAGCTCGCGTGGAAGCCTACCGAAGATCACGAGGTGAATTGATACACAAGTCCGAGCTCTACTTTGGTTACCATCCCGGTG
Organism: uncultured Deferribacteres bacterium; assembly: GCA_964014485.1. Classification (GTDB taxonomy): domain Bacteria; phylum Zhuqueibacterota; class Zhuqueibacteria; order Zhuqueibacterales; family Geothermadaptataceae; genus CAXHAT01. The sequence goes on from CAXHAT010000111.1 coordinate 23,496, forward strand.
GAAGCCTACCGAAGATCACGAGGTGAATTGATACAAGTGGCGTGTATTGGAGAAGAAATTGTATCCGGGTGGAAGCCTACCGAAGATCACGAGGTGAATTGATACACTCTCCCCATTTGCCGTACTTTTCCTTCCAGTGTGGAAGCCTACCGAAGATCACGAGGTGAATTGATACTCCGTACATATGTGGGCGAGCCCTGAGGGTATCCTTCGTGGAAGCCTACCGAAGATCACGAGGTGAATTGATACAAAGAGAAAGCCACCATAAGACTGAGTTTTCTCAAAGTGGAAGCCTACCGAAGATCACGAGGTGAATTGATACAAGCCCTGCATCCTGATCAATTAGGAGGGAGTCGTGGAAGCCTACCGAAGATCACGAGGTGAATTGATACGAACTCAGGAAACGCGAAGATGGTCAGCGCGACTGTGTGGAAGCCTACCGAAGATCACGAGGTGAATTGATACGCTTCTGCGTTATTGCATCCGGCAGGGCGTCTAGGTGGAAGCCTACCGAAGATCACGAGGTGAATTGATACCTTTTCCGTACGGAGATCAATGACCATATCACCGGGTGGAAGCCTACCGAAGATCACGAGGTGAATTGATACAAATATTCTCCCGTGGGCATGATGAAACTCAAGTGGAAGCCTACCGAAGATCACGAGGTGAATTGATACCAATACCTGCAACTCTGCAATCAGCCATGGCCCTGTGGAAGCCTACCGAAGATCACGAGGTGAATTGATACGAAACAATAGCTGGGGGGGGACGCACCGTAGTGCGTGGAAGCCTACCGAAGATCACGAGGTGAATTGATACACTGAGCCACCGCTATGCATTCACCTTTCTCTCTGTGGAAGCCTACCGAAGATCACGAGGTGAATTGATACAAATGCTCCAATCACGACGTACCGCTCAGCTCGCGTGGAAGCCTACCGAAGATCACGAGGTGAATTGATACACAAGTCCGAGCTCTACTTTGGTTACCATCCCGGTGGAAGCCTACCGAAGATCACGAGGTGAATTGATACAAGTGGCGTGTATTGGAGAAGAAATTGTATCCGGGTGGAAGCCTACCGAAGATCACGAGGTGAATTGATACACTCTCCCCATTTGCCGTACTTTTCCTTCCAGTGTGGAAGCCTACCGAAGATCACGAGGTGAATTGATACTCCGTACATATGTGGGCGAGCCCTGAGGGTATCCTTCGTGGAAGCCTACCGAAGATCACGAGGTGAATTGATACAAAGAGAAAGCCACCATAAGACTGAGTTTTCTCAAAGTGGAAGCCTACCGAAGATCACGAGGTGAATTGATACAAGCCCTGCATCCTGATCAATTAGGAGGGAGTCGTGGAAGCCTACCGAAGATCACGAGGTGAATTGATACGAACTCAGGAAACGCGAAGATGGTCAGCGCGACTGTGTGGAAGCCTACCGAAGATCACGAGGTGAATTGATACGCTTCTGCGTTATTGCATCCGGCAGGGCGTCTAGGTGGAAGCCTACCGAAGATCACGAGGTGAATTGATACCTTTTCCGTACGGAGATCAATGACCATATCACCGGGTGGAAGCCTACCGAAGATCACGAGGTGAATTGAAAAGCGCCAATCTACTAGCGCTGATTTTCCTTCCAAAAATTGACGCGTGTATAACGCAAGCCTGCATTTCAGCTCAATAAAAACAAGTTCTTAATCGTATGACTGTTGTCTTCCGTAACCGACGGTCGCGGCTGGATGGTGATCCCGCGATTTCGCAACGAGCGCACCATTTTCGATGAGAGCGCTTTTGGCGATTACACAGGTTCGTTGGTCTGATTTGTTAAAGAATTGTTTTCATCAAGGAATGCGTTCGCGAGCGGGGATTCGCAGGCGTTCTTTCAGAGATCGGCGCGCGTTTTTACGTAACCGGCGCAGGGCGTGCAGCGCTTTTGGCGACGGCGAATCGATCATGCCGAACCCTGCGTTTCTTCAGCGCTTGCGTCCTTGCGCGATGAATCCGCTTCCGCGTTTTGCAGCAACCAAATCGCCTTGCGCAACAATTGGTTGATCGGAATCCCGGTTTTCAGTCTGATTTTGTAGAGCGCGATCATGTCTTCAGACGTGATCTTGTCGGCGGGCCAGTAATAACGTCTGTGATCGCGGCTGTTGTCAGTCTTGCCTTGTTTCATCCTGTGCGCTCCGTTTTTGCATGAATTCTTGCACGGCTTTTTGCAGCGATCCTTCAATCTCCGGGGCAAGGTCGAAAGCTTCGACCAGCGCCGCCTGCACGCGCTTCAAATCACCTACATGTCGCGATTCCAGATTGTCCTTTGCACTTTTTTGCGCATGCGCCACAATCAACTGCGCCATCAAGGCCATCATAAGCTTGCAGGTTTTTTTGAATTCTTTGTCAAAGACGTTTTTGAGCTCATCGCCGCCGGACGCACTTTTCCCTTGTCGTTTTTCTTGCATCATTCACTCCGTTCAACACTACATTGCGTGTACTTTGAAATTTAAATTTCCCCCGAAATCTTACCTGATCGCCGTGACGGCGACGATTCTCAGCAACCGGTTCTTCATCATTCAGAACCGCCGGTCAGCCGATTATCCAAAGGCGCGCTTGACGGCGCTTTCCAACCGTCCTTGCACCACGTGGGTGTAAATCTCCGTCGTGG
>CAXHAT010000112.1:0-26022 GCA_964014485.1 uncultured Deferribacteres bacterium
GTCATGACGTGAGCCAGTTTTCCAGCGAGAAATCGGTCGTATTCGCTGGCGTAGCCGCCCAACTGAAATTGATAGAATCCCGATTGCAGCGTCGCATAACCGGGCTTGCCCAAAACCGGAATCGCGGTTCGCACCGGCGGCGGCATGTAACCCGCCTCCGACAAGTGAACGACCGTTTGCTTCGCGACCGACAACCGCCGTTTGGCGTTCATGACGACGCAGGTGCTTGGTTTCAGCAAACCAAGCTCAATCGCTTCGAGCGCGCTGGTTGAAACGCGCGCCATCGCAATGGTTTGAACGGCGTTCAGCAGAAAAGGCTGAAGTTCATTCGGGCGGTCGGACGCGGCACGTTCAGCAGCTTGCGCGGTCATATGAACCGTGCCGCAAGCGCCGGGAATAATGCCCACGCCCAGTTCGACCAAGCCAACATAGGATTCCAGCGCGGCGACAGATTGTGCGCTTGCCATCGTAAACTCGCAACCGCCGCCCAAAGCCATACCTTGCACCGCCGTGACAACCGGCTTGCGTGCATAGCGAATGCGCTGCATCATGTTTTGCGTATTGGCGATGGACTTGCCGATCAGGTCAAATTTCTTTTCCATCAGCGCGAAGGCCATTCCGCCGAGATTGGCGCCCAATGAAAAATTCGCGCCGTCGTTGCCAATCACCATGCCGTGAAAATCGTTGTTCTCGACAAAATCAATCGCTTCGTAAATGCTCTGTGTCACGTTGGCGGTGAGGGTGTTGGCTTTGGAGTGTAAATCGAATTGCGCTACGTCGTCACCCATGTCGAGCAACGCCGCGTCGTCGCGTTTCCAGATCGTACTTGATTCCTTTTTGACAATCATCGCCGTGGTCAATTCATCCGCGGGCGGCGCATCGACGGCATAGCCTGATCCCGGCACATAAACTTCCTGCTCGCCGTTTTCATTTTCGCGGTAAAAAGCAGTCATTCCTTGCGCCTTCATTTCGCTTATCCAGCCCGGAATTTCGACGCCGTTTTTTTCGAGATCATTAAGAATTCGCTCAAAACCGAGTGCGTCCCACGCTTCGAACGGGCCGAACTGCCAGGCAAATCCCCAGGAAATACCGCGATCTACGTCAACCGGACGGTCAGCGATTTCGGGGATGCGTCGAGCGCAATAGCCGATGAGATCGAGCAGCGTTGCGCGCGTAAATTCCCCGGCACGGCCTGCGTCGGCGTAGAGCGCATTCAAGCGCGCCTTGGCGCCGCCCGCTTTCCAGATCGGTTTCAAATCGCCGAGATTAAGCGACTTTGCCGGTTCGTATTCAAAGGTTTCGAGATTGAGCGAAAGAATGTCTTTGCCGACTTTTTTGTAAAAGCCCTGTTTCGTTTTGGCGCCCAGACGTTTTTGCTCGATCAGTTTTCGCAAAACCGCTGGCGCTTTGTGACCTTCGCGGCTCTCGTCGTCAGGAATGGCTTCGTAAAGATTGTCAGCGACATAAAGCGCTGTGTCCAGCCCAACCACGTCGGCGGTGCGGAAGGTGGCGGATTTGGCGTGACCGATGATCGGCCCGGTGAGCGCGTCAATTTCTTCAATTGTGTAATCGCCGTCGGTGAAAAAGCGGATCGTCTGCATCGAAGCGTAGTTGCCGATGCGGTTGGCGATAAAATTCGGCGTATCTTTGGCGGTGACGATGCTTTTGCCCAAATGAACGCGCCCGAACCATTTGAGTCGTTCGAGAATCGCGGGATCAGTGTTTTCAGTGGGGATGATTTCAAGCAGTTGAAGATAGCGCGGCGGATTGAAAAAATGCGTTCCAAGAAATCGGCGTTTAAAATCGTCCGAGCGTCCGTCGGCGATTTGATTGATCGGCAGGCCGCTGGTGTTGGTGGAAATGACGGCGTTTTTTTGCGCGGTTTGCTCGATTCGCGCCATCAAACCTTGCTTAATATCGAGCTTTTCGACGACGACTTCGATGATCCATTCCGCTTCGGCGACGCGATCAAAATGTTCATCGAAATTTCCAAGCGTGATCCGTTTTGCCGCAGCCGAATTGGCAAACGGCGCCGGCTTGAGCTTTTGAATCATCTTGAACGCGCCCTCGACGACGGCGTTTTTGTTGCCGCTTGGAGCCGGAATATCCAAAAGATGGACGGACAATCCGGCGTTCGCCAAATGCGCCGCGATGTGCGATCCCATCACGCCCGCCCCCAACACGGCGGCGGTGCGAAATGGGAGGTGATTATTGGGGTTTGGCATTTTCTCAACCTTTTTCTGGAATTCTTAAAAACGCAACAAAGGAGTGCAAAGCTTGCTTTGCTTTTGCTCGATTTTAACAAGAACGCGCTCGCCGGGGATTTTCTCCCCGCTCGGCCGGCTTAGAATCCCCGGCGGAACCAATGCCCCAAGGATTGCATCCCGCCTGAGCCTGGAGAGGCGGATGCAAGCCGCACGACATGGGTGCGTCGGGGATTCTACGAAAGTCAAGCGGGCAGAAAATCCCCGACGAGCACAACCGCTATTGATTTGCAAGGCAAGCCTTGCACTCCTTTTACAACAAGCCATTGAACACTGTTCATTCCCAGTCAAAAAAATAGGCGTTACGCCGGAACAACCAAGTCTTTCAAATGCAGCGTCGAGATTTGCTCGACGGCGGTGTTGATAAAATCTTCTTCGCGAATGATGTGATCGATGCGTTTGGCGTGCATCAATGTGATCACGCCGTGCAAGTAAGACCAGATCAAATTAGCAGAGACATAGCTATCGACGCGCTTGAAAACGCCCTCGCGAATGCCGTCTGAAACAACTTCAGCGATGATCTCCAGCGCCCGTCGAGCGCGGCGATATTTTTCCGCCGGATAGCGCGCCATGCGCTCGGCGTTCAGGGTGAACATAATTTCATAATATTCAGGGTTTTCGATCCCAAAAGAAATGTAAGCCTTGCAGAATCCCCGTAAGCGTCCGACGGCGTCATTAAATGCACCGTTTAATCGTTCCGCGCGCAAAATCAGCATCTCGAACCCTTCTTCAATCAAAGAATGAACGAGTTCATCCTTATCCTTAAAATAAGAATAGAGCGAGCCGACGCTGCACCCGACTTCACGCGCGATCATGCGCATGGAAACGCGCGTAACGCCTTCCTGAATTAAGAGATGACGCGCCGCAGTCAAAATGCGCCGTCGTAGATTCGTTGTTGTTGATTGAACCATTAAATTGTCTGCGAATGAAAATTTGAACAGTGTTCAAGGATAATGAACCTGTAATTCTGTGTCAAGCTTTTTATAGTTCACTCCCCTCGAAATGGGGCCGGAATGTTCTTGGGGGTAGTTGAGTTTTTTGACGGGATCAACTGGATTGACTGGCTCGAGGAACAAGAAAACGATCCGGTTGATCTCGTTAATCCCGTCAAAAATCACCTGTTTTTACTTTGTCTTATTCAAAACGCAGCGTCTCTATTGGATTGGTTTGAGCCGCTTTGATGGATTGAAAAGCGGAGGTTAGAACAGCGATGGTCGCAGTAAATAACCCGGCGAGAATGAACACGCTCACCCCTGGAGTGGTGTGGAAAGCATAATTTTGCAGCCACAAATCGAGCAGATAATACGTCAACGGCCAAGCCAGCACAAAGGCGAGCCCGACTGGAAACAGAAAAGATCGCAACAGTTGCAACGACAGGCCCGTGACGGTGGCGCCAAGCGTTTTTCGAACGCCGATTTCCTTTGTTTTTTGAGCGACGGTAAACGACACCATAGCGAAAAGCCCCATGCCAGCGAGCACAATGGCTAATACGGCGAAATAGCCGCTCAGCAAACCGGTGTTTTGTTCCGTCTCGTACAGTCGGGCAAAGTTTTCATCCACAAAAAAGTAGTCCGGTTCACGCCTCTGATCGACTTTATGCCAGATCGTGCGAATTTTTTCTATGTGGTCGGCCATGTTGCCTTGCGCCAGTTTGACGGACATCATGCTGTTGAAGCTCTCACCAGTTGGCCGATAAATATGTATCAACGGCGCGATATCCGTTTCCAAGGATTGCCAGTTAAAGTCCTTGACCACGCCAACGACGGTCAAAGCGCTTTCCCCGCGATAGACCGTTTTACCTACCGCCGTCTGCCAGTTCATCGCCCGCATCGCCGTTTCATTGATGATAATGGCGTTCTCGCGGTCAGTTGCAAAATCCGGCGAAAAGTTACGCCCCTCAAGCCATTCCATTTCGAACAGATCGAAATAAGCTTCGTCAACAGCGGCGACTCTCATACGCAGCGGCTCCGGCTGACTCCAGTCTTCCGGACGCGCGAATGTATTGAAGCCGCGATAATTTCCAGGCACAGCCGTTGAGGAAGAAACGCCCAGAACGCCCGCCGTTTGCAGCAGTTCGTTGCGCAGCGCCAGCAGTTTTCCGCTTCCCGCCTCGCGGTCTTCAAAATCACCGGCGCTGACGTTTAACACCACGACGTTTTCCCCGCTGAAATTCATATCGCGGTGCAGCATGAACTGAATTTGTTTATACACCACGCCCGTGCTCATGATAAGCATAATCGACAGCGTGAATTGAACGACCAACAAGCCGTTGCGCAGCCTTCTCCCCGAGGCGGCCGGGTTGTTTTTGAAATGGCCTTTGAGAGACTCGACGGGCTGAAAACGGGACAAGAAAAGCGCAGGATAAACACCGGCGCAAAAACCGACGAACAAGCTCAATCCGGCGAGCATCAAAAGGGCAAAGCTACTGCCCAGATAATCGATCGTTAAAGACAGATTGAACAGATCATTGAAGAACGGGAGCAACGCTTCGGCGATGAGCACGCCGAGCAGTAACGCAATCGAGCTGATGATCAGTGATTCGCCGAGAAACTGGCGGACGAGCTGCCCGCGCACCGCGCCCATGACCTTGCGCATGCCGATTTCACGGGCGCGCTCAAGAGAACGCGCCGTCGCCAAGTTCATAAAGTTGATCGCGCCAATCAGCAAAACGGTCAACGCGACGCCGGAAAAGATAAATGCGTAACGATCGCTGTTGGTGAAATGATTGTGCATTTCGGTGAGCGGCAGGAATCGAAGGCTGTGGTTTTTGCTGCCGTTCGGGCCGTCCTGTCCCCAGATTTTCTCGACGAGCCGAGGGAATTGCGCTTCGAGCGCGTCTTTCGTTGATTTACCGTCCAGAAGAACGTAGGTGTCGAGAAATGACCCGCCCCAATTTGTGTTTGCGCTCTCGTCTTCAGGATCGATGACGCTATCGAACGGCACGACGATATCGAAATCAATGTTGGAGTTTTCCGGGATATCCGCCAGCACGCCGGAGACGACATAATCCGTTTCATGATTGAGATTAAGCGTTCTGCCGACGGGGTTTGCATCGCCGAAGTACTTCGTCGCCATTTCCTGTGTCAGAATTGCCGAATAACGCTCATGCAAAGCGGTTGAAACGTCGCCGGATTTCAGAGGAAAGTCGAACACACGGAACAAGCTCGGATCGGCGTAAGTGACGAAGTCCTGAAACGTCCTGTCGCCGACGCGCACCCAGCGGTTGCGCGTGAACATACGCACGCCGTCAATAATGCCGGGATACGTGCTGCGCATCTCTTCCAGCAGCGGAACCCAGGTGTCGTAAACCAAACGCACGCCGACGCCGGTGCGGCGCTCCTTGTAGACGAAATGAATTTCATCCGCTTTTTTATGGAAAGCGTCATAAGTCAACTCATGGCGTACGTAGAGAATGATCAGAATACTGGACGCAAAGCCCAAAGCCAGCCCGATGATATTGATAAAAGCGTAGCTTTTGGATTTTCGCAGATTTCTGAGAGCAATTTTGAGATAATTTTTAAACATGGCCTCGCTCCTTTCCTCGTTTTGGCGTTCACGACATTGGTTTGACCCGGGGAACGGCGGGAAGGTTCAGGGGTGAGAATAGTTCGTTCTCTCAATCATTCATTGGTTGCACCCAATCCGGTTAAATATTGGTTCAACGGCAACGCGCCAGGATTATCTTTCTCTAACTCGAATTATTCGCAACTGTCCATACTTCCATGTCTTCAAAAAAAACCGAACTCAAACGCGATCTCAATTTGCTCGACTCGACGATGATCAATGTTGGAACGATCATCGGCTCCGGCATTTTTCTCGTTCCGACGACCATCGCACAATATCTGGACGCTTCGTTTTGGGTCATCCTGGTCTGGATCATCGGCGGCGTGATCACGCTTTTCGGCGCGCTCTCCATGGCCGAACTTGGGGCGGCAATGCCGCGCGCGGGAGGGCAATTCGTTTACCTCAAAAAAGCTTACGGAGAAATTTGGGGCTATCTCTACGGCTGGGCGACGTTCGCCGTCATCAATACGGCTGCAATAGCTGCAATCACAGTGGCCTTCGCAACTTATCTTGGCTATTTTGTCGATCTCACCGCTTTAGAAATCAAAGTCGTCGCTATTCTGAGCATCGCGATTTTAACGACGATCAATTACTTCGGCGTCAAGTCCGGAGCGAGAACGCAAAACGCTTTTACCTTCGTCAAGGTGGCGGCGATTCTGGGGCTGATTGTAGTGAGTTTTTTGCTCAAAGGCGGATCGTCGCAAAACTTTGTTCCGGTGTTGTCAGACAATACATTTACTTCGCTCATCGGCCCTTTCGGCCTGGCAATGGTCGCCGTGTTGTGGTCCTACGACGGTTGGATTCACGTCACTTACGTCGCCGGCGAAATCCAAAAGCCGCAGCGAAACATTCCGCTCTCCTTGCTTTTTTCCACGCTCATTGTTCTTGGAATTTATCTCATGATCAACCTCGCCTATATTTATGTGCTTTCGCTCGATAAAATGGCGGGGTCGGAATTGGTCGCGGCGGATACGGCCGCTGCGATGCTTGGCAGCGCTGGCGCTTCGCTCATCACCGTCGCCGTTCTGGTCTCAACATTCGGCGCGGCAAACGGATTTATTCTCGCCGGTGCGCGCATTTATTACGCGATGGCCAAAGAAGGCGTCTTCTTTGCGCCGGTCGCGAAAGTCCATCCGGAATACCGCACGCCCGCAGTTTCGCTCATTGTGCAAGGCGCCTGGAGCAGCCTGCTCGTTTTATCAGGCACGTTTAATGATCTCATCACTTACGTCGTGTTCGCCTCGTGGATTTTTTACGCCATGTCCTGCAGCGCCGTCCTCGTGCTGCGTAAAAAAGCGAAAGACCTGGATCGTCCGTACAAGGCGTGGGGCTATCCGATCACGCCCCTCATTTTTATTCTATTCTCCGCCTTCCTCGTCGGTAACACCATCATCGAAGACCCGAAAAACGCCCTCATCGGCGCCGGAATCGTTCTCCTCGGCCTGCCGCTCTATTTCTACTTCCGAAAGTAAAAAAACATAGGTGCAGCGTTAAAACAACCGATAGCATCGAATGTCATTCTGGAAGAATCTATTTTGAATACGTGGCTGCAAGTCTCCTTCTAAATGCCATCATGCCGAGGCGTGAACTTTCCATCTGAGAACAATCATGTGCAGATCGCTTCTAACCGGCTGCATCAAAACGCTCACCCGACATTTCGCTTGACAACCCTCCCATCCCACTGTATTTTGAAAAATTCGCAATTGATTCCAGTTCCAAATGATTCGAGGGAGAGAACGATGTTGAGGCAAATGCTCAGACCAGTCGCGGCGACACTGCTTTTTACGATTTTCGGCTTATTCACTGGTTTATTCGCTGAAGGCGGACGCATTCCGGTGCGCGCCAAAAACGGCATGGTCTCCAGCACTTCCCGCTTGGCGTCAGAAGTCGGCGTTGAAGTGCTGAAAAGCGGCGGCAACGCCATCGATGCAGCAGTTGCGACGGCGTTTGCATTGGCCGTGACCTGGCCTTCCGCCGGAAATATCGGCGGCGGCGGTTTTCTCGTCTATTACGGCGCGGACGGTACAACGACCACCTTCGACTTTCGTGAAAAAGCGCCGCTTGCCGCGACCGAAACCATGTACCTCGACGAAAACGGCGAAATTAAAGACAACTCGAATCACGCCGGCGCGCTCGCGACCGGCGTTCCCGGCACTGTGGCCGGGCTGGCATTGGCGCATGAAAAATTGGGCACGAAAAAATGGGGCGATCTCGTTCAACCAGCCATCACACTTGCCGAAAAAGGCTTTCCCACCACCTGGGCGCTGCACGACGCGATGAATTTTCTGCAGCCCTATTTCGAAAAATATCCCTCGACGGCAAAAGTTTTTCTCAAAAACGGCAAGCCGCACGAGCCGGGGGAAACCTGGAAACAAACTGATCTCGCCAACACGTTGAAGCGCATCAAGAAGCAGGGACGGGACGGATTTTACAAAGGGGAGACGGCACGCTTGATCGCGAAATTCATGCAGGAAAACGGCGGAGTGATTACGGAAAAAGACCTGGCGCGTTACGAAGCGATTGAGCGCAAACCGATCAAGGGAACCTATCGCGGCTATGACGTGATCGGCATGCCTCCGCCAAGTTCCGGCGGCGTGGCGGTGGTGGAAATGCTCAATATTCTGGAAGGCTACAACCTCAAGGAAATCGGCCACAACTCCGCGCTCTACCTGCACCTGCTCACCGAAGCCATGCGCCGCGCTTTCGCTGACCGTGCAAAGCACTTAGGCGACCCGGATTTTAATCCCGATATGCCGATTGAGCGCCTGACCTCGAAAGAACACGCTGAAAAGCTGCGCAGCACCATTCAAATGTTCATCGCCTCCAACAGCGACGTTGAGAAATTCAACTGGCCGCACGAGAGCAGCGAGACCACGCATTTCTCCGTGGTGGACGGCGAGGGCAACGCCGTTTCGCTCACTTACACTCTCGAAAACAGCTATGGCAACAAAATGGTAGTGGAAGGAGCGGGCTTTTTGCTCAACAATGAAATGGGCGACTTCAACGCCATTCCCGGCCACACCGATGAGCGCGGGCGCATTGGCACCAAGCCTAACCTCGTGGCGCCGGAAAAGCGCATGCTTTCGAGTATGAGTCCGACGATTCTCGCAAAAGACGGCAAACCCGTGCTGGTCATCGGCAGCCCTGGCGGACGGACGATTATTAACACGGTGCTGCAAGTGATTCTCAACGTGGTTGACCACGAAATGAACATCGCGCAGGCCATTGAGGCGGGGCGCATTCACCACCAGTGGTTCCCGGACGTGACGTTTTTAGAGCCGAGCACAACCACGCTGGACTCCAGACAATTGTTTGAAAACATGGGTCACAAAACCGGCCAACGCGGTTTTGCCCAGGGTCGAGCGATGGGCATTTTCATTGACCACGAAAAAGGCATACTCTACGGCTCAGCCGATTCCCGCAGCCCCGACGGTGCGGCGGTGGGGTATTGAAACAAGATGAGCCTGTCTTATCAATCGATCAATGCACAAACGTATGAATTTGACTATGCCTTCAATTGCCGAGCTTCTGGATAAATTAAGTGAAATCCAGGAAACTGAAACCGTTGAATTTGAGCTTCTTTCACGCAAAAATCGAGCGAATGCTTTGATTAATCTCTTGTTTGGAAGCCCTCAAAAAACAGAAAAAATTTACCCAAAAGGTAAATAACCCTTGATGCATACCTTTCGCAAATTTATATTTACCCGAAAGGTGAATATTTGCATCTCGCAATAAGGGGATTCATTGGAAGTTCGGTTTAAGACGCGAAAGCTTCAGAAACAATATGAAAAGTCGCGCGAAGCAGAGAAAAGCTATGGAAAACAAGTTGCGCGCAAATATATCCAACGAATCAACATCATAAAACGAACTCGCGATATTAAAGAGTTGCGCGGATTGCCCGCATTACGTTGCCATGAGTTAAAAGGAAATCGTCTAGGGCAGTGGGCGATCAATTTAACAGGGCGTTATCGATTAATATTCACGTTAACAGGGCAAAAGTTGGAAATTGTACGAATCGAGGAGGTGAGCAAACATTATGATGATTGAAGAAGATGTCCGCTCTGACCTGGCGATCCCTCCCGGCGAGTATCTTGAAGAAGTACTTTTTGAATTGGGCATGACTAAGGACGAATTGGCTCGCCGCATGAGTCGTCCCGCCACAAAATTCAGCGCTGTTTACACCGGCGACAAGGCCATAACTTCAGAGACGGCCTTGCAGTTAGAAAAAGTTGTCGGCGTACCTGCACATATTTGGTCGGAGCTGGAATCTGAGTATCGCTTAACTCTTGCCCGCAATCAACAAGCTCGCGATGCTGAGAAACTTCGAGATGAGCGCGGTTTGGTCGCAAAGTTTTGTTATTCGGAACTCGTCAAACTCGGCTATGCCGCAAGGCAAAGCAAGGCGGTTGAAAAAGTTCGCGAGCTGCAGAGTTTCTTTGGAGTGACTTCTCTGAAAAATATACCGACTTTGAAACGTTATCAAGCTGCGTTTCGACAAGGGAAAGGTCGACGGTCACCGGAAGCGACCGCTGCTTGGCTGCGAATCGGCGAATTAGCCGGACAAAAAGCGACGCTTCCGCCTTTCAACAAAAAAGGGCTTCAGAAGGCGCTTCTTGATATTCGAAAACTGACCCGCTTGTCGCCTGAGGAATTTGAGCCTCGGTTACACGAAATCCTGTCAGGGGTCGGCGTCGAGTTCGTCTTGTGCCCCCATCTACCAAAAACTTACTTGCACGGCGCTGTTTTCTGGCTGGGGAAGAATAAAGCCGTGCTTATGCTGACTATCCGAGGAAGCTGGGCGGACGTCTTTTGGTTTAGCCTTTTCCATGAAATTGGTCACCTGTTGTTGCACAACAAGCAAACCGTTTTTCTGGAAGGAGATAGACAAGATCAAGAATTTGAAACCGCTGAACACGAAGCTGATCGGTTTGCCGCCGACACATTAATTTCTTCAGATGCGTACAAGTCTTTTGTAGACACCAAAGCGTTTTACCCTCAAGACATTAAAACATTTGCAAGCCGTTTGGAAATTGATCCGGGAATTGTCGTCGGTCGATTGCAGCATGACCGCTGCATCAAAAACGCTTGGCATAACGATCTACGTAAGAGGTACAAGTGGAAATAAAAAGCGCTTCGAAGCGAGGATTCAGCAACTCGCTCGATCTCGATCCGCTTGTTTTTTGATAATATCATACCTGCCTTGAATCTCGAATCAAATTCAATTCTTCGGAAGATATTTTCTCATCGTATTCGACAGCGTCCGGCTTGACGCGGATGACGTTTTGCAGTTTTTGGGTGATCGCGTTTCGTCGTTCAGGCTCGATTTTCGTTTCGAGCGTTTGGATGATTATTTTGAGAAAATCCCGGTCGTCAACGCGCGAGACGCGGGCGGCGAAGCCGGTGCATTCCGGGAAGGACTTGAGCGCGTCGGTAATTTGGCGCGGGTGGACGAACATGCCGCGCACTTTTACCGCGTCGCCGGTGCGGCCAAGCCAGCCGGCAATTCTAGGGGCGTTCAATCCGCACGAACACGGCTCCAGCATTATTTTCGAAAGATCGCCTGTTCCGAATCGAATGAGCGGGTAGGTCTGGTCGAATAACGTGACCACAATTTCGCCCGTCTCTCCATCGTCAACCGCCAATCCTGAATTCACATCGACAATTTCCAGCAGCAAACCCGAAGCGATGTGCATCCCTTCCTTTTGCGCGCATTCAAAAGCAATCGCCCCCACGTCCGCCGTGCCGTAGCTTTGAAAAGCGTCGATTCCTTGTGCGACAAATGCTTCCTTCTGGTGCGGCAAAAACGCTTCGCCGCCGAGCAAGGCTTTTTTAATCGTTAGCGTCGCGCCGGTTTCTTCGGCTTTTTGCAGCAGGGTCATTAAAAAACTCGGCGTACCAACGTAGCCGGTCGCTTGCAAGTCCGCCGCGATTTGCACCTGCAACTCGCTGTTGCCGACGCCTGTCGGAACCACGACGGCGCCGACGGCGCGCAGACCGTCGTCAAACATGAACCCGGCGGGGGAAAGGTGGTAGGAAAAGGTGTTGAGCACGACGTCGCCCTTGCCGAACCCGGCGGCTTTGAGCGCCTCCGCCCAGCGCCAATAATCTTCGCCGCGCCCTTGCGGGTCATAAATCGGCCCCGGCGACTGAAAAACGCGTTTCAATTCTTCCACGCTTTGCGCCAGATTTCCCCCAAACGGCGGGGCTTGCTTTTGCAAATCGACGAGGCTTTCTTTGCGCAAAACAGGAATTTTGGCAAAGTCAGCCATCGTTCGAATTTGCTCCGGCTCGAGTCCGGCTTGTGCCATTCTTCCTCGAAAAGCGGGCGCTTTTTCGTGCGCGTGTTTGATGATTTCTTGCAGTTCAGTCGAAATTTTCATGGTTTTCTCGATTTTAGCAGAGGTTTGTTTTTGACGGAATTTACTTGATCAACGGGATTAGAAGCAAAGCAAGCTTTGCACTCCTGTTCGTTGTTACAACCAACGCTTGACGAGTTTGCACAGCTGGCGCTGAGGCCGCAGTCTGCCCGGTACCTGAGCGAGACCGTCAGCGGGAAGGAGGATGTTTTCCGGGTCGTCTCGCAGCGTTGCGAAGAAGCGCCGAATCTCTTCGACAACGCATTCGTCGCTGGTTTCGAGCATCGCTTCGGCCAAGCGGTCGTGTGCGGCCCACTCAAAATTATAGCTGCCCAGCCAGGCAATCTTGTCATCGATGAGTACAAATTTTGTGTGCTGCCCTTGCAAATGCTCGTGGATCACGATCTCGTTTTTGAGCATCGGGCGGTAGCGCGCCGCCGCCGCCAGCCATGCCAAATTGGTCGCTTCGAGCGCCTCGCGGTGCGAATGATGAATCTCGATTTGAACGCCGCGCCGCGCCGCTGCAACGACGGCGCGGAACAACGAAGGAACCGGCTTGTAGTAAAAACTGGTGAGCAAAACGCTCGTTTTTGCCTGCTCAATGGCATTGATGAGCTTAGTCGTGAGCGTATTTTCGTCGCGTTGCAAGAAGGGACTAAAAAGCGAAGAATCGCAGCAGGGGTTGAACGTATGATACTTGAACTGAATTTGTTTTTTCGTTTGTTCAGCTCTCGCGAGTCCTTGCAAAAGTTCGAGGTCATCGCGTTCCGGCGCCTCCAGAATTTGCATGAGATCGGCGAGCATGACCGCGCTCAATTTTCCGCGTACAGCGACTGAAAATTCCATCCATTTTTCGAACGACATTTGCGAAATATTGCTGCTGCCAAAGATCGCTTCGCCTTTTTCCGAGACCTGGATTTTGATGTGGTAGCCTGATCCCAGCCAGTTTTGCAACCGGCGTTGCGGGCGATAAATCAAGACTGTCGCCCCGGTGTTCCTGAGCTGCTGCAAGCGTCGGTGCAATTCTTCGTGCGCCGCCTTCGTCATGATCGCACGCGTGAGCCATTGTCCGAATGCATCGATGATGAGCGTCACCCGAACACGGCGCCGCACGGCTTGATCAAGCGCGTCCAGGAATTCCTTGCCATAGTCGTCAAACTCAAGGTAGTAGGTTGAAATGTAGAGAAAATGTTCAGCCTCGCGCGCCATTTTCATCCGCGCTTGCCACTCTGCCCTGCGGTCCAGAAGCATGGTAAAAGCGCTTGCGAAAGTTGAGATTGGGGCAGAAAATGAAATAGGCGATTTCGCATTCACTTGAGGCATGCGGCCGTTCAAAAGGCGGTCATCCAGCGCCTCGTTGTCAGGCTTAAGAACCAGCGAACCTTTATTCTCCAGGTCAGGAGAAGTTCTTTTAGAATGACGCTTGACGGTCTTTTCGGGCAAATTGCTGTGCGTCACACCATCCAACCGCCGGTGACTTTGATGTTGGCGCCGGTGATGTAGGACGATTCTTTTTTCAACAAAAAGAGCACGGCGTTGTTTATGTCGTCGTACTGAGCGTAGCGGCCAGCGGGGATGTTTTCAAGACCGGGCTTCCAGGTGGAGTTGTCAAGAATGCCCGGAGAAACGGCGTTGACAGTGATGTTGTGTTTGGCGTAGGTGACGGCAAGGCTTTTGGTGAGGACAAGCACGCCGGTTTTACCGACCATGTAGGGCGTGATTTCAGGCCAGGGGGAGATCATGTCCGCCGCCGAATCCGCCATATTGATGATACGTCCGAATGATTGTTTTACCATGTACGGCAGTGCGACGTGGCAAGTATGAAAAGTTGAGGTCACGGTCGTGCTGAGTAAGAAATCCCACTCTTCCGGCGTGGTTTGGTCGATGTTTTTGACCAGATAATTGCCGACGTTGTTTACAAGAATATCGATGCGTCCGTTTGAGGCGATAATCCGTTGAAAAATGTTTTTAACCTCGGAAATCTTTGCCAAATCCCCGCCAATCGCCTGCGCCGTTCCGCCCTGGTCAGCAATATTTTGCACGACTTCCGCCGCTTCATTTTCGCTGTTTCTGAAATGGACGATGACATGCGCGCCTTCCCGCCCTAACGCAAGCGCTATGGCCTTTCCCGTTCTCTTTGCACTTCCAGTGACTAACGCAACTTTTCCTTTAAGCATCTATGTCAAAAAAATTGTGCTTCCAGACTGTGTTTTATATGTTCATGACTCTCTACCTGACACTTTTTGTAAACAGCATTTTCGAACCGTTGAAAGGTCCCGATTTTGTCATTCTGACGGAATCTTTGTTATCGCCCAGTGCAGATCATGCTCAAAAGTTCAAGGGTCGATCCAAAAGATGCTTCCAGCATGACAATTCAGGCTTCTTACGCCAGTTTTAGAAGCCTAGACAAAAAGTGTCAGGTAGTGAATGTTCGTGAAACTATTTGACACAGTCTAAACATGCAAGTCGAACGGCTTGAACTATGGAGGAAGCAATGGCGAAGGAAATCGAGCGAAAATTTCTGGTAAATGAACAAAATTGGGGCGAGTTGGGGGACGGCTCGGCTTACAAGCAGGGCTATATCCCAACTTCCGGCAAAGCCGCTGTTCGGGCGCGCGTTGCAAAAGGAAAAGGTTTTCTGACTATTAAGGGCCCAAGCGACGGCGCGACGCGGGCGGAGTTTGAATATGAAATTCCTGTTCAAGACGCTTCAGAAATCATCGATTCCCTCTGCCTGCAGCCGGCGATTGAAAAAACGCGCTATAAAATCAAGTATGCCGAAATGATTTGGGAAGTCGACGTTTTCGACGGCGAAAACGCGGGCTTGACTCTCGCCGAAGTCGAATTAGAGCACGAAAATCAAGAGGTCGAATTGCCCGACTGGATTCGCGAAGAAGTCACCGACGATGAGCGTTATTCAAACGCCTACCTGGCGCAAAAGCCATTTAAGAAGTGGTGAGAACGCGGTTTGGATTGTTGGATTGTTGGATTGTTGGATTGTTGGATTGTTGGATTGTTGGATTGTTGATAAACCCGACTTCACAAATCCAATAATCCAACATTCCAGCAGCCAATCGGCAAATCAATTCTCTGCGACATTGACATCAAAAGCGCCAGTTAAAACGTTTCCGGCACGTTTGACTTGAACCCAAACTCGATACTGACCCGCAACGGAAAACTCGTATGGAAACGCAACGTGCGAAGCGGTCGGCGCGTGCATGCTGTGATCCATCATCGACATGTCGTGCTGCATTTCGCCGCCTTCTGTTTGTGATGACTCGAATTTTTGCTGCGCGGCCATGGAAATGCTTCCCGTCGGATGGAGATGCACAAAAACGGAACCGTCGGTGCGAGAAATTGCGGCGTGACCCAGCATTCCCATGTAGGGCTCAAGTTTGGCGGGCCGTCCGTCAGGATCGATCACTTCAAAGCGCAAGTTCGCCTCCTTCCCGACCTTTAAAACATCTTCTCGCCATTGCATGACGGAACTGTCGCTCAGTTGAAAAGAAAGCGCAAGGTCTTCACTCGCAGGCAGTACCGCTTCTGCGGCGGACGTTGCGTTCAAATGCCAGGAATCATCAACATCGGCGCTTAGACCGGAATCTGCGGGCGCGGCGTCCGGGAGTAAATCCGGGACGTCGACCGTATCGGTCAAGGTTTGGGCAAATCCGCTTTCATGAGTAATGTCGGCATAGACGCGATAGCTTCCGGCGGGCAACGGCGGCACAAGCACTTCGAACGAAACGGAATCGAGACGGACGGGATGGATGTGAGCAAAAGCGTCCAACTGCGGTTCGCGAATAATGAACATGTGCATGAGCTTGCCGTGATCGGGGATGAGTGGCGTCCAGCGCCCGGCTTTCCAATCTTCGTCTTCAATCGTCAACTTCAAGATGCGCTTGTCGCCGTCCGTTCGAACGTCGGTTGAGATTTCGAACGGTTTGTAAATGTCGTCGCGATAGTCGTTGTCGATGCTGTCCCACCACGCTTTGCCGCCGAATAAAATCAGGCTGAACACCGCCGTCGCACCGACCATGCTGAAGCGAGAAACCCAGATGCGGCGTTTACTTGGTTTTTCACTCGGACCAAGCATACTTTCACGCACCGCCGCACCTACGATAGTCACGCCGCCTGCAAACAAAAGGACGCCGAGGACGATTAGAATCGTACTCATCAAACCGTCCATTTCCGTCGTAGTCGTCGCCAGAGAAACGACCGGGACGATGACCGTTCCTTCGCCGTCCGGGCCTTTGACGAAGACATGAACGCTGTAGGAACCGGATGTCATCAGCCACAACTCGGCTGTGTAAAGACCTGTCTCGCCGCGCACCGGCACGGCGGGATCCGGGGATGGCGAGCCTTCCAAACCAACGTCCCAGCGCACGGGGCGCACAGTGACTTGCTCGATATTCTCGCCTTTGACGCGAACGGTAATTTCAGCCAAGCCTGGCACTACGCCGGGCGGACGGATAATCACGCGCGTATCATATGGACCGGCCTTGCCTTCGAAAAACACGTTGAGATCGCCAACATGACCGTAAAACGGAAAGACGACCAGCAGGAGCAGGCTAATTTTGAAAAACTTCATCGTCATCTTTTCACCCCCGCCATCCAATTGCCCCACCACAACCCAAGCCGTGCTGAGACGACGGCCAAAAGCGCGGCTATGCCCAATCCGCGAATCAAAGTCATGCCGCTTTCGGCGCGCCAATGACGGTACCACCAATCGCCTGGGCGGTTAAAATAGCTGAACTCATGACCGGCAAAAAACCAGTTTCTCGCGTATTCCGTCAGCATAAAATTGCTGAAAAACCATTGCACGACAAAGAAAACCGCCATGAAGGAAACGCCCAAAATAACGGACAATCGCCAGTCGCGGTTTGAACCGAACCTGCGTATCCAAAAATCGATAGCGAGCGCCGGGATAACCATGAGCATGGGAAACTTCGGCGGCACCATGTGATCGACCGGGTTATAAATCGGCGCTAACTTGGGTTCAGCGGAAAAAAGCGGGAGAATCCAGATCATCAGGCAGGAAATCGCCATGTAGCCCAGCGCCGCCGTGGTTGCCGGCCAGCGAAGAATTGAGGCCCGCGCCGTCGCGACCAACAATATTGTGTAAGCGCCCCCGGCGATCATGTAGAAACGCGTCTGGTGCATCTGCGCCGGTTGGCTGTATTCCATCGTCAATGTGGCCACGATGAGCACGAGAATACCGCCGATGTAACCATAAATTCCAGCGTACACGTTTTTGAGTTTGCCCTCGTTTCGATTTTGCTCTGAAAGCACCAGCAAGAAAGCTCCGAGAACGAGCGCAATAATTCCCGCAGCCAGCAGCGTATGCGGCGGACTGATGATTTTGACGTCAAGGCCGTAAGCGTTGTGCCACCAATCGTCAAACGGCGCCGAGGTGAGCATGGCAATGGCGCCCCAAATACTTAGCCATGCGCCGATTGGGCCGCGAAATCCCCAAAACCGAACAGAGGCGTTTTTTTCTTCAAGCG
This sequence comes from uncultured Deferribacteres bacterium, assembly GCA_964014485.1. Taxonomy (GTDB): domain Bacteria; phylum Zhuqueibacterota; class Zhuqueibacteria; order Zhuqueibacterales; family Geothermadaptataceae; genus CAXHAT01. The sequence goes on from CAXHAT010000112.1 coordinate 17,689, forward strand.
TGCCGCGAAAAGTGGTTTTCAGCACCAGCCAGCCGCCTGAGATTCCGCCAAGTACGCCGCCAAGATAAATGGCCATGTGCGCCGGCGTCCAGAAAGTGTCGCGACCAATGGTTCGATGCCACGAAATGTCCCAGATTACGCCGACGATGATACTCGTCGCGCCTAAGGCGACCGCATAGATAAACCAGGGGATTGCAGCAGCTCTTTCATGAACCGTCGCTGTAGATTTCGCGGACGGGCGGATCGCGGATTCCATCGCTTCTCCAATATGTTTTGAGTCAGGACGCCAATCAGTGAATACGAGTCAGTTTGTTAGTGAGAATACACGAAAAAATTTATATTCTCGCAACAGATTAATTCTTGAAAAAAGTTTTCCATTTAAGCGACAAGCTGGTCTATATATTGCTTGACATTCCACCGAATTCGACTAACTTCAGGCATGAAACAAGATGTAAGCTTTCTCTCGAATTCAAAGATTTGAAATTGAGTTCAAAAATGCCTGCAAAAGTACAAAGTCGAGATTGTTTAACGATTCACAAAGCGTAAGAATAGCCCGCAAATGAGACAACAAATTCGACTGATTACAATTCTGACGATACTCTGTTCGGTATCGATCACTTTTGCCGATCTCAATTTGAAAGAATTTTCCCTCGAGCCCGGATATAACAAAGTGACGGTCCGCTGGGAAGTGCAGGGTGAAGCGGATTTGAGAGGCTATGAATTACAGCGAGGGTTGACAGACCGGGATTTTTCCAAAGTCACTTTTGTGAAACCCAGCGAAGCCTCAGGCCCGTTAAAAAAATACGAATACGTCGACAAGTCTGTCTTTAAACAGAGCACGACCGGGCGTTCCTACTACTACCGCCTGAAAATGGTCAACACTGACGGCTCTGCTAAATTCTCAAAAGTTGAAAAAGTCATCCCCACCATTTCCAGCGCACGCCAAACCTGGGGCAGCATCAAGGCGATGTTTCGCTAAAATACCCTTCCTATTTTCAAACAATATTTCAACTTCGGGATTCACTACCTGACACTTTTTGTCTAAGCTTCTAAAACTGGCGAAAAAGGCCGGAATTGTCATGCTGAAAGCATCTTTTTTCATCCGTACCCTTGAACGTTTGAGCATGACCTGTAATGGGCGATAACAAAGATTTTGCTTCGCCGGCCTTTGGCTCTGCAGAATGACAAAACGGGACCTTTAGACGGCTCGAAAATGCAGTTCACAAAAAAGTGTCAGGTAGAGAGCTTCGGAATCAAACGCTTCAGCGTTTGCAAAGACCGATCTTTCCTGACAAACGTCGAATAGCCATCGTACTTGGGTCAAGCGATTTTTCTTGCCCTTCCTTTTGAAAACAATTATTTCTTTCCTGCCTCTTTCCTTCACAAGAATCCAGGAGTCGTGATACAATGAGTTCGAATCGTTTGAAACGCGAGGCTGCATTTATAGCCCAAATTACTTGCTTTGCCTTTTTGTGTTTGGGCCAATTAAATGCGCAATCTTTAGAAAAGCATTATCCAAAAATGGCCGCCGAAATCGTGCGCGCGCTGCAGCCTTCTTCCGGCGAAAGAGCGATTCTTCGCTATGATCCGCAAACCCTTCCCGGCCTTGAAAAAGTCGTTCAAAAAGCGCTTAAGAAAGCCGGGGCGAAGGTTGCGCTCCTGCGCTACGATCCGGTCAGCGATTTTAAAAAACGGCTTGAAAACGCAGATATTTACGTCTGGCTTCCCGCAGGCCCGACCGTGGCCAGGTCTGCTGAAGAAGGCGCGGCGCTGTTTGACTGGCTGATGAATCAAAACGGCAGGCAAGTGCATTTTCACTGGGGCGACGGCACCCGCGGCCTTGACGGCGAAAACGGCGAGCACTCCACAGCTTACGATCAGGTTTATTTGGACGCGCTCAACATTGATTACCAGGCGCTCAACGCGCATCAGGAAAGGGTGATCGCCGCTCTGCGTCAGGGGCAAATCACGGTCACAACGCCGGAGGGAACACACCTGACTTTCGAAATCGGCGACCGACATGCGACGCGGCAAAACGGTGACGCTTCCAAAGCGCGAACTGACACAGAGCCAGTTCCTATCGGCAGGGAAATGGAACTCCCAGCGGGAGCCGTTAGAGTCGCGCCGATTGAAGAGACCGTGAGTGGCACACTCTTCATTCCTGAAGTTCGTTTTGGCGGCGAAGTCGTCCGGGAATTGGAGTTGCGTTTTTCGGAAGGGCAAATCGACCGTTTCTCCGCCGAAGAAGGCGAGGAAGCGTTCCGTCAAGCGTTAGAAGCCATGCCCGCGCTCAAATATTTTCGTGAAATCGGGATCGGCTTCAATCCAAAGCTTGTCACGCCGTCGGGAGAAAAGTGGGTCGCTTACTACGGCTATGGTACTGGAATCGTCCGGCTGGCGCTTGGGAACAATGAAGAAATTGGCGGCGAAGTGCGTGGAAATGGCGTCCGTTGGCTGTTTTTCCGTAACGTCTCAATCAGCATTGGTGAAACCGAAGTCATGAAAGACGGAGAATTCGTTCTCAAGTAAAATTCAGTAAGAACCAGTAGTTTTTTTGACCGGATTAACGAGATCGACTGGATTTTATCGCATTTCTTTCTCCAGTCAATCAAAACAAGAAGCCAAGTCGAAGACATTCATGGTTTTCGTGATCACGGAATCGCCGGTCTCACGATGTCTAACATTTGTTTGAAGTGCTGGTTCATCCTGTTAATCTTGTTGATCCAGTCAAAAAAAGAGCAGCCGCACATAGTATTCAACATAGAAGAATTCAGGATTTTCAATGAACCCAATGAAGTGGACGAGCCGGGCTTTTGAATTCACTTTGCAGGAAGGCGTTTATCCGTGCGTCGTCGAAAGGCTGCGCGGCGCGCCGGTGCGAATCGAAGAATTGACGGCAAACGTTCCACATGAACTTTTAACAAAACGGGACGGCGAACGCTGGTCGTTTCAGGAGCATATCGGTCATCTGCTTGACCTCGACGACCTGCACGAGCGAAGACTTGATGAGTTCCTACAAAACGCCGAAAAATTGAGCCCGGCGGACATGACAAATCGTAAAACCTGGCAAGCCCATCATAACCAAACGGAGATCGCCGCACTGCTGGAGGCGTTTCGCGAAAACCGCCTGCGTTTTGTCGCACGCCTTGAAGCGGTTTCCGAAGAGGTTGTCGGCAGAACGGCGCAGCATCCTCGCCTTAAGCAGCCAATGCGCTTGATTGACATGGTTTACTTTACCGCCGAGCACGACGATCACCATATTGCGTTGATGCGAGCTATTCTTAACACTGTCTCTTAATTCTCAAAACGCTTTTTTACTTTTCCATCATGATCGATACAAATCACAAAATCGTCCCTGAAAACCTACGACCGGCATTAGAAAATTTCTGGCGGTTGTCAGGCGAAAAAATCATCGCAATTGAGCGCGAATTCGATGCTTCGCAAGGTGCGCCCGTCTACACGGTAAAAGGAAAATATACCACGCGCGGCTGGACGGAATGGACGCAAGGCTTCCAATACGGCGCCGCGTTGCTGCAATTCGACGCCACTGGCGACGAAAACTTTCTCCGAATCGGCCTCGAAAAAACGCTCGAACGCATGGCGGGGCACGTTACGCACACCGGCGTGCATGACCACGGCTTTAATAACGTCAGCACCTACGGCAACCTGCTGCGCTTGATGAACGAAGGGCGGATTCCGGAAGACCGATGGCAACGAGCCTTTTTAGAAATGGCGCTAAAATGCTCAGGCGCGGTGCAAGCCGACCGCTGGACGCAGCTTCAGGACGGTCTAGGCTATATTTACTCTTTCAACGGCCCCCACTCTCTCTTCGCGGATACGATGCGCACCTTGCGCGCGCTCGCCGTCGCTCACCAGCTCAACCATGTTCTGATGGGCGAAAACGATGCGCGAATTTCTCTTCTTGGCAGGCTCATCGCTCACGCTAGAACGACCGCAAAGTATATTGTCTTTTTTGGCGAAGGGCGAGACGGCTACGATACGCGCGGCCGCGTCGTTCACGAATGCATTTTCAATTTGAACGACGGCAATTTTCGGAATCCTAGTACACAACAGGGCTACACGCCGTTTTCAACCTGGACGCGCGGGTTGGCGTGGGTGATGTGCGGCTTCGCGGAGCAATTGGAATTCCTGGAAACGCTGGACGATGAAGGCTTTTTAGAATTTGGCGGGAAGGAAATCGTCACCGAAACAATGCTGGAAGCGGCGCGTGCTACCTGCGATTTTTACATTCAAAACACGCCGAGCTGCGGTGTGCCGTATTGGGACACAGGCGCGCCAAATCTCGATAAAATCGAAAATTATTTAGAAAAGCCTGCCGATCCGTTTAATCGGTACGAACCTGTAGACAGCTCCGCCGCCGCGATTGCCGCGCAGGGACTTTTGCGACTCGGCAAATATCTTGGAGACTCTGACGGCGCTCAATACACAAACGCGGGACTCAGAATTATGCAGACTTTGCTCAGCGCACCGTACTTGAGCGCCGCGCCTGAGCATCAAGGCTTGATTTTGCACTCCGTTTATCACTGGCCAAATCGGTGGGATTACGTTCCGGCAGGGCAAGAAATCGCGTGCGGCGAATCAACGATGTGGGGCGATTACCATGCACGCGAATTAGTTCTTTACATGCAGAGAATCATCGAGTGGAAACCATACCACACCTTTTTCTCTTCTCCAACACAAGCTTAACAGCTTGATTCCAGAATGAGGCCGGACGCTCAATTCTCCCGAAAAATGTCTCGCGATCCGGCTTATGCGCTCAAGACGCGCCGCGCTTCCGCAATGACATTTTCAACGGTAAAACCAAATTCCGGCATTAAATCTTTAGTTGGCGCCGATTCGCCAAACCGATCTACGGCGATAATTCCCATCTCGTTCGAACGCCCGGTAAATCTATGCCAGCCTTGTGAAGCGCCAGCCTCGACGACGACGCGCGCTGTGACGGATTCCGGCAAAACGTTCTCAATATATTCCGCGTCTTGCCGCAGAAATTCTTCGACGCACGGCATGCTCACCACCCTCGCCTGAACGCCTTCGTTTTTCAACGTTTCGAAAGCGCCGAGACAGAGCTGCACTTCCGATCCCGTTCCAATCAAAATCACATCCGGGGCGTTATCGCAATCGGCAAGGACGTATCCGCCGCGCCTGAGTCCCTCAGCGGAGGCGTATCGGGTGCGGTCAAATGTTGGGACGTTTTGCCGCGTCAGCATAAGCGCGACGGGCCGATCAGTGACTTGCATCGTGTATCTCCACGCTTCGGCAGCCTCGTTTGCGTCCGCCGGACGGACAACGTCCAAATTCGGCATAGCGCGCAAGGCGGCAAGATGCTCGACCGGCTGATGCGTCGGCCCGTCTTCACCGAGAAAAATGCTGTCGTGGGTAAAAACGTAAATGGTCGGCAAGTTCATCAACGCAGCCAGTCGAATTGACGGACGCATGTAATCGGCAAATTGCAGGAACGTCGCCGCGTAGGGTCGCATTTTGCTCAAAGCCATGCCGTTCAGGATCGCGCCCATCGCGTGTTCGCGAATGCCGAAGTGCAGGTTTCGCCCGTCGTAAACGTCTTTTTGAAAGCTCTCGGCCCCATCGATCAGCGTCTTGGTTGACGGAGCCAAATCCGCTGAACCGCCCATAAGCCAGGGAACATGTTTCGCGACGGCGTTCAGCGCTTTGCCGCCTGTTGCGCGGCTGGCGGCGCCCTTTTTATCAGCGGAAAAAGTCGGCATGTCAGCGTCCCACCCTTCCGGCAATTTGGCCCCTTGTAACATTTGAAATTGTTCTGCGAGCTCAGGATGCGCGTCAGCGTACGCCTGGAATTTATCTTGCCAGCCGGACTCCGTCTTGGCTCCACGCTCCAGCGCCGATTTTTGGTACGCCTTCACAACTTCAGGCACGTGAAAATGCTGTTCCGGGTCCCAGCCGTACGCTCTCTTGGTCGCTTTAACTTCTTCTTCGCCCAACGGTTCGCCGTGCGCTCCCGCTGTGTCCTGCTTTTTGGGACTGCCCCAACCGATGTGACTCTCCGCGACAATCAATGACGGCTTGCCTTTGAAATCGATGGCGCTTTGCATCAATTCCGAAAAGCCGTCTGTGTCATTAGCGTCTTTCAAACGAAGCACATTCCAATCCAGCGCTTCAAAACGCGCTGCGACGTCTTCGCTAAACGCGAGATCCGTGCCGCCTTCAATCGTGATGCGATTGCTGTCATAAATCCAAATCAAATTGTCCAGACCAAGATGCCCGGCCAGAGAAGCCGCTTCATTGGAAACGCCTTCCATCATACAGCCGTCGCTGGCAATGGCGAAAATATTGTAGTTGATAATTTCGTGTCCGGGGCGGTTAAAATAGGCGGCCAGCCATTTTTCGGCAATCGCCATCCCGACGCTGTTTCCCACGCCTTGTCCCAGAGGGCCCGTGGTCGTTTCCACGCCGGGTGCAAGTCCGAATTCCGGGTGGCCGGCGCAAATGCCGTGCAATTGCCGAAAATTCTTGATTTGATCCAGCGAAATATCATAGCCGCACACATGCAAAGCGCCATAAAGCAACATCGACGCGTGACCGGCGGAAAGCACGAAGCGATCACGATTCGGCCAGTCGGGGTTGGCCGGATTGTGGCTCATGAACCGGTCATACAATGTAAACGCGATCGGGGCCAAAGCCATCGGCGCGCCGGGATGGCCGGAATTCGCGCGCTGAATCGCATCTATTGAAAGCGTTCGTATCGTATCGATGCAAGTCTGCTCTTGCGCCTTTTTATCAGAATGTTGTGCGGTCAAAATGTTTCTCCTTTGTTTCCTGGTATAACTTCACGGCAATGAAAAGCCTATCTTAAAAAAATCATTCTGCAATCAAATGAAATCCGGCCAAATGCAATTACTGACTGATGTTACGCGCCAGCTATGAAACCAGAGAAACTTCTGTTAAAGTCATTCCCGCGCAGGCGGAAATCCAGTCAATCGCGCACTGCCCCTGGATTCCCGCCTGCCAGGCTGTTGCAGAATAGAAAATTTCTCAATCGCGGCCTTAATTTGTGAAGCGAATGAGCGATATAGTTGCACGTGGGAAGCTCGCTGTAGCTTTGTCGCGAATTTTATTAGGCGTGATCTTATGGAAAATCTATTCTGCAACAGCCTGCTGCGCGGGAATGACGTAAAAGCGCCGTTTCGGAAATTTCCAAGAGTGCGTAACATCAGTTACTGATTTCGATACATTTCTGAATTTTTCTAAAAACCTGTTTGCATAACGGTTATCTATTTCGTATACATATCAATAAATCTTGATATAGTGATTCCGAACAATTCACTAATTCAAACCTATGCTGAAAATCTTCAAAGCGCTTGCTGATGAAACACGACTGCGACTTATGGGCGTTTTGTCTCAAGGCGATTTTAACGTTAACGAACTCCTTGAAATTCTGCGCATGGGACAAAGCCGCATCTCCCGCCATCTGAAAATTCTTGCTGAGAGCGGCTTGGTTACTCATCGGCGTGAAGGCAACTGGATTTACTACGGCTTACAGAATCCCAACGGCGATTTTGAACTTAAAACGGCGATTGGGCTGGCGGTCAAGAGTGCCGGAACGCTTGAAACGCACAACGCTGACCTGCAAAACATCGAATCGGTCGTTCAGCACAGGCGCACGCTTTCCACCAAATATTTCAACGAAATCGGCTCGAATTGGGAAGCCTTGCAGCGCGATATGCTCGACGCTGAAGAATATCGGCGACGCGCCGTCGAACTTTTGCCGCAAGATCGGGAAACCGTGGTCGATCTGGGCGTAGGGTCTGGGCTCATTCTGCCAAGCCTGCTCAAGCGCTTTCAAAAAATCATCGCGGTCGACGCTTCGCAGACCATGCTGAAAATAGCGGCAAACTTCATTTCTGAAAACGTGCCGGAACGTACGGAACATTGCCATTTTCGCCTCGGCGAACTGGAACACTTGCCCATCGAAGACAATTCCGCTGACGCCGCGATTGCGTCAATGGTTTTGCATCACGTCTCTAATCCGCTGCTGGCTATGCAAGACGCACAAAGAATTTTGCAGCCCGGCGGCTCGTTTGTCATCGCCGATTTATTCCAGCATGACATGGAGGAGATGCGCGAGAATTTCGCCGATTTATGGTTGGGGTTTCAGCCGGCTGATCTCGAAAAATGGCTCAAGCGGGCGGGATTTCGCGTCAAACACTCTGAAGTTTTGGATCAATCTGAACGTTTGAAAGTCGTGCTCATAAAAGCTCAAAAACCTTACGCTTCGGAGTAACTCATGTTACGCGCGGCAGCGCACATGCTGAGTCTTGGAGCAAAGTTTATCTCATT
>CAXHAT010000113.1:0-25857 GCA_964014485.1 uncultured Deferribacteres bacterium
CGTTCCCAAACTCCGGTTTGGGAATGAAAATGGGCGCGAAACTCCAGTTTCGAACTTAGAATTTCACTCGAAACTGGAGTTTCGAGTGCAATTGCGTTCCCAATCCAGAGATTGGGAACGAGAATTTTGGGCGTCCCGAAATTAGGTTGGCGGTAGGGCGCCGCCGCCGACGAGAAGATACTTGACTTCATGTTCGTTTAATAACCTGATAAAATCTTTGAAGTCTTCCAGTAGTCGCCTCTTCGCCATAAAAGCACTCCCGCAGATAGGTGATGGTTTCCAGTTTTTCTTCCAGGCTGGCTTTCGCCCAATATTCGCGGTCTTCTTTTCCCAGTTCGTCGGCCTTACCAATGACGAACTGTTTTCTATCCATTCTATCGTTCACTTTTACTCCTTATACGCTCACGCAAACATTCTTCGGTTCTGTAAAAAATCTTAACGCCTCAAGCCCGCCCTCGCGCCCGACGCCGGAGTTTTTTATGCCGCCGAATGGTGTGCGCAGATCGCGGATCAGCCAGCAATTGACCCAAATCACACCGGACTGCAATTGCGCCGCCACGCGATGCGCGCGGGACAAATATTGCGTCCAAATTGTGGCGGAAAGACCGTACTGCGTGCTGTTGGCGAGGCGAAGCGCTTCTTCTTCCGAATCAAACGGCGTGATCGTTACGACCGGTCCGAAGATTTCTTCCTGGTTGGTGCGACAATCGTGCGATAAACCCTCGATAACCGTCGGCGCGACAAACCAGCCGTTTTTGCAACGCCCTTGCAATTCGACGCGATTTCCTCCCGCCAAAATTGTTCCGCCTTCTTCTTGAGCTAAGTTAATGTACGACAGGATTTTTTCCATATGGGCTTTGGAAACGACCGCCCCGAGAATTGAATTTGATTCTTTCGGATCGCCGACGCGGAGTTTTTTGGCGCGCTCCACAAAGTCGCGTCTGAATTTTTCGTAAATCGGTTTTTCGACAAAAATACGCGACCCGCACAGGCAAATTTGTCCCTGATTTGCGAAAGATGATCGCAGCGTCGTTTCGAGCATTTTTTCATATTCGCAATCGGCGAAAATGATGTTTGGGTTTTTGCCGCCAAGCTCCAGCCCGACTTTTTTGAACATGGGCGCGGCGACTTTGGCGATCTCAGCGCCCGTTCGCGTGCCGCCGGTAAAGGCAATCGCTTTTACGTCGCGGTGTTCCACAAGCGCGGCTCCAGCTTTTTGTCCTAAGCCATGAACGATGTTAAACACGCCCGACGGCAGCCCGGCTTCGATGCACAATTCAGAGAGCAAGAACGCCGTCATCGGCGTGACTTCCGACGGCTTGCCGATCACGCAGTTTCCGGCTGCCAACGCCGGCGCAATTTTCCAGGTAAAAAGATAGAGGGGCAAATTCCACGGCGAAATGCAGCCGACTACGCCAATAGGCTGGCGCAAGGTGTAGTTGATAAATTCGTTTCCCATCGTGTGGCTTTCGCTGGCGAATTGCTCGACGGCGGAAGCGAAAAAATGCAGATTCTTCGCGGCGCGCGGAATATCGACGGTTTTTGCCAAGCTCAAAGGCTTGCCGTTGTCGTCCGACTCCGCTGCCGCGAAACGATCCAGGTTCTCGGAAATTAAGCCGGAAATTTTATACAAAAATGCCGCGCGTTCTTCCGCCGGTTTCCGCGACCATTCAGGAAAGGCCCGCTTGGCCGCCTGGACGGCGCGAGCAACATCTTCAACGTCCGAGTCAGGCGTTTTTGAATACGCTTCTCCCGTTGCAGGGTTGAAATTATCGAGGTATTGATTTGAGACTGGCGGTGCGAGTTCGCCGTCGATGTAATTTGAAATTTCTATCATGACTTTTTTTAAATTTCTGAGTGAACGAGACGAATTCTATTAAATACAATTTTACTTTTTATCTGACGTTACGCGGCTGATGTAAAAAATGGAGTGCGAGGCTAGCCTTACCGTTCCACAGCGGGTTTTCTCAAACTTTCTTGTTAAACATTCTGAACTTGCACATTTTAGCTTGCTGACAGATCAAAAGGCAAAGCAAGCCTTGCACTCCTTGATTTTTTCGGTGGCGCGTAACATCAGTTTTTATAAGAAAAGCGTCGACTCTCGTGTGTTAGAACGGTTCACTTGGGCGCATAAACTATGCTCAGAAGAATCGATGTAAGCAGCATGATCGAATAGAACCATTTGGCGTCCTTGTAGAAGAAAAGTTGCCAGGCGCTCTTTTCATTTTCTTCGACGAAAAATCTTTCGTCAGCCTTGATCTCAAACTCAACTTTCGGCGACGCAGCTGTCTCGCCTTTTTTCGTATAGAGCCAGCCGGGAATGTCGTACAAAGGAAATCTAACTTTAGCCGGATCACGCAACCATTGTTCAAATTCATCGCTGTTTAGGAAAAAAGAGATCATTTTTTCACGCTGGCTGCATTTGAACAAGTAAGTTTGCCAGCGAGAATGGATCGTCCAAAAAATGATCGGAATCGCACTCGTTGCCAGGATCAGCAAATTGGTATGGTCAACATTTTTGAGATGCTGAATGATCAAGTACAAACTTCCTCCCCAAAACAGGAAAGCGAAATTCTTCGTCTTAAAAATAATATCATCCAGATTTTTGATACTGCTGTGGATGAGATCGATTTCCTTAAGAAGAATTTGCCAGCGCGGATTATCTACTAAAGACATCCCGTTCTCCCGCCGTCAACCGGCAAATTGATTCCGTTGACATATCCTGCGTCCGGGGAGGCCAAAAACGCCACTGCCGCCGCAACCTCTTCCGGCTCGGCAAATCGACCGGCTGGAATATCGGCGAGCATCAAATTTTCCGCTTCTTCTTGCGAAATTCCGCTGCGCTCGGCCTTATTTTTAATAATTGCGAGTAGTCGTTCGGTGCGCGTGGCGCCGGGCAGAATGTTGTTTACTGTGACGCCAAATCCCCCGAGCTCGTTGGCCAGCGTTTTCGCCCAATTTGCTACTGCGCCGCGGATGGTGTTCGAAACGCCAAGATTGGACAACGGCTGTTTGACCGAGGTGGAAATAATGTTGATGATGCGCCCGTATTTCGCGGCCTTCATGCCGTCGAGCAAGGCTTTGACAAGAATATGATTACAGATCAAGTGATTGGAAAATGCGCTTTGAAATTCTTCGATTTCGGCGTTTATTGCCAGGCCGCCGGGCGGGCCGCCAGTGTTATTGATCAAAATGTGAAAAGGCGCGTCGGCGGTTCGAGCCAAATAGCTCTTGATTGCGGCGCGTAAATTCTCCGGGTCGCGAAAATCCGCGATAAGGTAATCATGATTGGCATTGGAGATTTGTTCAAGTTCAGCTCTGACCGTTTTGAGCGCATTTTCATTTCTGGCGGCCAAAGTGATGCGGGCGCCTCGCTGCGCCAAAGCAATCGCACAAGCCTTGCCAATGCCTCTTGTGCTGCCGCAGACGAGTGCATTTTTTTGATCGAGATCAGGATTCTGTGGCACGAGTTTTCTCCATGTCGTTGTAGTAGAACCCCAGATTTTTTCTCAGGCTTTCCGGCAATTTTGGCAGTGCTGAGCGCGGGATAAGAAACGTCGATAAATTGAACAAATCGAAAAAGACTTTGTGCGATTCCGCCGTTTTTTTGAGATAATCATGTCCGGACGAGCCGCCCGTGCCGATTTTGGAGCCGATCATGCGATGCACCATCAGGGCGTGACGATACCGCCAGGTGGTGAAAAGCTCGTCAACATCGACGAGCACATTCAGCAAACGATAGGGCTGGTTAAGCATGGGTTCGTCACGATAAAGGCTGATCAACAGCGCTGCGTGCAGAGCTTCGCGGGACAATCGCCGCAGGCCTTTCTTGACCAATTCATTGTGCTTGTCTTCGTCAAATAAAGCCGAAAAACTGGCTTCCGTTTTGTCGAACTCCTGAAACTGACGCGCCTTTTCCTTTTCCGAAAGCACCGGATTATTGCTGATGGTTTCACGGTCGTCGTCGAGCATTTTGCGGACGGCTTCTCGGTAGTGCGCCCAAAAGTCAAAATCACCGAAGCGCACGAACGGCGTTCGCTCGAGCCATTTCGCGACCAATTCGAAAAGCGACGGCGATTCAAGGCTTTGCTTGACAGCCTCTTGGTGCTCTTCCGAAAGTCGCTCGTGATACGCGCCTCTGCCAAACAGCATGCGCTGCGCGTTTTCCAGGCCAAGTCGATTCTCAACCAAACGAAACTGAAAGCTCTGAAATCCGGAGGCCGGGATCAGAAAATCGCGAAATTCGAGAAAGTCTAACGGGGTCATCGTTTCTAAAACGCGCAATTGGTCAATGAGGATTTTTTGAATTTCCGTGATGCGCGTTAGGCGAGAAACGGCGATTCCAACGTCCTTTTCGTCAACATAATCTTTCTGGAAAACTTCGAGCGTCGAATTCAATTCGTGCAGGATCTGCTTGAACCACAATTCGTACGCTTGATGCACAATGATAAAAAGCATTTCATCATGCGCGGGCTGGTTGTAGAGTTCGCTTTTAGGCTTTTGCGCGCCGAGCAATTTATCCAATTGCAGATAATCGGCGTAATAAACGGGAGGATAGGGCTTCTTCATTTTTGACTGGCAGGTTATCGCAGGGGCGAGTTGCCACGCCTTTGCTGCATTTGTGCTCTTTGCAATTCCGAAAATCAAAAAGCGTGATACTACCTCGCCACGCTTTCGCTTGCAAGTTTCAGGGTGATTCTTAAATTGCGCAAGTTTTTTGAGTTCCGCAAAGAAAAAACGATTTCATCGACGACGCGACCAACAATATTTTCCAGAATTCCTCCTGAATGGCGCGTTGAGCGTCGCAGAGATTCTGCTTAATCCAAAATCATCTCTTCATACTGCCGCAGTGGAAAAACCGACTTGACTTCATCTCAATCTTCAGAAACCAAACACAGCCCGTGGTTTTGGGTGCCCAGCCTCTATTTCGCTGAAGGCATTCCTTACGTCATGGTGATGCTCGTTTCGGTGACGATGTACAAACGACTCGGCATTTCCAACACCGACATCGCGCTTTACACGAGCTGGCTCTATTTGCCGTGGGTCATCAAACCGCTTTGGAGTCCAATCGTTGATTTGCTTCGGACAAAACGATTCTGGATCGTGACGACGCAATTGATTATCGGCGCAGGGCTGGCGGGAGTCGCTCTAACCATTCCGGCCTCAAATTTTTTCCAGTACACGCTCGCATTCATGTGGCTGCTCGCGTTTAGTTCGGCCACGCACGATATTGCCGCAGACGGTTTTTATATGCTTGGGCTTTCTGAGCATGACCAGGCGTGGTTTGTCGGCATCCGCAGCACGTTTTATCGTATTGCCATGATCACAGGCCAGGGGCTGCTGATTATGCTCGCAGGTTTCATTGAGAGCAACACCGGATTGCCGGAAAAGAAGCTTGAAGTCATTGCCTCGCCGCGCGCTGTGGAGAGTCGGTTTTTCGCGGCGGATTCGCTTACGCTTGATCGCACTGGCGGCGAGTTGCACTTGCAATCATTTCCGAATAAAATAGAAATTTTGACCGACGGGATGACCCAACAAAAGGCGGATTCGGTCATTGAAGCAGCGAAAGCGTGGAATCGCGAAAACGGGTTTTATGAAGTCGTTGAAGCAAAATCGCAAGACGCCGGCTCCTCGTTCTGGTACAATTTTATCGGCGTTCATCTTGAAGAATTCTTACGCGAAAATTTTGCTCCAGAGGAAAAGGTTGAGACGCGCACGGATGTTGTCGGCAATATTGCGCCAATTTACTTTTACCTTTCAAAACAACCCGAACCCGGCGAAGATGTCGTTGTTAATTATGGTCTTGAATCCGGGGACAAGAGCATTCGGTTGATCGAAGGGGAACGCTTTGTTTTTAACGCCGAAAACTGGGATAAGCCGTTTATCGTGTTGCTGCAACTCGATCCGAAACTGCAAACAGCGACGACCGCCAATTTTGCCGCTCGTGCGGGCAACATTCCCTTGTCGTGGACGATTTCGGTGCTTGTCCTCGCGGCTATGTTCGTCGTCTTTTTTATCTATCACGGTGCGATCTTGCCGCGTCCGGCCTCAGACGCGCCGACGGCCAAAGGCGAGGCAAATTTTGTTGCTAATTTCGCACTCACATTTTGGAGCTTTTTCAAGAAAAAGCATATGTTGGTAACCGTCGCATTTCTACTGCTTTACCGCTTCGGCGAAGCGCAGCTTGTGAAATTAGCTTCGCCGTTCCTGCTTGATTCGCGCGAGGTCGGCGGCTTAGCTCTGACGACGGGAGAGGTTGGCTTCGTTTATGGCACGGTCGGCGTGGCCTTTTTGACTTTCGGCGGGATTTTGGGCGGATTGTTGGCGGCTAAAGACGGATTGAAACGCTGGCTTTGGCCGATGGTTATTGCAATAAATTTACCGAACGCCGTCTACATTTATTTGTCTTATACGGTTCCGGACAGTTTTCTTGTGATTAACGCGTGCGTCGCCATTGAGCAGTTCGGCTACGGATTCGGCTTCACGGCGTTTATGCTTTATATGATTTACGCGGCTGAAGGCGAGCATAAAACGGCGCACTTTGCATTTTGCACCGGCCTCATGGCGTTGGGGATGATGATCCCCGGAATGTTCAGCGGCTGGCTGCAAGAGATCATCGGCTATCAACACTTTTTCGTTTGGGTGGTGCTTGCAACGATTCCGGGTTTCATCGTGACAGGGCTGATTCCGCTCGATCCGGAATTTGGGAAAAAACAGGAGTAGACTATGAAGATTCGACAACTCAAAGAAACGGACATCGAAGATTTGCTGTCGTTGTGGAATCGCAACATGCAATTTGACCCTATGTCGCCGGAATTACTGGAAGAAAAAGTTTGGGATGATCCTGACTACGCCGCTGACATGGCCTATGTTGTCGAGCATGAGAAGCAAGTGATCGCCTTTATCATGGGGATTATTCGCCAAAAGGAAGACGGGCCGATGGGCTACATCAAAAAGCTGGTGGTCGACAAAAAGTTCCAACGGCGCGGCATGGGCGGGCGGTTGCTGAGAGAAATGGAACGGTTGCTTTATCGGCGAAACGTCCGCACCGTCCGAATTCTCGAGTCAGCGCCCAATTATCTGACCCCCGGTTTGGACGTGCGCTACACAAAAGGTCTGATTTTTTTCGAACAGCACGGCTACCAGCGTTTCGACGAAACCTACAATCTTGACGTTGATCTTGACGAACAGTCGTTTGATACGGCGGAAAAGGAGCGTGCCTTGGCGGCGGGCGGTATTGAAATTCGGCGGGCGCTCCCGCAAGACTCGCAAGCGACGGAAGCGTTTGTCCAGCAGGAATGGGCCGCCTGGGTTCCCGAAGTTCGCCAGTGTTTTAAAAACAATCCGCTTAGCTTGCATTTGGCGATTCAAGACGGCCAAATCATCGCATTTTCGGGCTATGACGGCAATAACCTCGGCACCGGCGCGTTTGGCCCGGTCGGCACAACGCCCGCATGTCGCGGAAAGGGCGTGGGCGGTGTGCTTACGCTTAGATGTTTAAAAGATATTAAAGCGCAGGGCCGTCGTTATGCGATTGTTCCCTGGATTGGCCCGCTAAAGTTCTACGTCCACTACGCCGGCGCCGAAATCGCGCGCGTTTTTCATCGTTATCAGAAAGTTTTTCAATGATACGTTTGTTATTTAGATCATTGTAAATAAATTTGAATTGTTTCGCATATGGAATTCTGATGAGATCAGAACAAAGCAGACGCAAACTATGCGAAGCACGGCGTCTCATTTGAAGAAGCGAAAACGGTTTTTGATCATCCCTACTTTGTTGATTTTCATGATCCGGACCATTCTGATGATGAAAACAGGTATATTATCGCTGGAGAGTCTCAGGTACACCGCTTATTGATCGTGTCGTACACTGAACGCAGCTCCAGAACGCGTTTAATTAGCGCGAGAAAAACGACTCGAAAAGAAAGAAAAGCTTATGAAGAAGGTTAAAGCAAGAGTCGATGATGATCTTCGCCAGGAGTACGATTTACAAAGCTTGCGGGTAAGAAAACTTGGGCCACAGCGTAAGAGTTTTGGCCAGCTTGCAGTTCAAATAGAACCGGACGTCGCCGAAGTATTCCCGAACTCTAAATCGGTGAATGAAGCATTGCGATTTCTAATCCGGGTTACACGCGAGCAGAAGCCTACAATTCCCTGAAAAAGTTAATTGTGACAACAAACGCCATCGATTTAATGAAGAAGGATTGGTTCAATAAACTCTATGAAGCTTATCAACCGCTTTTTGTTTTTAAGCGCAGCCTTGTCCATCGCTTGTTCTGCAAAGTCTCCACAAGTTGAAGCCCAAACAGTACTTCCCGGCATCGACGCTCTGCGCAAGCGCAATTTCGATGTTCTTGCTGGAAAACGAATCGGTCTCATCACCAATCCAACGGGCGTCAGCGCTGATTTGACTTCGACGATTGATATTCTCAACGATGCGCCGCAGGTTAAGCTTACGGCGCTTTTTGGCCCGGAACACGGCGTGCGCGGGAACATTTTCGCCGGTAAAAAAATCAAGGACTACGTTGATGAACGGACGGGACTGCCGGTTTACAGCCTTTACGGCTCCACCAGAAAGCCGACTCCTGAAATGCTCGAGAACATTGACGTTCTGGTCTATGACATTCAAGACATCGGTTCGCGCGCTTACACGTACATTTACACGATGGCCTACGCGATGCAAGCGGCGGCGGAAAAGGGCTTGCAGGTTGTCGTGCTCGACCGCCCAAATCCGTTAGGTGCGAAATTGATTGAAGGGCCTGTGTTGGAAGAAAAGTTCTCTTCGTTTATCGGGCTTTACCCGATCCCTTACATTTACGGCATGACCGTCGGCGAACTCGCGCAGTATTTTAATAAAGAATTTAACATCAATGCCGACCTGACTGTTGTGAAAATGCAAGGCTATCGTCGGAACATGACTTTTGAAGAAACCGGCTTGCAATGGGTGGCGACTTCGCCGCACATTCCCCACGCGGAAACAGCGATCTTTTGTGCAACAACGGGCATTATTGGCGAGCTCGGGAAAGTTTCGGAAGGCGTTGGCTATACGCAGCCATTTGAGATGATTTGTCAGGAATGGATCGCGCCGCAGGCGTTTGCCGAGAACCTGAATCGCCGGAATATCACGGGCGTACATTTTCGCCCGGTTTACATTCGTCCGTATTATTTCAGCATGAAAGGCAAAGAACTTGGCGGCGTTCAAATTCACATCACCGATCCCCAAGAATTCTCACCAATGCGTGCGCAGTTGCACATTATGGCCGCGCTTATCGAGCTTTATCCAGAGCAAAATCTCTTTAAAACCGATCGCATGTCGATGTTTCAAAAAGCGATGGGAACTGACAAAGTGCATCAAGCGCTTCTTGCCGGTACCTCGCCGGAACAGATTATGGCGTCGTGGAAAACGGAGATCGTGCGCTTCAAATCAAAGCGCCAGAAATATTTACTCTACAAATAAATAAAATTTGGGGACGAGTTAAAGGAGTGCAAGGCTTGCCTTGCTTTTCAGCGGCGGGCTTGACCTGAATCGTACGTTTCATCCTACTTTTTGATGGAACGTTTAGTTCTTGTTCAGTTTAGCCGGATGAGAGGCGGGGCAAACTTTACACTCCTTTTGTTCTGCCTGAATACACAACAAACTCAAGATTTTGAACGGATAATTTCGGCAAAACCTGCGATCGCATGGCAAGGCAAGCCTTGCACTCCTTTTCAACCTGCGCCGCAACCTACTGCGTTAATACATCAAAAACGGCATGGGGGTAAAAGAAAAGATGAAAACGACAAAAAGGAATACCGCCAGAGCTTTCCGTACGGGGTCAAGGGGCGTTACGGTTTGCAGCGTCGGGGGGTGTTCAATTCGAAAAAACATCAAGAGCAAAATCAAGGGAATCCAACCGGGGTAGAGCGAGAGTGCGATCAGGATGAAAACGCTCGCCAAAACGGGGTAGACTTTGTTGCTTTTCTCGCCCATTAACGCATACAAAACATGCCCGCCATCAAGCTGCCCGACGGGGAAGAGATTCAGCGCTGTGATGAACAAGCCCGCCCAGCCTGCAAACGCAAGCGGGTGCAGTGACTCCAAAGTGGCGAATTCAAAACTCTTGCCTGCCATTGCGGCAAACAGCTCAAAAACCAGAGATTTTCCAAGAATAAGCGTTGCTTGCGGCGTCTCCGCTGAATGAACTTCCGGCGTGGACATCATTAATCCCCAAAACAAAGCGAGTAGGGTTGGGACTAGACCAGCGAGCGGGCCGCCTGCGCCAATATCGAAGAGCACCCGGCGGTTTTGCATTCGCCCTTCCATGCGAATGACGGCGCCCATTGTGCCGAACGGGTTCAGCCAAATTGAGCTGGCCAAATTGAATGGATTTATCAAAGGCGGGAAGGGGATGAAGTACGGAAGGGTGGCGCGCACGCCGTATTTTCGGCACATGAGGTAGTGCCCCATTTCATGCGAAAAAAGTATGGTGATGATCCCTGCGCTGAACCACAATCCTGCTGTTACTGAGCCGCCGCTGATCAAAAAAGCGGTGCCAAAAGTTGTTAGGCACGTGACGACGAAAAGAACAATGTTTAACTTAAGCCCCCTGCCTCGCCGGTTGGGCGCGAGGTTGTTTTCCTCAAAGGCGTTTATGTCGCTTTCCTTGCGCCGACGCCCGAAAAGTCGCTCTAATATTTTTAAAAACATTCTTCCTGAAATTCGCGAATCGATTAATTTTGAATGATGAGCCTGACTTTTCGTTGTTTGTAATCGGGGAAAAACGCTTTTGCACTCCCCTGATTCACGGCAATTTCCAGCCTTTGGAAACTTCCCCAAATCGCGAGCGGTTCGCCGTACTTTTTCTCCGCGTAAGCTTGAACCGGGCTGCCGAGACAAGACTCGCCAAACCAGACTTCCGTTATTTGAAAGTCGCAATCTGTCGCCAAAATCGAGCTGACAAGATTGCCGAATCGGTCGACATATGCAATTTCGCCCGTGATAACATTTCCCGCTCTTTCCGCTTTTGTTTTTTCAAGACGGACAATTGTTCCAACAGGCCGGCCTAACTCTTGGGCTGGCGTTCCCGTCGCAAGATGCGCTGCAACCGGAGCAAAAATATCGCGACCGTGAAAAGTGTGCGAAACGTTTGGCGTCCAAAACGCTTTTTCTGATACTTCAAAAAACTCTGCGTCTTCAAATTCCGTCAAAGGCGTTAACAAACCATTATCCGGCGCAAGAAAAAATTGGTTTTCGGCACGCGCTAAAATAATTTTTCGCTGAGACCCTACGCCTGGATCAACGACAGCGACATGAACCGTTTTTTCGGGGAAAAATGGGAAATGCGCGCTCAACAAAAAAGCTGCGGCGGCAACGTTCTGCGGCTCAATTTGGTGAGAAATGTCGACGATTTTCGTCTCCGGGGAGATGCTGTAAATAACCCCTTTCATCGCAGCCGAGTAGCCGTCTTCTAAACCAAAATCCGTGAGAAGCGTGATAATCGGACTGCTTTTTTTCATATTTATTTCTGTGCGATGCACGAAATCTCGACGTTCGCGCCGGCAGGCAAATTTACCACCTGCACTGCTGCGCGCGCGGGCTTGGATTCGCTGAAAAACTCGCTGTACACAGCGTTAATTTTTTTATAGTTTTCGATGTCCGTCATGTAAACGGTTGCGCGGACAACGTCATTGAAATCCATCCCGGCTTCCTTGAGAACGGCTCCGAGGTTTTCCAAAACTTGCCTTGTTTCTTCTTCTATCGTTCCGCTGATCATTTTTCCCGTCGCAGGATCAATGGCGATTTGTCCGGAACAGTAGAGCGTGTTGCCAACGCGAACGGCTTGACTGTAAGGGCCAATCGCTTTTGGCGCATTTGCCGACGAGATGATCTGTTTTTCCGCGCTCTTTTCTTGCGGCGTCCAGGCGCAGCCGGTAAAAAGCCAGACGACTAAACAGATGGCGCAAAAATAAATTCGTTTTGTCATGATTCTCCCTCCTCAAAAATTTACATACACTGGCGAAACGCTAATTCTTATCGGCTCATTTTAAACCAAGCGCAATCAAGTAAATGTCATCCCGCTGTGCTTTTTTTACAAAATCACGCATCCCGGAGATAACCTTGTCCGCAATGGTCGCTGCGTCTTTTGCTGCGACGGATTGGAAAAGTTCAGTGACGCCGTTGACGCCTAATTGTTCATTTTTTTCGTTTTCGACTTCGATAATGCCGTCTGTGTAGAGCATAAGTTTGTCGCCGGGCTGGATGACGGTCTTGCTCTGTTCGAAGGTGTTGTGCTCTGAGCGGTCAAATCCAATGATTGGGTTTTGTGACTCGAGCATGTCGAAATTCTGATTGGTTTCGCGCCATAAAATGATGGCAGGGTGCGCACTGCCTGCGTACCGAAATTCGCCGGACTCTAAATTCAGCGCACAACTAAACATGGTCAAGAACATGCCGGTGCCCATGAAAGAATCGATGATGAAATCGTTCAATTGGTGTAGAATTTCGTCGGGATCGAGCTGCTCGCGCACCAATCTGCGGATTTCCATGCATGTGCGATTAACCAGTAGCGCCGATGCAATACCGTGGCCGGTGACGTCTACAATAGTGATATAAATTTCATCATCTTTTGTGTAATAAACGTCGGAAAAATCGCCGCCGACTCCAATCATCGGCGCATACCGCACCGCAATTTCATAGCTGTCGGTCGAGATTGACTGAGGAACAAGGCTTTCTTGAACTTGCGAGGCAAGCTTGAGGTCTTTGGCGATCAT
This sequence comes from uncultured Deferribacteres bacterium, assembly GCA_964014485.1. GTDB lineage: Bacteria > Zhuqueibacterota > Zhuqueibacteria > Zhuqueibacterales > Geothermadaptataceae > CAXHAT01. Next base: position 12,751 of record CAXHAT010000113.1, read on the forward strand.
TTCTTGATGCGCTTGCAATTCAGCTTGCTGTTGGGCGATTTTTTGGCGCATTTGCCGCAGTTCCAGCGCTTGCTTGACTTTAACGCGGAACTCTTTCATGTCGAGCGGCTTTGTCAAATATTCGAAGGCGCCGAGCTGCATGGCTTCTACGGCGGAGGAAATAGAGCCGTGCGCCGTCAGAATGAGAACTTCAAGAAACGGATCATTCTTCTTGGCTGATTTTAAGACGTCGATTCCCCCTTTGTTCGACATGTGCAAATCGGTCAAGACGAGGTCGAAACGCTCGGTCATCAGATATTTGCAAGCTTCCGAGCCGTCTGCTGCGGTTTTAATATCGTGATTGTCTTTTCGAAGAATTTCGGCGAGTAAAAATCGAATGCTCTTTTCGTCGTCAACGACGAGGATTTTGGCCATGTTACTTTTCCTGATCCCTGAAGCTCGTCTTAGTTGTGATTGTTCACCCCCACTGCAAGTATCGTAATGTCGTCCGATTGTTGTGCGCCGCCACAGAATTTTGTGACAGCGTCGTGAAGATCAAGCACGAAGGATTTTGCCGTACTTTTTGGATTTTCGCGGATGAAATCTTCAATGCGATACTCTTCAAACTCTTCGCCCTCTTCATTCATCGCTTCGTTGACGCCGTCAGTAAAAAGCAGCAGCCAGTCGCCTGATGCAAGCTTGACTGTTTCTTGTTCAAATGGTACGTCCGGCATCATGCCTAAAATCAGCCCGCCGACCTCCAGCGTTTTTAATTCGCCGCCGTCGGTAAAAATATAGGGCGGGTTGTGTCCGGCGTTGACATAGGTCATCTCGTGTTTGCTTGTATCGATAATACCCACGAAAAATGTAATGAATTTATCGAGCGGCGTGTTTTGATAAATGATATTATTGATTTTCGCGACGATTGCGGAAAGCGGTTTATCAGCATCGATCATTGCATGCAAACTCGCCTGCAAATTTGCCATCAAAAGCGATGCGCCGACGCCTTTGCCCGAAACGTCGCCGATGGCAAACGCGATGCGATCTTCATCGATAGTAATAAAATCATAGTAGTCGCCGCCCACCTGTAATGAAGACACATTCATGCCGTGAAAGTCAAATCCGGAGCAGCTAGGTTCGGTTTTCGGCAAGAGTCCAATTTGAATGTTCTTTGCAATCGCAAGCTCTTCCTCAAGGCGTTCGCGCGCAATCTTTTCACCGACAAGCCGTGCGTTTTCGAGCGGGCTCATCGCTGTGTTGCCGATAGCGTCCAAGAACTTCAAGTCGTTTTCACGGAACGGTTCCGGCCCGAATCGCCCGCCGACCAGAATCATGCCGCGCATTTCGCTTTTGTGCATCAGCGGCGTGAGCATGCCGACGCCAAGATTGTCGAGAACGTCCCGCACTTCAGCGTCCTCAAGACTTTCGGTTAAAACGCCTTTCAGCGTTGCGCGCAATTTCGCCGTGAGCTTGTCAAAAGTTTCACCAAGCTCCGGCGTTTTTCGTAAACCTTTTACTATTGTAGGCTTAAACAAATCGTCGTCTGGATCTTCAAGCAAGATAATACACCGCTGCACCATCATTTCGCCCATGACGGCATAAGCAAGCGTCGTGGCAATTCTGTTGATATTCGCCACGCTGTCGGCGTCATCCGCCGTGTTTAGCTCTTTCAGTATTTCGTTGACAGTGTTCAGCTCCTGGTTGCTTTTTTCCAGTTGCCGATTTTTTTCGTCCAATTCAGCGATATATTTGCTGTTTTGAATGGCGGGAGCGGCGAGATTTGCCAGCGAAGAAATATACTCGATGTCTTTTTTTGTGAATGGTATGTTGCCGAGTTTCGCCCCAAGCAGGAAAAGGCCAATGCAATTATCGTGGCTCAATATCGGGCAGATAAGGCTGAGAGCGTTGCATTTAAAGGCTTCTTGCGCTTCCGCGTCCTTAATTTCATCAATGAGCGCGGGCTTTTTGCAATCCGCCTGAACGTATACTTTTTCGCCGATGAGCTTTCTGGGCAAGCCCTTAACGGCGGTGTACTCATATTCCGATGATTGTTTTTTGAGAAGGATGGCGCCTTGCGTAATCAGCAAGCGTCCCATGGGCGCGAGGAGAAGCGTATCGAGAACTGTCTTGAGGTTTTGAGAAGTGTTGAGAGTTGTTCCAAACTCAAACAGGCTTTTAAGTTCAACTATGCGGCGGTCTTGTTCTTTGCTCAATTCGGCGGGCGTTGTGGCTTGCAATTTTCCCTCAAATCTTTGGCTCTGGAAAATGATTCAAAACGTGCGGTTAATCCGAAATGTATTTTATCAACTTGACCTCGTTCTTTTTGCCGGGCTCAATTGAATACTCAATTTCGTCCATCAGCGTACGCATCAAGTGAATGCCAAGCCCGCCGCGTTTCTTTTCCGCCCGATATTGTTCCATATCCAAGGACTTGTGTTTGCTGTAATCAAACCCCTTGCCTTTATCTGAAACAACGATCACAAATTGTTTTGGATCGACCGTAACTGAGACTTCCAAGGGTTGGGCTTTGCGTTTTGAATTTTGGACTGCGTAGGCGTGCTTAACAACGTTGGCGCAGGCTTCGTCAACGGCGAGTTCAATTTTATCGATTTCAGCGCTCTCAATACCGATCTTGTGAGCGATCCTTGTGACAAAATCCCGGACAATTTCAAGGACGTCCGATTGCCCCGGGAGTTTTAATTGATATGTCTTCTTTGTTTTCGGCAAACTTCTTACACCTCGCTTGACGCCCTCAAGGGCTTCCGACAAAAACGCCGCACTAGCTACCCGGCCTTACTCAATTTTCGAATTTCGCTTTCGCTTCTTCGTCCGTATCTGTTATATCATAGAGAGCTGGGAAACCAAGAAGATCAAAAACCCGGAAAATCTTTTCCGACATGCTCGATAATTTTATGTCCCCTTCATGCTGACGAATTTCTTCAATAAAGCCCATAAAAACGCCAAGCCCGGCGCTGCTGATGTATGTCAATTCGGCGAAGCTTACGATGATTCTGAACTTTTGTTCATTAACGCATTTTTCGAGAGCGTTTTCCAGAATAGGAGCGGTATGAGCGTCGAGGAAGCCCTTCAGATACAAAACGGCTATTCCGCCGTCATCGCGTTGAGTTACGTCAAATCCATCCATGCAAACACTCCTTTGACCTATATTTGAAAAACCGTAATCTGCTCATACATTTTCAGCGCATAATTAATATCAATTACAATCGTTAAATGCAAAGAAAAAAAGCTTTTTAGCCCGTCTTCCAGACCGTGTGGAAGAACCGCTATTCCAGCATCTAAGCATTTGTCCATCCATCTGAAAACATCGTTTCTGCTGTCGTCTATCTTAGTCTCGAACGATCTTCGATAACCACCTTTACGAAAGCGCCTCGCGCCGTCAAGCCACTTATTTGTTCGCCAAAATTATTGAATTGTGCGAGCTTTCTGGCGCCCGCCTCCGCGACAAAGCAGTACCCGTTAAAATTATTCACCGCCAAATCTCTTGGCGCGTCCAAACCGGCGACCGAAAACTCAATGTCGCCGTTTTTTGAAATTTTGATGAGTTCGGAGTTCCTGAAATCACCGCCGGAATCGATCACCCAGCATGCGCCGGAAGCTTGGTCGACGGCAAGCTTTTCCGCCAAGCCGAACCCAGAGATTGTGGTCAGTTCAGCGGCGCCGTCAGGTTCAAAAATATGGACGGCGTTGCTATCTGCGACCCAAACAGCGCCGTTTTGTTCAAAAACGGCGAGGGATTGGATATTTGCAAACCCCGTTCTTGTCGTTATGTTTTGACCGTTTCGATTGAATTCTCTTATGCGTGCGGCGCGTTTTTCAGCAACCCAAATCGAGCTGGTCTGGGGATTCAGAGCCACATCGCGCGGCTCTTGTAAATCAGTGATCTCGAATTGCGTCCTGCCTGCAAAATCTATTTTCCTGATAAATGATGAATCTTGCTTGAACACCCAAATCGTGTTGTCAAATTCGTTCAATGCGATATCGGTGACTCTTCGCCCGACAAGAATGCTTTCGCCGAGTTCCCCGGTACGCAGATTTAGAATAAAAAGCTGTGGGGAGAAGAAATCCGCAATGACGCCGAATTGTCTTCTGGCATTTATGGTAAATGCAAAAGGTTCGATGAAGAGACTTGTTCGAAGCACTTCATGCCTGCCGTCGTGTGAAAGCTTGGAAACGCGGCCAGTCTCGGCGTCGAGGGCCCAGACGAACGTTGGTCCCGGCCGTATCTGAACGGAATCAGACGGCGGCGATTCATAAGAATCCGTTGAAATCGAAATACGATACAATCTTTCCACGTCGAATGAAGCGCCGACGTCCCAAAAGACGGCGTCTGCGATCGGGGCTTCGGCAATTTTTGTGAAACGACTTTCAACCGCCAATTTGCGATAAATATTATAAGATAGAATGTCGTCGTGCGAATAGAGGGGAAGTTGCAGTCGAACTGAGTCGATAATTGAAATGACTTCCGGCGGATCCGGCCTGCCCAAAGTCAGAGGATTTTGAGGGTCGAACGGATTGCTGCGGGTTCTCTCCGAGCAGTTTTGAGCAAGGAAAGCTATAAAAATAAATGAGATTATCAGGACGGGCAATGAGCGATTCGAATGCATTGGGGCGGGTGACTGTGCAATCTTTTCGTTGCGGCAAGGAATCATTCTTTAAACAATTTATCCCACAATGAACGGCGGCTGTACATTTTGTTCTCAAAACTTGGGCCATTGCTAGGCGCTCGATGCGGCGTGGGAGCCGTGTGATTGTTATTCATGCGACCGTTCGCCATTCTCTTCGCTTCAACGTACATCAAGCGGTTTTCGATGGCGACCGACACCTGCGTCGCAAGGATTTCCAGCGTACGCACGCTTTCTTTGCTTGGTTCCGCCATGTCCGCCGGGTCGTCGATGAAGATGGCGCCCATGACTTTTCCAAATCTGGATTTTAGAGGCGCGAAAAGCATGGCGTCTCGGGGCCACTCGCCCTCAAGTCGGGTGGGAGGGAAGGTCTTGCCCATGTAATAAACTTGCTTGAAAGATTGCAGCGCTCTCGGCGCCTTTTCAATATAGAAGCTTTTGCCGGATTGATTTTCCGGTTTCAGCAAGTTCATGAAATCACGCAACTCCAGCTTGAAAGATTGCAATTGACTCGTTTTGATCTTGTCGTCACACGCAACTGTCTGCACTTCCGCTTTGCCGCTTTTTTCGCTGATCAACATCAGCGCAACCATATTGAAATCCAGGCTGAACTTGATCGACCAGACGACTTCTTTGAGCAAATCCTGCATCCCCAGGTACAATTTGAAAATATTGCTGGTCACCAAAGCTTGCGTCAGCCTGCGGCTTTTGCGGTTTTGCTCGAGTCCGCGCGCGTGGTTTTCAACAACCATCGAGACCAAAGCGCTGAACGCTTCCAATCGGTCAAAAAAGCGCCTATCCTGGACGGCGTCATCAATTGGCGTGTCTAACGAGAAATAGCCGTACGAGCGCATTTCATTGTCGGCCAGATTAATCAGCAGAACGTCGCGCGGATGCCATTTTGCAGATTCGGGGCGCGATTGAGAGCGACGCTCAGGCATGAGTGTTTCGAGCCCGCGCGGCATGTCCGTCCGGCTATCCTGATCGTAATAAAGAATCTTCGTCCGATGGCGTCTGGCGAAAATGCCGTCGATCACGTCGCTGGGAACCTCGAGTCGGCGACGCTCGGATTCGTCCGGGACTGAGTAGCCTAACATGGCGACTTTTACATAGGCGCGTTTCGCGCGGTCAAATATCGCAACCGTGGCGCGCTCAAAACCGAAAACCTGGCAACTCAATTGCGCCAGCCTGCCCAACAATTTAGGCGTCGCATCGTTTCGCGACGCTTCCGCAACGTCCCAGATTTGGGCGATAAAATCATGAAAGTTTTCTTCTGCGTCGTCCGCGTCGTCAATGCTTCCATCGATGACTTCGACTTCTCCGCGATAGCTTTTCAGGCGATCAAACGAATCACGAACGGGATTCAGTTTTAAGGAAACCGGCGTCATCGTGCCGAATTTCCCTGTCAAGGTCGTCCGGAAACGCGTTTTCTCTTTGCCGGACTCAACGCTTTGCAGCCATTGAAAAAGTTCCCACTCTCCGCCTTTGGGGATCAGGTCTAAAATGCTCAGTTCGGTGATTTCATCTTCAGAATAACCGGTGATCGCAACCATGCCGGGATTCGCGGAAAGAAATCGCCCTTTTTGATTCAGGATGAAATATCCTTTGGCGACTAACGGATCGTCCTGTGCGCCGACCTGCTCGAACGTTTCCCGTTTTTGCTTGTAAGCGTGTTTTTCTAACGCTTTGTTGACGGTAAAAGGGAGTGCGGTCAAATAGCCGCGAGATTTGATGATGTAGTCAACCGCCCCGGCCTCAATTGCACTGCGCGCCTCTTCTTCGTTTCCTTCTTCAAAGAAAACGAGCACCGGGACGTCGAGCTTTTCGGTTTTCAGGGTTTGCAGCAAGACAAAAGCGTCGCCGTCCGTCAATTGGTGATTTGCCAAAATGACGTCGTAGTCGCGCCGCAGCACCTGTTTCAGAGACTGCTGAATCGAATCCGTGTCATCGATCACATACGACGAATCATGGAACAAGAGCATTTTGCGGGTGATTTCCCGGTAAGATTTGTTGGGATCAACAACCAGGATGGTGACGGGCGTTTTGAAAGTCTGTTCTTGGGCTGACACTGTTCTCTCCTCACGACGCCAAAAAAAAGCCACCGCGCAGAAATTTTCCTGGGGTGGCCCGAGATGTCTAAACTATGCTGAATGCTGGCGAAGATAGAAAAAAAAATCGACTAAGTCTATAGTTTTCTTAGATATTCCTCTGATTTCACAACCAACTCGCTGTCCGGAAACTCACGAATCAAGCGCGTAAATGCGGCTTCAGCCTGGTCTTTCTGATTGAGGGCGAGATAAGCGCGACCAACCATGAGCACCGAATCGTCTTTTTTCAAAGAGTTCGGATATTGAACCACTCGGTCGAACGCCTGGATCGATTGCAGATATTCGCCTTGATTGAAGTAGCTCTCGCCAATCCAGTATTCGCAATTGCTGGCCAGAGAATGGTTCGGATAACGCTCCAGCAATTTTTGGAAAATGGAAATTGCGTTGGCGTAGCGCCGGCTGTAAAAGTTGCTCAAGCCGGTTTCGTACGCGTTAGAAAAATCGGTCACTTCAATCGGCCCGGAAACGCTGAACATATCGCGACGCGGCGAATCGGCGGGACCGAGATCAGTTTGCAATTCCATAATTTCACTTTCGCGATCTTCAATCGCCGAGCTTAAGGCGTCCATTCGTGACTTTAGCCGGAGGTATTCTTCCATGTTCACGTTGCGGACGTCGGTTTTGCCGCTTTCGGTGAGGTCGCCGGTGTTGCCGTCGTCGAGGGCGTTTAATCTGGCGAGAAAATCCTGATATTCTTCGCCTTCTTCTCCGACGGCTTCTTCCTGACCTTCATCCTCAAAACCCAACAGCAAATCGCCTTCTTGCTCCTGCGGATCTTCAAGCGTCAGGTCGTCAGTAAAGATTTCCTTCTCAAGCGTCGTCTTCTTTTTCGAAATATAGAAAGTCAATCCGGCGCGCGCCGTGATGTAGGCGTCGGGCAGCGTCTTGGCCAAACCCGTGGTGAAGGTTTGTTCGTCAGGCCTTGAGACGGCGTCCAGATTGTCGCTGGTCGTTAATTTTGCATTAGCCGACACTTGAAAAGCGATGTTATTGGTTGCAAAGACCTGAAGTCCGCCGCCAAGAATGAGCTCCGCATCAAAAAAACGAGCGCCGCCTTGCCAGGCGTTGGAGCTAAAAGCTACGGCGCCAACGCCGCCTTGAATAAATGGTGAAACAGCTCCGATTTTGGCTAAATGTTGGGTCAGAGTTAAGTCGGCGAAAAAGAGATCGGTCGTGCCGACGCCGTTAACCAAGCCCGCCGGTGTGTTGATAAAGCCAACGTTGACTGCATCGGGGGTGAATTGTGTCGGCGCGTAGCCAAGGGTTAGATTTAAAGCTGTTTTTTGGCCTAAGCCGCGGCTTACAAAAGCTTCTCCGCCCAAGCTGCGCGGGGTCAAAAACCAGGCGCTGTGCTGTTGCTGTAAACCTACATTGGCTCCAAAGCCCCACGTGTTTTTCAATCCTTGACCATACACATGGGAAGTAAAAATACTGATAGACGCCAAAAAAACGGCGCATTTTAAAGTGAATCTAGTCATTCCATTGTCCTTCGATGTTCCAATGAGCGTCCGTGCTCGTTTACGAAGAGAAATTTACTTAAGAACCAGACGCAAAGCTCCAAGACTACTGCCCTAAAACTCCGCTTGCTCGGCGGAATCTTCGCTTAGTCGGCTTGACTCCGGAGCAAGGTGCAGATGGCTCTGCAGATCGGCTGGTACGACCTGCGTTACATCAATTTTATCTTCCGTATATTGATTATAAGCTTCAACAAGCTCTTCAAGTTTGAGCTTGTGATCTTGAATGGTTTCATTATTCAAGTCGTTCGCCAAATCCCCCCTGATCTCCAAAATTTTGTCGCCGATCTTATTGAAGTAGAAGCTTTCCATCGATTGATTAATCAAATTATCAACCGAACTTTTAACGTCTTTTTCCTTCTCCGAAAGCGATTTGAGCGTGTTCTTTAAGTGGAACATATTGAGATCTTTAACAAGTTTTTTGTCAACGCCGAGATAGATGAACAGCGCGGGGTTTTTGCGATAATACTCGGTCTTGAGGGCGAAATTCGTCAACAGGTATTGTTCGATGATCACCCTTTCTCCGTAAGTGATCTGCCGGTGCGACGTATACCGAAGCGAATTCGCTTCCTTGTTATATTCGACGCGAACCATCATCTCTGCGAAGGAAAAATACAAAAGTTCTTTCATTTGGAAACTCTCAAGCTCGATTTACCCGTGGTGTGAATTTAATTGAGCTCCCTTAATGTCAAACTCTGTGCCACAGTCAGGGGGCGAAAACGCAAGATTCTGAAGCGATTTTTAAACCGAAACAGGTTGAATTCTCAAGTCTCAGCCGCTTGTCCTGGCGTCCTTTTGAGAAACACTGTCAGGCTTCGGACAATTAAGCTTTCCAATTCTTGTCCTGAATTTCATCCAACGCCGAACGGTAAATTTCATCTCCCACGCGATCCGTGATTTTTGCGGCGCCAATTTGCACTGGAAGCGCAAAACGCAGGCGCTTGTTTTTCGCCTTTTTGTCGGATTGCATGAGTAGAAATAGTTCGTTAGCCTTAATACCGGCTATTGAAGTTTTTAGCGGAATTCGATAAAAAAAACGTTCAATTTTATCGAATTGGTCGGAAGGAAGGAGACGCATTCGCCGTGCGATGTTCGCCTCGATGAGCATACCCCAAAAAACGGCTTCCCCATGCAGGATCCCGCCATAAGAAAAACTGGCCTCCAGGCCATGGCCGATTGTGTGACCAAAATTAAGCAGTGCGCGCACCCCGTGTTCTTTTTCATCCTGACGAACAATGTCCGCTTTGATCGCGCAACTTCGGGAAATCAATTCTTGCATAACGTCCGCCTCAAGATTGAGCACGTCATCCAGACGCTGTTCGCAAAATCGGAAAAGACGCTCGTCAAAAATGATCCCGTGTTTGACAATCTCCGCAAAACCGGCAACGATCTGACGCTCCGGCAGCGTTTGTAAAACCGCCGTATCGATCCAGACCAATTTCGGTTGATAAAACGCACCGATCAGGTTTTTACCGAGCGGGTGATTAATCCCGACCTTGCCGCCGACGCTGGCGTCGACTTGCGCCAGCAGTGAAGTGGGAACTTGAAAAAACGGCAAGCCGCGCATAAAAGTCGCCGCCACAAAACCGGCCAAATCGCCGACCACGCCGCCGCCCAGCGCGATCACGCCCCAGTCGCGTCCAACGCGTTTTTCTAACATCTGCGTGATTACGCAGTCATAAATTTCGAGCCGTTTCGATGCTTCCCCGGCAGTTACGACGCATTTAATCGCCTCAAGCCCGGCGGCTTGTAGGTCGTTCAAGAAATCAATCCCGTAAAGTGCGTCCACCTCGCTGTCCGTGATCACCACAAACCGCTCCGGCGCCTTTAGCTCATGCAATTTCTCCGGCAAAAGTGACAGCGTCCCATGTCCGATAAAAATCGGGTAGCTGTCTTCCCCAAGTTCGACAATTAACTCATTCATTGTATAACAAAACCTTTAAGACCCCTGGAGTTCTGGCTTTTTCGAATCCGGCCAATGCGTCTTTAATTGAGTGCCTGGCGTGAATCATCGGCTCAACGTCGATTTGTCCTCTTTTCAACAAATCAAGCGCCGGTGCGAATCGACCGCAACGCGAACCGATCATTTGAATCTCGTCGATCACAATCGGCGCGAGATTAAAATCAACCTCTCCGGCGTAAGTGCTTTTCAAAACAAAAACGCCGCGCGGCTTGGTCTTGGAAACCGCGAGCGGAAAGCTCTCCTTGGCGCCGGTCGCGTCAACAACCATGTCGTATTTTGCCGCCAGCGAATCAGGATCAACCGTGGTTCGAACGTCTTTTGTCGCCGCCAAAGCAAGTTTGCTCTCATGACGGCCCAATAAAGTCACGCGACAGTTCCAAACGCGCAAAGTCTGTGCGATTAAAAGCCCCAGCTTGCCGTCACCGATCACCAGACAATCCATACCTGGCTGTAAATGTACTTGCTCCGCAATTTCGCAGGCCGCCGCCAAGGGCTCGGTAAAAACGGCCAGTTCATCCGACAGGTCTTCCGGCGCTTCGAGCAAATTGCCGTACGGCAGCGTGAGATATTCCGCCATCGCGCCGTCCTTATTCAAAATGCCCAAAACGCTGCGGTTGGGGCAATGGCGCTCCATGCCGCGACCGCACCAATCACATTTTTCACAGCCCAGGTTGATCTCGCCGACGACTCGTTTGCCTGACCAGGACGCGTCCGCCCCGCCGACAACCTCGCCGACAAATTCATGGCCCAAAACGCCCTGAAACCCCATGTAGCCCTTCACCAACTCCAGGTCGGTTTTACAAATCCCGGCAACGCGAATTCTAATCAGCGCCTCGCCTGCCGACGGAACCGGTTCAGGCAAGTTTTGAACGCTTAATTTTTCTCCCAGATGAACTGCGTACATTTTCTTTTTCCCAAGCTCGTTTAAAACGACGGATTACAAGCTGATGTTACGTGTTTGCGAATATTGCATTTCGTAGATTGATTTCCGGCCGAGTTGTGTCGTCCTGAAAAAAGTGCTTTTTGACTCTCAAATTTCTTTTCAAGGTCATTCCTGCGGAGGCAGGAATCCAGAAAATGGTGCACGGCCACTGGATTCCTGCCTCCGCAGGAATGACGCATAGAGCAAAGCTTTCAATCAAATGCCATATCATTGGCCAGCCGCGTAACATCAGTTACAAGAAGAAATATAGCAACCTGCCGGGCAAAACGAATAAATATCTCGGCAACAGCATTGAATGCCGGTAAATATTGAACTGATGGGGTGTTAATCCGCAAAAAATTTCATCATTCATAATATGGCAGGGAGGCCGATATGTCATTGATGAAACGCACAATATTTCTATTTTTCGTATTATTCTCACAAACCGTTTTTGCCCAGACGCAAGTCGGTTCCGATTCGCTGCTGGCCGCTGCAATACAGAAAGAATTCTTGAGCGATAACCGTCTGAACGCCGCGGATTTGTCGATTCGCGTTATTCAGGGAAAAGCCCGCTTGCGCGGCGTGGTGGCGTCGCTCGCGCAAAAGCGTTGGGCGGAACAGACGGTGAGCAACATTGCCGGAGTCCGCACGGTCAAAAATGAAATTTGGGTGAAGACAGGCGAAATTTCAGACAAGCGCCTTGAAAAATCCGTGCAGGAAAAGCTCGCGAACTACCCGTTGAAAAATTTTGATTATTCGCGCGTGAAAGTCTTGATTATCGGAGGTAAAGCCGTTTTAAAAGGCGAAGTCTCAAGCTGGGGACAGCGTCATCAAGCCGAGGAAATCGTTGCAAACGCGCCGGGGGTCAATGCGATTAGAAACAAGCTCAAAATAAGAGACGGCGAAAACAAAAACGATCCGCTCATTGAGCGCGCCGTCCTTCTCGCCCTGCGCGAAAAAATTCAAATGGATCGCGGCTACAAAATTAACATTCGTTCCATCGGCGGCAAAGTCACCCTCAAAGGCGCGGTCAGGAACCGGCAAGATAAAGACGCAGCCGTCCGTACGGCGCTTTTCGTCCCCGGCGTCGCCGACGTGGTAGACAAGCTCCGAATCGCGCTAGACTAATTTCCCCCACTCTGGTAGAGCCGCGATGCATCGCGGCTCTACATCCTTAAAATTTCTTCAAAGCGACTCCGTGCTTCCCGCTGTCAGAAATGGCAGTCCCCGCGCCGGGAACATCCCAAAGTTTCGGCTCTCGCGTTTGGAATGTATCCAGCGTCGTCAGTTCTCGTTTGCGGAAATGGAGAAAAATAGCCAGGTTTTCGTGTGGGCCTGACGCGAAAATCTAACTTGAAACCGGCGCTGAGTTTGTTGGTTTTTGGCAAAAACGGCCGCATTCCGAAAGTGGACTTTGGCGTATAATGAGCGTCAAGCTCCTGTTTTATTTTTGCTTAAAGCGCTTATTAGGAATGCTCGAAACGCTGCTCAAATCAACAGGAAATGTCAGCAGGGCGGTCGGATTTCCGATCTGTCCCCACGCATAAAATATTGAACTTAAGCCCGATAAATCCCGACAGCGCCCCCTGTTTTTTGTCACAAGGGTTTTTCGGAAATCGCGAAATTGACCCAACATGTTGATTTTAAGACGTTTGCCTTGTTCTAACAATATCCCTTGTCGCGCGGAAAGGGCGACTGAAAACCGATTTCCAATAGTGTCCCGCATCGTACACATTTTTTTGGCCTTTTTAAACTGTTGTTTTTATAAGCGTTTAAGCGGCGAAAAATTTTTGGTGAAATTTCCGTTGCGTAACTGTATGATTTCTCTATTTTTAAGTCATGTCAATTCCGACAGCGATTTCTGCTAATTTTTTAACAGGCGATTTTTCGGGCTTAAGTTTTTGAAAAAATGAGACTTAGGGTAAAAAGTGTTGTCTGTTCCTTGAAAATAAAGAACTTAGCCCATGAAAATCGAAAA
>CAXHAT010000114.1:0-25750 GCA_964014485.1 uncultured Deferribacteres bacterium
ATTTATGGATGTCGTGGGGAATCAAGCCGTCGGTGGTGATGGGGCATAGCGTCGGCGAGTATGTCGCGGCGTGTCTGGCGGGCGTTTTTAGTCTGGAAGAAGGTTTGAAGCTTATCGCCGAGCGTGGGCGGCTGATGGATTCCGCGACCGCAAGCGGCGCGATGACGGCCATTTTTGCCAGTGAAGAAAAGACGCGCGCGCTAATTGCCGGATTTGAAGAAAACGTCTCAATCGCCGCGATCAACGGTCCGGCGAACACGGTGATTTCCGGCGAAAAACAAGCCGTCGCGGAAATTCAGCAAAAGTGCGTTTCAGAAGAAATTAAATTTCGCGAATTGGTCGTTTCCAGCGCCTTTCATTCGCCGTTGATGAATTCAATCTTGGACGAATTCACGACTTTCGCTAAACAATTTGAATTCAAAACACCGAAGCTCAGACTGCTCTCAAATTTAACCGGCGATTTCGTCACGCCCGACCAAAATCTCGACGCGGATTACTGGACGCGCCACCTGCGCCAGCCTGTGCAGTTTCTCGCCGCGATGCAAAAATTGCAGGAATCCGGCGTTGAGGCATTTCTGGAAATCGGGCCGACGCCGACGCTGCTTGGCATGGGCGCGCGCTGTTTTGAAGAAGGATTTGGCCGTTGGCTGCCCTCGCTGCGCAAGGGTCGCGACGACTGGCAGCAAATGCTTGAATCTCTTGGCGCTCTGTTCGTGCAAGGCATCGACATTGACTGGAGAGCTTTTGACGAACCCTACAACCGCCGAAAAATTTCAATCCCGACCTACCCGTTTCAGCGTACACGTTTTTGGCCGGACATCGTGCAATCGCCGCATCATCTGAACGGCGCGTCTGAGCCGAAAATTCATCCTTTGCTGCATAAAAGCACGCAGTCGCCGCTGGTCGAAAAGATCGTTTTTGAAGCCAATTTGCGACCGGATGACGCGAAGTTTTTCAAAGATCACATCGTCCATGACATGATCGTCGTCCCGGCGACGGCGCATCTCGAAATGGCGCTCTCGGCGGCAAAACTTATTTTGAAGAATGAAGCGGAAATCAATGACGTAATCATCAAAGAACCGCTGATTTTGGATGATGAAAAACCGACGCAAGTTCAGTTCGTTTTTTTACCTGAAGAAGACGGCGTGCGGGCATTCGAATTGATTTCAATCGATGAGAGCGAAGCGCAAGGCTATCGTCTGCATTCAAAAGGAAAGGTCTCGCAACGAGACTCCGCCCAAAGTACGCAAGATTTCCAACGCGAAAAAATCCTGAAACGCTGCACAAAACAGATCGGGCACGACGATTACTACGCGCAAATGAAAATGCGCGGCGTAGCATTCGGCGAGACGTTCTGCGCGATGACGGAACTGCATTGCGGCGAAAATGAAGCACTCGGCAAGATTGAAATTCCCGACGCGCTGACAACGGAATTCGATAACTACAATTTCCACCCGGCCTTGCTCGACGCTTGCCTGCATCCGCTCGTTGGCGCGTGGCCGGAAAATGATGATTTGCGCGAAGACGACACCTACTTGCCGCTCAGCGTCGAATCCACGAATTTTTACCAAAAACCAAATGGCGCGCTTTGGAGCCATATGAAGCTGCAACCTTCCGGCAGCGCCAATGCCGAGACTTTTTCGGGCGACTATAAAATTTATTCGGAAGGCGGCGAATTGGTCGCTGAAATTCGCGGTTTTCTGGTGAAAAGAACCACGGCGGCGGCGTTAAATCGTGGCAAGCAGGACGATCTTTCTGATTGGTTTTACGAAATCGTCTGGGAAAAACAGACGCTTGCTTTGCAGAACGAATTCGCTGCGCAATTGGCTGCACCGAACGTGCTGACGAGCGCTTCGCAGGCGGTTTTGCCGCAATTGATTGCGAAGGACGCCTTGCGGGAATACAGCGAGGTTCTGCCAAAACTCGAAAACATCTGCTGTGAATTCGTCGCGGCGGCGTTGCAAAAGCTTGGGTTCGATTTTCAATCCGGAAAAGCGTTTTCCCCAAAAGCGCTGGCGGACGAATTGGGCGTTATCCAAAACCATCGCCGATTATTCGGGCGATTGCTCGACATGCTTTGCGAAACCAGTTGGCTGGAAACGAGCGGAAACGGTTTTCGCGTTATCGAATCGCCGCGCTTTCAAAATCCGGCGGAGTCGTCGACAAAGCTTGCACACAATTTCGATGCGTGCAAAGCGGAGATCGAACTAACGGCAAAATGCGGCGCGCGACTCGCCGAAGTTTTGACCGGAAGCCAAGACCCGCTGCAACTGCTTTTCCCGGACGGCTCGGTCGAAATTCTCGAAAAAATCTACCGCCAATCGCCGCTGATGGAAGCATTGAATGGGCTTGTTGAAAGTGCGATTCAAAAGCTCGTCGCAGAACTGCCATCAGACGGAAAATTGCGCATTCTCGAAATTGGCGCGGGAACCGGCGGGACAACGACTTTTGTGCTGCCGTACCTGCCGCCGGAGCGGACGGAGTACACTTTCACTGACGTTGGCGCTTATTTCTTGCAAAAAGCAGCGGAGAAGTTCGCCGAATTCCCCTTCGTCGAATACAAAACGCTGGACGCCGAATTGCCGCCCTCCGAGCAAGGTTTTAACGGACGAGAATTCGACGTGATCATCGCCGCCAATGTGCTGCACGCGACGGCGGATTTGGGGCAATGCCTTGAGCGCGTCAAGCAAATGCTCGCCCCGAACGGCGCATTGATTTTGCTGGAAGGAATCGCGCCGCAGCGTTGGGTCGATCTCACGTTTGGTTTAACCGAGGGCTGGTGGAAATTTACCGACACGGATTTGCGCCCGAATTATCCGCTGATTTCCGGCGAAGCGTGGAAAACGTTTCTTGAAGCGCAAGGATTTAGCGAGCCGTGCGTTCTGCCTGACGCATCTGATGAAGCGCAAACCGCCGGTTCCGCGCTTTCGCAACACGCCATGATTATCGCGCGCAGCTCTCAACAAAAATCTTCTGAAAAGGAATCGAACACGTGGCTGATTTTCGCGGATGAAGAAGGCGCTGGAAAGCAAATTTCAGAGCTTGCCGCGAAAAACGGCGACCGCGCTGTCGTCATTTCCGCCGGAGCGGAATTTGAGATGAACGATGAGAATCACTTCGTCATCGATCCCGCGCAACCCGATGATTTTCGGCGAGTTTTCGAGCAAATTGAATCTTCCGCAACGCCGCCGATTTCGCAGGTGATTTACGGCTGGGCGTTGGAAGAGAACGGCGGGGATGGCTGTTCTCTGGAATCGTTGCAAAACACTCAGGCAAAAACCGGTGCCGGCTTGCTGCATATTGCGCAGGCGATGATTCGCTCTGGCGCCGCGAAAATGCCGCGACTTTGGGTGTTGACGAACAGCGCGCAGGCTGTGCGCGATGACTCAAAACCATCGACTCCTACGTCATTCCCGACTCTCTCATCTATGTCATTCCCGCAGAGGCGGGAATCTATGGGCCGTGCAAAACCACTGGATTCCCGCCTGCGCGGGAATGACGTGGAGGAGAGTTACGAGACAGGTCTCGTCCATACGCCGTTGTGGGGATTCGCCAAAGTCATAGCGTTGGAGCACCCCGAATTGCATTGCACGCGCGTCGATCTCGATTCGACGGCGGAAAATGGATTCGAAAATTTTCTGCGCGAAATCAACGCCGATTCGAAGGAAGACCAAATCGCGTTTCGCAACGACGAGCGGCTGGTTGCACGGTTGTCTCGGCATGAATTTCAAAAAAATGGCCAACCGGAATCGTTGGGAAACGCGCCGTCGGTTCGTTTGAAAATCGACAAACCCGGTCTGCTCGACACATTGAATTATGCACCAATTGAGCGCCGCGAACCGGACGCGTATGAAGTCGAAATTCGTGTCGCTACGACCGGTTTGAACTTTCGTGATGTGCTGAAAACGCTCGGCATGTATCCCGGTGGCGATGCGGAAATGCTGGGCGGCGAATGCGCAGGAATTGTAACGGCGGTCGGCAAAAATGTACAAAGTTTCCAGCCTGGCGACACAGTGACAGGCATTGCGACGGGCGCTTTTGCTTCGTTCGTGACGACGGACGCGAATCTGGTCGTTCGCAAACCGGACGCGCTTTCGTTTACCGAAGCCGCAACCATTCCAAGCGCTTACATGACGGCCTGGTACTGTCTGCACACGCTCGGAAAAATCCAAAAAGGCGACCGTGTTTTGATTCACGCGGCGGCTGGCGGCGTCGGTCTGGCGGCGGTGAATATCGCCAAACAAGCAGGCGCGGAAATTTTCGGCACGGCGGGCAGCGATGAAAAACACGACTTCCTCAAATCGCTTGGGGTGCATCATGTTATGAATTCTCGCACGCTCGATTTCGCCGAAGAAATTGAACAAATCACCAACGGCGAAGGCGTCGATCTCGTGCTGAATTCGCTCAGCGACGATTTCATTCCAAAAACGCTCAGCGTTGTTAAAAACGGCGGGCGTTTCATCGAAATCGGTAGGCGCGGGATTTGGAGCGCGGAAGAAGCGCGCAAGGTCAAAAACCTCAGCGTCTACGAAATCGTCGATCTCGCCAAAGCTTCTGAAG
Organism: uncultured Deferribacteres bacterium; assembly: GCA_964014485.1. Classification (GTDB taxonomy): domain Bacteria; phylum Zhuqueibacterota; class Zhuqueibacteria; order Zhuqueibacterales; family Geothermadaptataceae; genus CAXHAT01. The sequence continues at coordinate 4,561 of CAXHAT010000114.1, forward strand.
AAGAGCCTGGGTTGATTAAATCAATTTTGGCCAAAGTGATGCGCGAAGTTGAAGCGGGCGGTTTGAAACCGCTGCCGCATAAGACTTTCCCGGCGTCTGAGACCGAAGAAGCGTTCCGGTTTATGCAGCAGGCTCGGCATATTGGGAAAATTGTGGTCGAACATGACACGCAATCTGATCCAAACTTTTCCCTGCTAACCTCCACTACGTCATTCCCGCGCAGGCGGGAATCCAGTGGCGGTGCGAAAGTCCTGGATTCCCGCCTGCGCGGGAATGACAAGGCGGCGAGTAACGAGAATGACGTGGTGGATGGGGCGGAGGTTTTGATCCGCCACAACGCAACCTACTTCATCACCGGCGGGCTGGCTGGGCTGGGACTTCTGACCGCTGAATGGCTGGTCGAGCACGGCGCGCGACGTCTTTTGCTGATGGCGCGCAGCGATCCGAGTGAAATTGCGCGAGAAAAAATCGCGGCAAGGCGAGAACAAGGAGCGCAAATCGAAATTTTGCAAGGCGACATCTCGCAACCGGAAGACGTGGCGAAAGCGTTTGAAATCATATCCGAAAGAATGCCGCCGCTGAAAGGCGTTTTTCATTCGGCGGGCGTGCTGAACGACGGCGCGATTTTGCAGCAAAGTTGGGATCGTTTCGAGTACGTGCTTGCGCCAAAAGTCCACGGCGGCTGGCTGCTGCACCAGCACACAAAAAATCTCGATCTCGACCATTTTGTGCTTTATTCTTCCTACGGTTCGCTCATGGGCAATCGCGGCCAGGCAAACCACGCAGGCGCGAACATGTTTTTGGACATGCTGGCGCATCGTCGCCAGGGGTTGGGGCTACCGGGATTGAGCATCAACTGGGGCGCGTGGTCGCAAATCGGCGCGGCGGCGGATCGCGGCGTGGATGCGCGCGTTTCAGGGCAGGGCGTGCGAGCGATTTCACCGGAAAACGGGTTGCGCGCGTTGGAATACGCCATGCGTCAATCGAATCCGCAAATCGGCGTTGTGCCCATCGATTGGCGGGCGTGGTTCCGCCAGAACTCCGATGCAAAAACCAGAATTTTTCTCGAAAAACTCCTTCCAGCGGAAGCCGAAAAAACGGCGCCGTCGAAAAAGCGCGAAGTGAAAATCCGCGAGCAATTGGCGGATGCGGCTCCTGAGAAATCCGAGCAGATTCTGCTCGATTACGTTCACGACCAGGCGCGAAAAATCATGGGACTCGCGGCCAATCAGGGGGTGGATGTAGAACAGCCGTTGCACGACATTGGCCTCGATTCACTCATGGCCGTCGAATTGCGCAACGCCATCGGCGGCGGGCTGGAACTGGACGGCGCGCTGCCCGCGACATTGCTGTTCGATTATCCGACCATTTCCGCGGTCGCAGCATTTCTCGCCGAGGAAGTTTTGCACTTAAACGGCAACGGCGCTATTGAAACTGATCCGCCGGAAGAGCAAAAACACGACGACCTCGATGAATTAACCGACGAACAAGCCGAAGCCCTGCTCCTGGAAGAGCTTGGGGAGAAATAGAAGTCAGAATAATTTCAGTCAAAATCATTGCTATGATTTGAAGGCAAAAAAGACGCTTCAAAAACTTAAAGCCAAAAAATGATTTTGACTTAAATCATTTTGAGAGACACAAAAACATGACCCATACCTCGAAATCTATGCAAGGGCTTGGGAGAGATAAAGTCAGAATAATTTGAGTCAGAATTATTGATGTGATTCGAAGTCAAAAAATAGAGTCGCTGAGAATTTGAAGCCCCGAAAATGATTTTGACTTTAATCATTTTGAGAGACAAAAAGGAAAGACATGACCCGCACCTCGAAACCGCAGCAAGAGCTTTCTCCCGTTAAACGCGCCATCGTGGAATTGCGCGAAATGCGCCAGCGCGTCGATGAATTGGAGCGCGAAAAGCACGAACCCATCGCCATCGTCGGCATTGGCTGCCGCTACCCCGGCGGCGTGAAAAGCCCGGACGATTTTTGGAACCTGCTCGCCAACGGCGTGGACGCGATTTCCGAAATTCCCGCCGACCGTTGGGATATTGAACGACTCTATGATCCCGAAGGCAAATCCCCCGGCAAAATGTCCACCAAATTCGGCGGATTTCTCGACGACGTCGACCAATTCGACGCGGATTTTTTCGGTGTATCACCGCGCGAAGCCGCCAGTCTCGATCCGCAGCAGCGGCTTTTGCTCGAAGTGAGCTGGGAAGCTTTGGAACATGCGGGACTTGCAAACGACAAGCTAAAAGGCGGCAAGACCGGCGTTTATTTCGGCGTCGGCGGTTTCGATTACAGCCAGCTCGAAGCGACGCAGGGCAGCATCGAAGAGATCGACGCTTACTTCGCGACCGGCGCGGCGCACAGTTGCGCTTCCGGGCGGATTTCCTATTTTCTGGGCTTGCAGGGTCCGAGTTTGTCGGTCGATACCGCCTGTTCGTCTTCACTCGTTGCAACGCATTTGGCGGCGAAAGCACTGCGCAGCAAGGAATGCAACATGGCGCTCGCGGGCGGAATCAGCATGATTCTCGCGCCGACCATCAACATCGGCCTCTCGAAAGCCAACATGATGGCGCCGGACGGTCGCTGCAAGACTTTTGACGAGAGCGCCGACGGCTTTGTGCGCTCGGAAGGTTGCGGGGTGATCGTACTCAAACGCCTTTCCGACGCGCTTGCTGATAACGACAGTATTCTCGCCGTCATACGCGGTTCGGCGATCAATCAGGACGGTCGCAGCAACGGACTGACCGCGCCAAACGGCCCGTCCCAGCGCCGTGTCATCCGTGACGCGCTCGTCGATGCAGAAGTTGATCCCGAAAATATTAGCTACGTCGAAACGCACGGCACCGGCACTGATCTCGGCGATCCCATTGAAATTCAAGCGCTTGGCAGCGTGATGCGCACGGAAAAAGGCGCCCATCGTTTGGCCGTCGGATCGGTCAAAACGAACATCGGCCACGCGGAAGGCGCGGCGGGCGTCGCCGGGCTGATCAAAGTCGTGCTCGCCATGCAAAACCAAACGATTCCGCCGCACCTGCACCTCAAATCCCGCAATCCAAAAATCAACTGGAATGAACATTCCTTCGATATTCCAACGGAAAACACAGCCTGGGAGCCGATCAACGGCAAGCGTCTCGCCGGAGTCAGTTCCTTCGGCTTCAGCGGCACAAACGCGCATGTAATTTTGGAAGAACATGCCGATGCACGAAGTGCAGCGCCCAATTCCCATCCTGGGAGGGGTAAGGGGTGGGTAAAGCAAAGTTCCGAGCATTCAAAAACGTCTGAAGACATCCCCCTACCCCCCTTCGAAGGGGGAATGACTCGTGCGTCAAAGACGCACTCGGACTCCCCCCTTCGAAGGGGGGCTGGGGGGGATGTAAATCACGCCGCCGTTCTTACCCTCTCCGCTAAACGCCCCGAAGCCCTGCGCGACCTCGCACAAAAACACGCCGAGCATCTCGAGGACAATCCTAACCTCGAACTCAACGACATTTGCGGTACAACCAGCACAGGACGCTTCAACTTCGACCACCGTCTCGCCGTTGTCGCCAAATCGACGCAGGATTTTCAAAAACAACTCACTGCGTATGCTGAAAACGCCGAGCACCGTGCGATCACCGGCAGCGTGACCAGCTTGCATCAGCCGAACATCGTTTTTCTCTTTACTGGGCAAGGCTCGCAATATTTCGGCATGGCGAAATCGCTGTACGAATCAGAGCCGGTTTTCAAAAACGCGCTGGATCGGTGTGATGAAAATTTGCGGGAGCATTTGGGCGACTCAATTCTGGATGTGATTTTTGATAAAAACGCTCTCGAAAACGTCATAGATTCCCGCCTGCGCGAGAATGACATAGTGGAAGGCGACGGGAATTCTCGTTCCCATGCTTTGCGTGGGAATGCAGCTCAGGATGCTTCGCGTCCAGTGACGACGGCAGATAGCGCCGAGCAAGGATCAATTTCTGAAGGCGGGGCGCGTGATTTACCCACCCCTAACCCCTCCCAAGATGGGAATTCTTCGGACGCTTCGCGTCCGGCCATCGATCAAACCCGTTTCACCCAACCCTCCCTCTTCGCCGTCGAATACGCACTGGCGGAACTGTGGCAATCCTGGGGAATCAAACCGGCGGCGGTTATGGGGCACAGCGTCGGCGAGTACGTCGCGGCGACGGTCGCGGGCGCGATGACGCTGGAAGACGGCCTGAAATTGATCACGATGCGCGGGAAATTGATGCAGGAAAAAACCGAACCGGGCACGATGATCGCGGTTTTCGCCGAACTTGGCGAAGTCGAAAAACTAGTTGAAAATCATCAAGATTCGTTAGCAATCGCGGCGGTCAACGGGCCGCAAAATATCGTCGTTTCCGGCAAAACGGATGCGATTCAGGAAATCGTCAAAATCTGCGATGAGCGCGAGATCAAGCACAAAAAACTTGCCGTCTCGCGAGCGTTTCATTCGCCCACGATGGATCCGATTCTCGACGATTTTGAGAAAGCCGCCGCGAGCGTGACGCAAAATCCGCTCAAAACCCCGATGGTCTCGAACCTGACCGGAGAAACGCTGCAACCCGGCGAAACCCTCGACGCAAAATACTGGAGTGAGCACATCCGTCAGCCGGTGCAATTCGTGAAATCCATGCAGGCGCTGTGGAACGACGGCCAGCGCGTCTTTCTGGAGATCGGCGCCAATCCTGTGCTGCTCGGCATGGCGCAGCGCTTCGCGGAAGGCGACGCGGCCAAGTCGGTCTGGCTGCCGTCCTTGCGAAAAGGCCGCGAGGACATGGAGCAAATGCTTGAAACTCTCGGCCAGCTTTATGTGCGCGGCGTGAAAATCGATTGGCAAAATTTCTATGCCGACAAGCCGTTCCGCAAAGTACACTTGCCGACCTACGCCTGGCAAAAGCAACGCTACTGGTTCGCCAAAAAGAACGATGGATTTGCCAGCGCCGAGCCGGAAAAAGCGCCGAATTGGCGCGATCTCGTCACCGCCGGAGAGCATCAGGCGGAGCATATTCCGCTCAATTTACACATCCACACCTACGCCGAGAAATGGGCGGGACTGGACAAATTGACCAAAGCTTACATCGCCAAAACCTTGCACGAGTTGGGCGCGTTCACCCAGGCGGGCGACAAATACACGATCCCGGAATTCCTGCAAAAATTCCACGTCGCCGACACCTACCGTCATCTGATGGCGCGCTGGTTCGACAAACTGATCGAAGAGAACTGGCTCGAAAAAGACGGCGACGCTTACCGAGCCCCGAACTCGCTGCCGCAGCCCGATCTCGAAGCAATGCTCGTTGAGACGCGTAAACTGCTGGCGGAGATTCCCGAACTTTTCGAATACATTGAGCGTTGCGGCGGCCTGCTCGCAAAAGTCATCACTGAAAAAGAGAGCGCTCTGGAGACGCTGTTTCCGGGCGGCACGTACAAAACCGCCGATTTTCTTTACCATCGATGGGGCTTGCCGCTTTATTTCAACGGCATCGCGCGGGCGCTGGCGGAAGCGGCGGTGCGGACGATGCCGAGCGCGCAAAAAATCAAGATTCTGGAGATCGGCGCGGGCACGGGCGGCACCAGCGCACAGGTTTTCCCGATCCTGCCGCCGGAGCGCACCGAGTATCATTACACCGATCTGTCGGAGTTTTTTCACAGCGACGCGCAGGCGCGCTTCAAGAATTTTCCGTTCATCAAGTACGGCATTTACAACGCAGAGCAAAGTGGCGCGGAGCAGGGCTACGGCGCGCACGATTTTGACATTGTGATCGCGGCCAACGTGATCCACGCCACGCGCAACCTTTACGAAACGCTGCAAAACGTCCACGATCTGCTCAAGCCGGGCGGCGTGTTCATTCTTTACGAGACCATCTCCCAGCCGTCATGGTTCGAAATCACCATCAGCCTGATCGAGGGGTGGCAGATTTTTGAGGACGATCTGCGCGACGATCATCCGCTCATGCCCGCTGAAAAATGGGAGAATGTCCTGCGTAAAACCGGCTTTGAAAACGTGGCGACCTTCCCGAAAAGCGATTTGCCAACAGAAATTTTGGCCCAGAACGTCCTCATAGCGCAAACGCCGTTGGCCGACAAGGGCGCGGCGAAACAAGCGATTGCCGCGACCGCCGGAACAATGGAAAACGGCGCGGTGAACGGCGAAGCAACGCAAGCTCCGGAGCTGGAAAACGCGGCGGAATCTCTGCTCGCGACGCTCAACGACCTGCCCGAAACCGAGCGCTTCGGCGCGCTGATCGACTACACGCGCAAGCACGTGCTCAAAGTCCTGCGCCGCGACCCGAACGCGAATTTGGGACGACACGAGCGCCTGATGGACATTGGCGTGGATTCGCTCATGGCCGTGGAACTGCGTAACAACCTCGCCGCCGGCGCCGGTCTCGACGAAAACCTGCCCGCCACCCTGATTTTCGACTACTCCAACATCGAAAGCATCGCAAAACTGCTCGAAGACGAACTGTTCGGTGAAAAAGAAACGGTCGCCGAGTCCGCGCAAACGCCGGTCGAAGAAAACGCGCAGGGTACGGATGTTTCGGGGATGTCGGATGATGATGTGGAGGCGATGTTGATTCAAAAACTGGACGATTTGGGGTAAGTATAGATATTTTCTTGATCTAAAAACGAAAGGAAGAACTTTGGCAGAGCATCTAATACAAATGGATCAAGATGATAATTCGGAATATAAGAAGCTAGTGGATGAGCACAATAAGCTCATTATGAAGTATGATAGCTTCATGACTGAACTCAGCGAAATCGATAGAATTCCACTATTTTTTCTTTTTGGATTAAAATCAAGACTGAAGAAATTCCTTGGTTATGAAAAAGAACTTAAGGAAGAATTCATGAAATGGTATCAGAGGGCATCTAAGTTTGTCAATGAACCTACCTATAATATCCCACAATCTGCTCATGGCGGACTTACTTTTGTTCATTTTACTACTCTTATGGCCTATCGAATTTCAGATGTGAATACTTTTGTGACTTTGTTCTCTGAAAGTCTTGTTCAAACTAAAAACGCTTATGAAAACAGAAAAAGTATGCTCATAGCGGTTGCTGGTATTATTATCTCAATCATACCTGCAATCTATTCTTTCTTTTTTGATAAAAGCTTCGATGAAATATTTCGGTCTTCTGATCTTAATTGTCAAGTTCAGGAAATCGCTACTCAACTTGACAGCATCTATGAGAACTTTCCGGAATTTGAAAAATTTGGTGTTCAGAATCAGACAATCATTCTCCAATTTGAAGAACGTCTCAGAAAACTTGAGCAAGTGGATAGCCTGCTTTCGTTGACTGGCAAGAAGCCTTAGATAATGCTCTTTCAAACCAAAATTCAGACAAAAATTGCTCTGTTAGAAGAACAACTCGCTGATGCAGGCTGAAGATAGCGCTCCAAGCGTTTACAGTTGCTTCGGCTGTCCTGAGTATTTACATTATCCGGCAGCAACTGTTTTGAGCGTCGCCAAATTCAAGGGCAGCCAAAAGGATTTACTATTTGGGTGATCGTGATGGTTAAAGCATACGAAGAAGTGATCGATTTTATCGCCGCTGGGACGAGTCCGGCGGGCCTCGTTAGTTATGAGCCTTCGCACGCCGCGAAAGAACGCGTCGCGGATTTGATTTACCGCGAAAAAACGAGCGGGCTCTCAGCGGAGGAAAAATCCGAGCTGGATCATTACATGCAGTTAGAGCATATCATGAGGCTGGCAAAGGCTCGGGCACACAAACACTTGGCTGATGAACAGGTATATTAGCGATGAAATTCGCGAAATAGACGCCGCCCGCGCGAATTATTTATGCGAATACTGTTTAATCCACGAGAACGATACGTTCTTAAAATGTCAGGTTGACCACATCATCAGTTTGAAGCATTCGGGAGAGACGGAACTGGACAATCTGGCTTACGCGTGCGCGAATTGTAATCGGAACAAAGGCAGCGACATTGGCTCGATCTTACAGCCTGCCAAAGAATTTCTGCGGTTCTTTAATCCGAGAACGGATGTTTGGGCGGAGCATTTTGAATTTGAAGAAACGATAATCCAACCGTTGACCGGAATTGCCAAAGTGACCGCGCAGATTTTAGCTTTTAACCACATTGACCGAATTATAGAGCGCCAGACCTTGATTGAGCTCGGCAGGCACCCAAGTTTAGCTGCACTTAAACATATGGAAAAATAGATTATACGCAGAGGCAGCCTGAAGGCTGAACTACAAACGACCATGCTTTCCTCAACGCTTGGAGTCGTAGAGCGCCCTGTCGTTTGTAGTTCACCCCGAAGCGTCGGGGTGTTTTGCGGAATTTGAATCTTCGAAATAAAATGGGGCGAACGACGCATCTTTGAATTAAACGAGAAAGTTGATGACCCGCACCACGAACACGCAACAAGAACTTTCGCCGTTAAAACGCGCTTTTTTGAAAATTGAGGAATTGGAGCGCAAGCTCAAATCCGCGCAAGACGCCGCCGTGCACGAGCCGATTGCCATTATCGGTATGGCATGCCGCTTTCCCGGCGGCTGCGACACGCCGGAGAAATTCTGGCAACTCCTGCGCGACGGCCGCGACGCGGTCGGCGACATTCCGTCCGAGCGCTGGGACGTTGACGCGCTCTACGATCCCGATCCGAACGCGCCGGGGAAAATTTTCACCCGCCGGGGCGCGTTTCTCAAAAACGTCGATCATTTCGATCCGCAATTTTTCGGCGTCTCGCCGCGCGAGGCGATGAGTCTCGACCCGCAGCAGCGCCTGCTTCTGGAAACCGCCTGGGAAGCGTTGGAAAACGCCGGACAAGCGCCGGACGCGCTCAAGGAATCCCTCACCGGCGTGTTTCTGGCGATGTGCAAAACCGACTACGCCGAACTCCAGCTTGCGACCAACGATCCCGTCTTTCTTGACACCTACTACGCCTCCGGCAACGCCTACAGCACCGCCGCCGGACGCATCGCCTACATTCTCGGGTTGCAAGGCGCCTGCCTGACCGTGGACACGGCGTGTTCGTCTTCGCTGGTCGCCACGCATCTCGCCTGCCGCAGTTTGCGTGCGCGGGAGAGCAATTTGGCGCTGGTCGGCGGCGTGAATCTCGTGCTCTCGCCCAACAACACCATCACTTTTTCAAAATCGTCCATGCTCGCCGCGGACGGTCGCTGCAAAACCTTCGACGCTTCGGCGGATGGCTTTGTGCAGGGCGAAGGCTGCGCCATGATCGCGCTCAAACGCCTCTCTGATGCACAAAAAGACGGCGATCCGATTATGGCGGTGATTCGCGGCACGGCAATCAACCAGGACGGCGCGAGCAGCGGCTTGACCGCGCCGAACGGCTCATCGCAGCAGGCGGTGATTAACACGGCTTTGCGCGACGCTGGCTTGCAGCCTCGGGACGTCGATTACGTCGAGACGCACGGCACGGGAACCTCGCTGGGCGATCCGATTGAAGTGCAAGCTTTGGGCGCGGCGTTGGGCAAGGGACGACCATCTGAGAATCCGCTATTGCTTGGCGCGGTAAAAAGCAACGTCGGGCATTTGGAAGCGTGCGCAGGATTGGCCGGACTGTTCAAACTCGTGTTATCGTTGCAAAATCGGCAATTGCCCGCTTCATTGCATTTCAACAAGCCGAATCCGTTCATTCCCTGGCAAAAACTGCCAGTGAAGGTGGTTACGGAATTGTCCGATTGGCAGGCGCACGACGGCAAACGTCGCGGCGGGTTGAGCGCGTTTGGCTTCAGCGGCACGAACGCACATGTGATTGTGGAAGAGTATTGCGATGACACGCCGGTTGAGCGAGCGCCTTCGCATCCTGCGCAGATTTTGACTTTGTCGGCGTTTGATAAAAAGGCTTTGGATGCGCAGGTTGAGCGGTTTTGTACGGAGTTCAGCCCGAACCGTCGGGATGCTTTTGAGAGCGGCGAGATCCCGAAAGACACGCTAAAGCGTGAACTCCATACGTTTGGCGACATCTGTTTTTCAGCAAACACTGGGCGGGCGGATTTACAGCATCGCATTGCGCTGCAAGCGAAGGATTTTAAGGAACTCAAAAATAAGCTTGCGGAGCTGAAAAACGACGAATTGCCCGACGGAGTAGTGCGCGGCGTTTTGGAGAGTCCGGACAAGCCGAAGCTGGCGTTTTTGTTTACCGGGCAAAGTTCGCAGTACGCCGGGATGGGGCGGAAATTGTATGAGACCGAGCCGGTTTTCCGGCAGGCGCTGGATCAATGTGCAGCGATTTTGCGGGATGAGCTTGACGCGCCGTTTTTGGAGGTGGTTTTCGATGAAGACTCCGAGATTAATTCTGTTTTTGATGAAGTGGGAACGTCTGGAAAACCCACCCCTAAACCCTCCCCGGAGGGGAATTTGGACGCTTCGCGTTCGGGGGTTATCGATCAAACCGCCTACACCCAACCCGCGCTATTCGCGATTGAATACGCTCTGGCGCAGTTGTGGTTGTCTTGGGGGATCAAGCCGGACGCATTGATGGGGCATAGCGTCGGCGAGTATGTAGCGGCGTGTGTGGCGGGGATTTTTGGTTTGGAAGACGGCTTGAGATTGATCGCGGCGCGCGGGCGGTTGATGCAAAACCTGCCGCAAGACGGCGCGATGGTCGCAGTATTTGCTCCCGAAGAAATTACTCGCGGGGAGTTGCATGGATTCGAAGATCGACTCAGCGTTGCTGCGCTGAACGGGCCGGAGAACACGGTGATCAGCGGGGAGAAAGGCGCGATTGACGAAATTCTTAAATCGTTCGACAAAAACGAAATCAAGTACAAAGCGCTCACCGTTTCGCACGCTTTTCATTCGCCGTTGATGGCGCCGATGCTCGACGAATTTGAAAAAATCGCCACTGGGGTAAAATTCTTGCCGCCGAAGATCGGGCTGGTTTCGAATCTCACCGGCAAAATTGAGCCGGGCAAGACGTTCGCCGATCCGAAATACTGGCGCAGGCATATTCGCGATGCGGTTCAATTCCTGCCGTCGATGCAATTCTTGGAAGCGAAAGGCTACCGCCATTTTCTTGAGATCGGGCCGCACCCGACGCTTTCCGGCATGGGCGCGCGCTGCGTTGAAAATTCTTGCGAGTGGCTGCCGTCGTTGCGGCGCGGGCGGGATGATTTTGAGACGATTTTGACGGCAGTGCAAAAGCTTTACGTGCAGGGTTTCAACATCGATTGGGACGGATTCTATCAGCATGAAAAACATCGCAAAGTACGCTTGCCGAATTATCCGTTCAATCGAAAACCTTACTGGTACACGGCGCTTTCATCTGGCGGACAGGAAAGTGCTGCGGCGAATTTGAGCGTTGTTGCAGACAAAAACGTGCATCCGATTTTGGGAAGACGGCTCAACACGCCAACGCTGAATGACATTTTATTTGAATCTCAGATCAGTCTGGCGACCGCGCCGTTTGTCGCGGATCATGAAGTGCATGGCGCGATTGTGCTGCCGGGTGCAGCGTATTTTGAGATACTCGCCTCCGCCGCCGATCAGGTTTTTGGCAAGGGCGCTCACATAATCGAAGCCCTTGATTTGCGGGAAGCGTTGGTTTTGGATGAGAAAAGCCAGCGGACGGTGCAGGTTGTTTTTTCACCTGAAAAAGATGGTGAAATTGCGTCGAAGAACGGGGCGGCGGATGCAGCGCGGTCTCTGAAATTCCAGATTATTAGTTTTGAAAATGATCTGGACGAAGAAGCGCCAGAATGGACGATTCATGCGGCCGGGAAAATTCAGGAATCTTTACAACACGTCATTCCCGCCCCGAATAAGTCGGGAGGAATCCAGAATGAGCAGCGCTCCTTAGATTCCCGCCTGCGCGGGAACGACGTGTCACTGGACGCGGAGCGTCCGAGTATGCATGACGACGGAGACCGTCGTCACGAGACGGACGAAGCGTCGAAGACGCGCGAAAGCTCCCCCCTTCGAAGGGGGGCTGGGGGGGATGTAAACAAACGTTCTCATTCTTCTCCAACGCCGAAAAACATCCCCCTAACCCCCTTCGAAGGGGGAATGACTGGCGCGCCTTCGGCACGCTCGATGGATTCCTCCCGACTTATTCGGGACGGGAATGACGTGTTGGTAGGAATTCGTGAGTCGTTGACTCAGGAAGTTTCTCATGAAGTATTTTATGCAGACCTGCACGAACGCGGGTTGAATTTCGGCGATTTGTTTCATGGCGTGCAGAAAGTCTGGCGTGCGGACGGGCAGGCGTTGGCGGAGATTCAATTGCCGGAAGTTTTGGCTGCGGAACAATCGCGCTACAAAATGCACCCGGTTTTGCTCGACGCTTGTCTGCAAATCATAGGAACGGCGACGCACGGCTGGGGCGGGGAAGATGATGCGAAGGACGTTTACATGCCGCTGGGGGCGGGACGGATTTCGATCTTCGAATCACCGCAAGGGACGACGCTTTTCAGTCACGCCGAGCTTGAGAGCGGCGATGCGACAGGCGGCGATACGATGTCCGCGACGGTCAAAATTTATGATGAGAACGGCGAGCCGGTTGCACTGGTTGAACGCTTGCAGTTGAAGCGAGTGACCGCCGATCAATTGCGTCAATCGATGCGGGCGAATTATGATGATTGGTTTTATCACGTTGACTGGGAAGAAAAGCCGCTGGCGGAAAAACCGACGGCGCGGCGGGTGGATTTCGTTCCGGAGTCGGCGAAGCTCGGGGAAATCATGCTGCCGGAATTGCAGAAGCTCACCGACGAATTCGGCATGCGGCGCTACGACGATTTGCTGCCGCTTTTGGATAAGCTTGGTTTTGCTTACATCGTTGAAGCTTTCAAATCGTGGGGATTCGAATTTTCCGAAGGGCAAAAAATTACCGCTGAAGATGCGGCGAAAAAATGCGGCATAATCGAGCAGCACCAGGGGCTTTTCGTGCGATTGCTGGAAATTCTTGCTGAAGAAAATATTTTGAACCGAGAAAATGATGGCTGGGTCGTTTGCGAAGCGCCGGAGATTGCCGCCCCGGAAACCTTGTTCAAAGAGATTGCTGAGGAATACAACGTCGAGCAACCGGAGTTGATTTTTATCCGACGCGGCGGCGAGAAGTTGGCTGAAGTGCTGCGCGGCGAGTACGATCCGCTGCAAGTGCTTTTCCCCGGCGGTTCGCACGAGATTGCGGATCGACTCTATCAAGAATCGCCGGGCGCGCGTGTTTACAACAGCGTGGCGAAGCGGGCGCTGGCGGAGGTGGTTGACAATCTACCGAAGGATCGGAAAATCCGCGTTCTGGAAGTCGGCGCAGGCACGGGCGGCACGACGTCATTCATTCTCGATGCTTTTCCGTCGGATCGGACAGAGTATGTTTTCACCGACGTCGGCGCGGCGTTTTTGCCGAAAGCGCGAGAGAAATTTGGCGAATATTCGTTCGTCGAGTACAAGGTTTTGGACATCGAACGCGACCCTTTGGCGCAGGGATTTGAAGCGAATTCTTTTGATCTGGTGATCTCGGCCAACTGCGTTCATGCGACGCGCGATTTGACTGAAACGCTGGCGCACATTCGCCAACTCATGGCGCCGTCGGGATTGCTCATGCTTCTGGAAGGCATTCAGCCGCAGCGCTGGATCGATTTGACTTTTGGGCTGACGGACGGCTGGTGGCGATTCACAGACACGGATGTGCGCGAGAATTATCCGTTGATTGGTCATCACGAGTGGTCTTCGTTATTTACGAAAATTGGGTTTGAAGACGTTCAGACGATTCCGGGCGAAGACGAAAACAGCCGGGCGCTTTTGCAGAACGCAATTCATGTGGCGCGTGCGCCGAAAGCGGCGTTTGCTTCAAATGAAGGTTTGTCAAAGGGCCGCTGGCTCATTTTTGCAAACAACGATGATGCGGGAGAAAAGCTTGCCGGGCAATTGGAAAACGAGCGCGGCGAAGAAGCGGTCATTGTTTTTCCTGGTAATGAGTTTGAGCTTGAAAGCGACGGTCGATTCAGCATCGATCCAGCCAACGCCGAGCATTATCAACGGCTGTTTGCCGAGGCGTTTGTCGAGCGAGAAATTGCGTGTGCCGGAGTCGTTCATTTGTGGGGACTGGACGCCGCCTCTTCCACGTCATTCCCGCGCAGGCGGGAATCTATGAGCGTGTTCCGAGAATTGGATTTCCGCCTGCGCGGGAATGACGTGGTTGAGAAAACTGAAAAAAACGTCTCATTAGCACCGGGCTTCAGCCCGGTGAAAAGCGGAAACCGCCCTCTCTTTATTCCGCCCCGCCGGCGGGGCGGAATAGAGGGGGAGAAGGCTCTGCACCGGAACCCCGCTCTAAAGAGCGGGGCTAATGAGAAAGAAGCCAATGTGATCGATTCTCAGGACTTAAGCAGTCGTAGTGTTTTGCATTTGGTACAAGCATTGGGAAGGGCTGATTTGGCGCCGCCGGTTTGGTTGGCGACGCGGCAGGCGCAGGGGGTGGTCTCGGACGATCCCGTTGATGGTTTTTCTGCCGCGACGCTTTGGGGAATGGGCAAGGTGATCACGATGGAGCATCCTGAGTTGCAGTGCGTGCGGCTTGATCTGGACGACGATTCGCCGGAAGCACAAGCGACGCAAATTTTTGCCGAAACCTGCGACGGCGATGACGAAAATCAAATCGCGTATCGCGACGGCAAACGTTTCTCGGCGCGATTGACGCGCACGGATTTTTCAAAAACAATTCAAGCAAAAGAAGTACGTCCGGAAGACAATCCGGTGCAGCTCGTGGTCAAAACGCCGGGCATTTTGGACGATCTCACGTTCACGCCGCAGCAGCGCGTTTTTCCAAAACCCGATGAAGTCGAAATTCGCGTTTGTGCAACCGGGTTGAATTTCCGCGACGTTTTGAACGCTCTGGGGATGCGGGACGACGATGATCCGCTGGGCGGCGAAGTGGCGGGGATCGTCACGCGCGTCGGCGAAAATGTGCGGGATTTGGACATTGGCGATGAAATTGTCGCCGTGACTTCGGGCGGATTCAGCACGTTCGTCAACGCTGATAAAACGCTGGTTTTGCAGAAGCCGGAAAATCTGAGTTTTGAAGACGCGGCGACCTTGCCGCTGGCGTTTTTGACGGCGCAATACGCGCTGTTTAATATTGGCAATTTGCAAAAAGGCGAACGCATTTTGATCCACGCAGCGGCTGGCGGCGTCGGCCTGGCGGCGGTGCAATTGGCGCAAAAAGCAGGCGCTGAGATTTTTGCTACGGCGGGAAATCCCGAAAAACGCGAGTTTCTAAAATCGCTTGGCGTGAAACACGTGATGAATTCACGCACGCTCGATTTTGCCGAAGAAATTGTGCAAATCACCGGCGGCGAGGGCGTGGATGCGGTGTTGAATTCATTGACCGATGATTTTATCCCGAGAAGTCTGGAATTGCTGCGTGAGGACGGACGCTTCCTGGAAATCGGCAAAAAAGAAATTTGGGACGATGCGCGAGTCGCCGCAGTGAATTCGAGAGCGCATTATTTTGCCGCCGATTTGGCGGAGAAAATCATCACGGATCCAGCAGCGGTGCGGCCGATTTTTGTCGAGATTTTGGTCCGCCTCGGACGCAGCGAATTGGCGCCGTTGAACAAACACATTTTTGCATTTGAAAAAGCGCCGGAGGCCTTCCGGTTTATGGCGCAAGCGCGGCATATGGGGAAGGTTGTGGTTTCGCAAGACATAGAGTTTTTGAACGAACTAAACCTTTCGGCTGAGTCATTCCCGCGCAGGCGGGAATCCAGTTCTCACGGCGCCCAAATAGATTCCCGCCTACGCGGGAATGACGTGTTGGGAGAGGCCGAGAATGATAAAAGCGGGACAGTTTCCGGTTTGGTGAAAAGTTCCGACACGTTTCGAACCGCCGCGACTTACCTCATCACCGGCGGGATGAAGGGGATTGGCTTGTTGGTCGCGGAATGGATGGTTGAGAAGGGTGCGCGGCATTTGATTTTGACCGGACGGAGTGCGCCGGATGAATACGCCGAAGAAGTCATCGCAAAATTGGTCGAGCAGGGCGCTGAGATTCGCACGGTGCGCGGCGACGTTTCGGACGCTCAGCATGTTGCGGACGGGATGGCTGTGATCGAGCACGAATTGCCGCCGCTGAAGGGTGTTTTTCACTCGGCGGGCGTGCTGGCGGACGGCGTGCTGTTGCAGCAGGATTGGGAACGCTATCTCAAAGTTTACGGTGCGAAAGTGCAAGGCGCGTGGAATTTGCATCAATATACGCAAGCCTTTGATCTCGATTTTTTCGTGTTGTTTTCATCGATTTCCGGTTTGTTGGGATCGTCCGGCCAGAGCAACCACGCAGCGGCGAATGCGTTTATGGACGCGCTTTGTGCATTCCGGCGCGCGCGGAATTTGCCTGCGATGAGCATCAATTGGGGCGTGTGGTCGGAGATTGGCGCGGCGGCGCGCCACGGCGTGGATGCGCGCGTAACGATGCAGGGCATGCAAAGCTTTACACCGCAGCAAGGCCTCGATACGCTCGAAATCCTGATGAAAAACCAGCCCGTGCAGTGCGCAGTGATGCCGGTGCATTGGCCGAGACTTTTGCAGACTTTTGATCGGCCAAAAGAGCAAGCCTTTTTCGAAAGATTGGCGGCGGAATCGCTGCGGCAAACGGAGATTTCTGAAGAGCCGAAAAAGCGTTAAAAAAACATCCGCGAGCAATTAGAAAAAGCGACCCCGGCGCGGCGCAGAAAGATGCTGCAAGCTTTTGTCGAGCAAAAAGTGCTGAAAGTGCTGGTGCTGGACGACGATCACGAAATCGGCGAGAAGCAGCCGCTCACGGACATGGGGCTGGATTCGCTGATGGCGGTGGAATTGCGCAATCTGCTCGGCGCCGGACTCGCCTTGGAACGCGCCCTGCCCGCCACGCTGGTTTTCGACTATCCCACGACTTCGGCGATCACGCAATTTCTGGAAAAAGAGTTGTTTGGCGATACAAAGAAGGAAGCCGTTGACGAAGTCGCCACGAAAGAATCGTCCGGCGCGCTCGATATGCTGGAACAGCTCGAGTCTCTCTCCGACGACGAAGTTGATCAACTATTTTCTAAAGAATTGAAGTAGAGCTGACAAAATAATTGAAGTCAAAACGAATTTATTGTTTTGACTTATTACTACCCGACACATTTTGACTGGCCTTAAATATTTCACCCCTTCGGGGTTTGAAAATTGTAGAACCAGATTCTTTCTATAATCATATCATCCCTTCGGGATTGTCGCCTCAGAAAATCCCGAAGGGATGACATGATTATAGAAAATAGTGGACGTTGTCATGTGGTCAAACCCCGAAGGGGTGGCACTCTTTAACGCGCAAAAGGTGTGTAGGCCGGTTAGCTTTGACCTCGATCATTTTGCTACCCTAAGAATTAAAGGACGCTTGAATGAGCCAATTGCTGGAACGATTACAGAATTTATCTCCGAAACGTCTGGCGCTGCTGGTGATGGAACTGCAGAAGCGTTTGGATACGCAGGAAGAGACGCGACGCGAGCCGATTGCGATCATCGGGTTGGGCTGCCGTTTCCCCGGCGAGGCGGATTCGCCCGAAGCGTACTGGAGTCTCCTCAAAAACGGCGTGGACGCCATCTCAGAAGTTCCCGCCGACCGCTGGGACGCGGAAGCGCTCTACGATCCCGACCCGCAAGCGCCTGGAAAAATGTACACCAAATGGGGCGGGTTCATCAAAAACGTCGATCAGTTCGATCCCTACTTTTTTGGCGTCTCGCCGCGCGAAGCGGTGACGATGGATCCCCAGCAACGGCTCCTGCTCGAAGTCACCTGGGAAACGCTGGAGCACGCCGGGCACGCGCCGTCGTCTTTGGAAGGCTCAAAAACAGGCGTGTTCGTCGGCATTGCCAGCGGCGATTACCGCAATTGGGTCGCGAAAATGGGCGTGGAAAATTACGACACCTACGTTTCGACCGGCGGCTCCCACGCGATTGCTTCCGGACGGCTGTCGTACGTTCTCGGCTTGCAAGGCCCCAGCGTTTCGCTCGATACGGCGTGCTCGTCCTCGCTCACCGCGATTCATTTGGCGTGCCTGAGTCTGCGCGCGGGCGATTGTAATATGGCCTTGGCGGGCGGCGTGAATCTCATGCTTTCGCCGGAAATTTCCATCATGCTTTCTCGCGCGACGATGCTCTCGCCGGACGGCCGCTGCAAAACTTTCGACGCTTCGGCGGACGGCTTTACCCGCGCGGAAGGCTGCGGCATGATCGCGCTAAAACGTCTCTCGGACGCACAGCGCGATGGTGACAATATTCTGGCCTGCATTCTCGGTTCCGCCGTCAATCAGGACGGGCGTAGCAGCGGAATCACCGCGCCGAACGGGCCGTCGCAGGAGAACGTCATTCGCCAGGCGCTGAAAGATGCGGACATTTCGCCGGAAATGGTGAGCTATATTGAAGCGCACGGCACGGGCACTTCACTCGGCGATCCGATTGAAGTGCAAGCATTGGGGAGCGTTTTTGGCAAGAGCCATTCGCAGGATGATCCGTTGCTAATCGGATCGGTTAAGACAA
This sequence comes from uncultured Deferribacteres bacterium, assembly GCA_964014485.1. Classification (GTDB taxonomy): domain Bacteria; phylum Zhuqueibacterota; class Zhuqueibacteria; order Zhuqueibacterales; family Geothermadaptataceae; genus CAXHAT01. The sequence goes on from CAXHAT010000114.1 coordinate 23,053, forward strand.
ACTTTGGACATCTCGAAGCCGCCGCAGGAGTTGCCGGATTGGCGAAGGTCATTCTTGCACTTCAAAATCGAGAAATTCCCAAGCATCTACATTTTAATGAGGCGAGTCCGTACATCCCGTGGGCGGAGGTTCCGGCGAAAGTCGCGGCAGAGCACCAAGACTGGGTTGAGAGAAACGGTCGGCGAATTGCCGGGCTCAGCTCTTTCGGATTTAGCGGGACGAATGGACACATTTTGCTTGAGGCTGCGCCTCGCGGAGAACGGAAGACGGAGACGGAAGGACGCAGGATTCTGCATTTGCTGTGTTTGTCGGCGCAGAGCGAGGGAGCGTTGGATGCGCGTTCCGGACAAATGGCGGAGTTTTTTGATGAGAATGACGCAGGCGGAAACACGCTAAAGCGTGAACTCCGTACTTTTGCCGATATTTGTTTTACGGCCAACGCGGGGCGGTCGCATTTTAATCAGCGGTTTGCCGTGATTGCCGAGAACACGGATTCGGCAAGAGAAAAACTGGCGGCTTGGCGGCAGGGCGGGGAAGATGTCGCTGTTTTTTCCGGGAAAGCGACCGGTGCAAAAAGCAAAGACGTTGCGTTTCTTTTTACCGGGCAAGGCGCGCAATACGTTGGCATGGCGAAAGAACTTTACGAGACGCAGCCGGTTTTTCGGGATGCGTTGGATCGGTGTGCGGAGATTTTGAAGGCGCATTTGGACAAGCCGCTGATTGAAATCATTTTTGACGAACAAGCTCTCGAAACAGTCATTCCCGTCCCGAATAAGTCGGGAGGAATCCAGAATGAGCACCGCCCTATAGATTCCCGCCTGCGCGGGAATGACAGGGTGGGAGACGGCGGAAATGTCGCTCGTTCTCGTGACGACGGTCTCCGTCGTCACGCACACAAGGACGCTCCGCGTCCTGTCACTAGCCTCATTAACCAAACCGTGTACACCCAACCCGCGCTTTTCGCTGTCGAGTATGCATTGGCGCAGTTGTGGACGTCGTGGGGCGTGCGACCGACGGTGGTGATGGGGCACAGCGTCGGCGAGTATGTCGCGGCGTGTGTGGCCGGGGCTTTTAGTCTCGAAGACGGCTTGAAATTGATCGCCAAACGGGGGCGATTGATGCAATCGCTGCCGGAAAATGCCGGCGGCATGGTCGCGGTTTTCGCCGAAGAAAAAACGGTGTGCGAGTTTCTGAACGGGTTTGAAAAAAGCGTCGATATCGCGGCGTTGAACGGGCCGGAAAACACGGTGATTTCAGGCGAAAACGGCGCTCTTGATGAAATCCTGCAAAAGCTTGATGCAGCGGGCCTGAAGTACAAAGCATTGACCGTTTCGCACGCTTTTCATTCACCGCAAATGGAGCCGGTTCTCGAAGAATTTGGAAAAGCGGCGGCGAGCGTTGAATTTCACGAGCCAGAGATCGATTTGATTTCGAACGTCACCGGCCAGCCCGCGACATTTGAAGAGATCAGCGATCCGAAATACTGGCAAAAACACATTCGTCAGCCGGTGCGCTTTGCCGACTCGATTCGCACGATTCAAAAGCAAAAAGTGAACATTTTTCTGGAAATCGGCCCACACCCGACGCTTTTGGGCATGGCGCAGCGTTGCATTGAAGAAGAAAAAATGGTCTGGCTGCCGTCCTTGCGCAAAGGCCGCGACGATTGGCGGCAATTGCTCGAAAGCGCGGCGAAGCTCTACATTGCCGGCCTTGATCTTGACTGGGCGAGCTTTGAAAAACCACACAATCGCCGCCGCGTGCCGCTGCCGACGTATCCGTTCGAGCGCCAGCGCTACTGGATCGATCCGCCAAAAGCGAGCGCGGTTTCTTTCGCGGCAGAAGATGCGGAAGACGCGCGTTTTTCACTGCTTGGCAAACGGCTCAACTTGCCGATCACGACCTTTCAAACCGAATTGAGCAGGGCAAAACTGGCGCTGATGGACGAGCATCGAACTCACGACGTTTCGGTTGTTCCCGGCGCGGTTTTTCTGGAATTGGCGTTGTCGGCGGCGATGGAGTCGCAAAGCTCCCCCCTTCGAAGGGGGGCTGGGGGGGATGTAAAAGAACGCTCTCACTTGGCGACAACATCCGGAAACATCCCCCTAACCCCCTTCAAAGGGGGAACAATCTGGTCGCTTCGCGATATGATGATCGATCAGGCCATCGTGCTGCCGGACGAGGGCCTGAAGACGATTCAAGTCATCGTCGATGAAGACCGCTTCAAAGTTTTTGGTCTGGAAGAATCTGAATCAGAGAAGCCGGTTTGGCGCAAGCACGCTTCAGGACAATTTTTGTTTGAGCAAATTGATGTTTCTTCCGAGTTTTCCATCCAGGAAACGAAAAAACGCTGCGAAATCACGGATGTCGCCACAATCCAAAATCGCGTCAGAGCACGCGGCATTCGCGTTTCTGAAGATTCATTGAAGCCGGAAACGATTTGGAGGCGTGACGGGGAAGCGTTGTGCCTTTTGAATTTGCCGAAGCATTTTTCAGAAAAATCAGACGATTTTGCGATGCACCCCGCCGTTATTGACGCGGGTTTGCAATTGCTCGAAGCGGCGCTGCCGGAGGACGGTTCCGTGCTCGCGGCTGACGAAGCTTACATGATGATCGGTTTGGAAAAAGCCGCACTTTTCGCGCAGCCCGCGGGACAAATTTTCATTCACGGCGAACTCTATTTGCCGGAGAAATGCAACGC
>CAXHAT010000115.1:0-25711 GCA_964014485.1 uncultured Deferribacteres bacterium
TTGGAAGAGCGGGATTTGAAGCTTGAAAACTGTCGCGTCGAAAGCATTCAGCACAGCAAGGGGAGTCGTTGCAGAACGCTTTACCGCTTGAAATTTCGCCGATCTACCGGCGAACGTTTTGAAAAGTGGTTTCATGGCAGAGCGCTCAAAAAGAAACGCGCCGAGCGCACCTATCATAAATCCCAAAGTGTGCATAATCCGACGGACTTTTGGCCGCCCGTCAGTTATTGGCGCGATTGGAATTTCGTGCTCTGGGCTTTTCCGCACGACGCGGGAATGCCGAAGCTGCCGAAAGCCCTTTCGCCGGAATTTATTCGCGCCGGACTGGATGCTAATGTCGAAGCCTTTCAGGAATTGAACAGCCCGAATTGGCGCTTCGCAAGCGTCGAGATTGACGAGATCAAGTACATGCCCGGAAAGCGTTGCGTTTTGCGCTACCGAACCGCTTTCAAAAATGAAATTGGCGAAAAAAAATCGTTTTCGTTTTATGGCAAGGCCTTCGACGACAGCAGCAGCCAGTTCAAGTTTGAAACGCTGTGCGCGATTTACGAAAACTTTCGACACGTCGTCGAAATTCCGCGACCGCTTGCCCACATCCCGGAAGCGAACTTGATCTGGCAGGAAGACTGGGGCGGCAAACCGCTGGACGAAGCGCTGCCGGAACTTGATTGGCCCGCCTTGTTCGTGAAATTAGGTGCGGTTACCGCGAAATTGCACATGACGCCTTGCACGGAATTGCCGTGTTTAACGACGCCGAAAAGCTTTGTCCGCCGCATGAAGGAAGACGCTCTCGCTCTCGTCTGGCGCTTGCCCGAGCATCGCGAATATTTCGAACAAGTTCATCAACGATTGAATGACGCGCACGAGACCATTGGTGCGGAAGGAGCGCCGCAGGCTCCCACGCATGGAGCATTGCGCGTTGAACAGTTTTTGGTGAAGGGAGAAACCTTGGCGCTGTTGGATTTTGATGAAGCCGAGCTTTGCGACCCTCACGCGGAAGTGGCTGAATTTATTGCGTCGCTTCGACATCTCGAATTTTTGAAAGGTTTAAATAGCGCTGATTTGGCGGCTGCGGCCAGCGCTTTCGAAGAAGGCTATTGCAAGCACGTCACGTGGCGCGTTGATCAGAGAAGAATTGCCTGGTATGCCGCCGCGTCCTGGCTGACAAAGATCAATGATTCCATAAAAAGTTTGACCCATAACGCCAACGAAACGCTTGATTCGAAAATGCAATTGCTCGACGGCTGGTTGGCGAAACTTGGATAAAAACCGTCGCACGATAACGAATTTGTTATCCGCAAAAGTTATTTCCGTTAACGGCGCATTTTGCGTTTAAGAAATCGTTATGGTTGTGCGCAGACGCGGGGGGAAAGCGGTATTTGGTTAGGATTGAAAGAATAGCCTCAAATAATAGCAGGGTCGGCCCAGCCGATCTGTAAAGTAGTACTTTTTCTCATGGAGGAAACTTCAATGGACAACTTTAAAGAACTGCAAGTTGGTCAGTGGATCAAGGTTAAAGGCGCACCTGAAAACGGCGTTTTCTCAGCGCACGAAATCAAAATCAAGTCTGCCGGCGACGTCAGCGTCATGGAAGGCAAGCTTCAGGGCGTTGACTCGGAAAAGAACAGCGTTACCATGATGAGCCGCGAAATCGAATTGCCTGAAAACGTCGACGTTAAAAATGCAGACCGCGAGCCGGTTTCTCTCGGGGATTTAAAAGTCGGCGAGATCGCAAAGCTAAAAGGCGCTTTTAATGAAGCTGACGGCTTTAACGCTTTCAAAGTAAAGCTGCAGGAGCCAAAAGGCGTTGATTTGGAAGAATTGCAAGGCTTCATCGATCGCATGGACGAAGGCGAAAAAACGCTGTCCGTTCTCGGCTTGAACGTAAAGATCACCGATGAAACGGAAATCGAAGGATTCTAAGCGGTTGACGGAATTGTAAATACTGGGCTGTAAACAGTAAGCTGTGGACAAAATCAGGTTACTGTTTACAGTTCGTAATTATTTATCCTGTCACGCTGGAAACGTCTTTTTTTGACCTCACTCCCTAACACTTTTTTGTAAACTGCATTTTCGAGCCGTCGAAAAGCCCCGTTTTGTCATTCTGGAGGAATCTTTGTTATCGCCCAGGACAGATCATGCCCAAAAGTTCAGGGGTTGGATCAAAAAAGATGCTTCCAGCATGACAATTCCGGCCTCTTTCGCCAGCTTTGGAAGCCTATAGAAAAGTGTCAGGTAGTGAATTTTTTGACCTTTACCCTGATCGTTCCAATAGTGCTGCACTTGCGATTAGGGAAGATTTTGCTCTGTCGGGCTTCGGCTTTTCAAAATGACAAGCCTGACTGATGACGGGTGTTCACAATTCGTAGAGCGGGATGCATGATCGTCTAATGGAAATGCTGGAGAAAATCGAAGTCGACCCTAACGCAGACAGGAAGCTTCCAGGTTTGCGCATTGCGCTTGACAACGCCGCCGTTCGCGACACGCTTGCCGCGACATGTTTTACTAACGGCGTGCGTTTGGAAAAAGTGCAGAGCCGGGTTCTCAAGTACAAGCCCGGGAAAACCTGCGTGATCGCTTATTCGTGTTCGCCCGATGCTCCCGAAGCGTCGCCGATTGAAATTATCGGCAAAATGTATCGCAAATCGCGGGGCGAAGACATTGCCAGAAGGGTGGAGCGTCTTTGGCGGTCTACGCTCAACGTAAACGGCGGTCCGTCTCTGCAAATACCTGAACCTTTGGGCTACGCCGCCAAAACCGGTCTCGTGTTTCAGCGCAGAGCTTCCGGGCGGGTATTGACGGAATTTGGCCCTGAAGAAGACGTTGAAAAAGCGATTCTATGGTCGGCCCGGAATCTCGCGGCTTTACATTTAACAAACGTGATCGGTCTGCCGCCGAAAACGATGCGGGATCATATCGATAAGCTCTGCCACCCCGGCCCGCAAAAGCTTTGTAAAGCGGCGCCGGAAACTTCGCCTTTGGTTCGCGCTATCCTGACCGCATTGGAAGATGAGCGCCGCTTGGCCAACTTGTGGTTGTGCCCTGTTCACGGCGATATGAACTTGTCGCAGATCATCGTTCAAGAGCGGAACGTCTGTTTCATCGATTTTGACGGTCTCTGCCTTTCACACCCGGCGCTGGACGTCGGCAATTTTATCGTCACCATAAAAGTCAAGTTTCCGGAAGTCGGGGAAAAATTGGCGGAAACGTTTTTGTCGGCTTATTTGGAGCAACGAAATATCGAACGAGTTGCAGGACTTCATCTCTACATGGCTCTCGCATATCTCAGGCGGGCGATGATTCAATTCCGCTCGCGGAAAAGTACCTGGCTAAAAGACGCGGTCAAGTTACTGCAGTCAGGGAAATCATGCCTTGAAAGTGTGTAATCGCGTGTAAACAACCGTCACATTTTTGATGCTGTTGAGCATCGCTTGTTAGCGCCGGAAACGGCTGCGGACAAATTTTCATTTTTTCAAAAACATCACATCGAATCGTTTGGCCGGATTCCGCTGCGAAATGTTTGGTTGAGCAGCCAAAGACCGGCAAACGTGAGGGAATGACGCCATAAGGATTTTGAAACGGAATGGGAAAAAACAGGAAAAGACGAGGGCGCAAGCCTTCGCCTGCAAAAGGAAAGAAGCGGAGGGAGCCGCGTTTAGCTGAAGAGCAAGCGGCGCAGACACAGCAGGCGGCGCGGCCAAATAAAGCCGAGGAAGAACCGAAAAAAACGGACGCAAAAAGCAACGGCACGCTCAACAGCGAGACCGATTTGCGCCTGATGCAATTCCCGGAGGACGACAAGTTCGATTTGAAAGTCGTTTGGCGCGTTTTCAGGGTTTTTGGCAGGCACTATAAGCCATACATCAAAACGCTGATTTTCGCCTTCTCCTGTTTGTTCGGGACGGTCGCCGTCGGCGCGGTCTCCTCCTGGCCGCTGAAGCTGATCATCGATCAGGTCATTTTGCAGGAAGCCCTGCCGGAAGGATTCACATTTCTCGCGCCGCTTTTGACCATTGAAGCGTCGACGCTTTTGCTCATACTTGCGATTTCCATTGTCGTGCTCAAATTGATCGAAGCGATCGTTTCTTTTCTCAACAAATATCTCGTTTCAGCCACCGGCGACCGAATGCAGGCGGACATTCGCGACCGCGTTTTCGCCCATTTGCAGCGACTGTCGCTCTCTTTCCACGAGTCGATTCGCTCCGGAAACATGATTTTTCTCATGACGGCTGACGTTGACAAAATGAAGACGATTCTCGTCAACCTGCCGCAGGATTTTCTGCACAGAACGCTGACGATCATCATTTCAATCACCTTCATGGCGATTCTCGATTGGCGGCTCTGCTTGATGGGGTTGGCCGCCGTACCGTTTATCTACTTGACCACAGTTCTGCTTGGCAAAAGTATGCGCAACGCCATGCGCAAACGAAGAATGCAGGAAGGTCAGGTCGCATCAGTGGTTGCCGAAAACGCGACTTCGATGGCGCTGGTCAAAGCCTATGGGCGTGAAAAAACCGAGATGGGGCGCTTCAATCGGGAAAACCGCGAAAGCCTTGAAGCGCAAGTGCGTTTTCTCAAAGTGGGCCGCGCCTTCAGCCGAACCATCGATATTTTCACCATCGCCAGCATGACCGCCATTCTTTATTTCGGCGGCAAGTACGCGCTAGGGCACGCGATTACACCCGGCGTACTCGTGTTGATGACGGTTTATCTGAAAGAGATTCACGGCGCAGTAGAAAAACTAAGCGTTTTCTTTTTTGATCTCATCGCCGCGCAAGCTTCAGCGGAACGTTTGTTGGGCCTGGCGGAGAATGACATGATTCTGGAAGACAGGCCGGACGCCGCTGATATTGAGCAAGTGAAGGGCAAAATCGAGTTCAAAAACGTTTCTTTTTCTTATGACAAAAAAACGCCGGTGCTTGACAATGTGAGTTTTACGATTAACGCCGGGGAGACAATTGCGCTCATGGGGCCGAGCGGCGCGGGCAAGTCGACGCTCATAAGTTTGCTCATGCGCTTCTATGATCCCGACGAAGGAGAGATTTACCTGGACGGCAGAGATATTCGAGAATTTACCATAAAATCTCTGCGCGACCAAATGACGATTCTCATGCAAGACGCAAAGCTTTTTCAGCAGAGCGTGCGAGAAAATATTGCTTTCGGTAAAGCGGGCGCAACGGAAGAAGAAGTGATTGCGGCGGCGAAAAAAGCCGAAGCGGATGAGTTCATTTTGAAGATGAAAAACGGCTACAAGACGTTCATGTTTGAAGGCGGAGAAAACCTTTCCGGCGGCCAGAAGCAGCGCATAAACATTGCCCGCGCGATTATCCGTGACACGCCGCTGGTCATTCTCGACGAGCCCGCGACCGGCGTGGACGCTTTTACGGAAGAGCGCATCAACGCGGCGCTGGAACATTTGACTGAAAAAAAGACGGCTTTCGTTATTGCCCACAAGTTTGCAACCGTGGCCGGCGCCGACAAGATTCTCTTTCTCAAGGACAGCGCCGTCGCCGGTTTTGGCACGCATGACAAGCTTTTGAAGAGCAACCCGGACTATCTGGAATTGTTCGAAGCGCAATTTGAATGGCAAAAATCTTTGGAAAACGGCCAGACTGTGGTTAACGGCAAGACAACGGATTCGACGATGGAGACGGTGTGATGGGCAAGAAAGATAAAGCAACGAAAAAAGGAAAACAAGCGCAGGTCCCGCTGGATTCGGCGCATATCAGCCTCAAAGTTTTAGCCAGAATTTATAAGCTGTTTCTGCCGCACTATAAAAGCCAGTGGAAGCGGTTGACGTTGTCGTATTCAGCGATGGCGATAACGATGACTTTTGGCGCATTGGCCGCCTGGCCGCTGAAGCTCATTATCGATCACGTCATTCTCGCAAATCCACTGCCGCCGAAGTTCAACTTTCTGACGGACTACATGCAGAGCACGGAACCCGCTGATCTGCTGCTGGTCTTTGCCGCCGCTTTTTTCATTCTTCGCGTGGCGAACACGTTTCTTTCGTACGTGCATAAGATCGGCTTGAGCATCGCGGGCAGCCATATGCTCGCGGATTTTCGCGAACGGGTTTTCGGGCATTTACAGCGACTCTCGCTTTCCTTCCACAAATCCTGGCGCTCGGGCGATATTGTCTATCGCATGACGACGGACATTAACGAAATCAAAACGATTCTCTTGCAAGTGCCGCAACACAGCTTTCAGCGCCTGTTTTCGATTTTTCTTTACATCACTTTGATGCTTTTTATCGATTGGGAGCTTGCGCTGATCTCCTTTTCAATCATCCCGATTATTTGGCTCGCCAATCGCAAGTTTGGCACGGGCATGAAAAAGGCGACCAAGAAAAAGAAAAAGAAGCAGAGCGACATGTCTTCGATGATCGCGGATAATATCACGGCCATGGCGCTGGTTCAGGCGTACGGGCGGGAAGATATGCAGCATCGCTTGTTTGCGGCGGTGAACAAAAAATCGATGCAATCCGGCGTCAAGGCGATTAAGCTTTCGAAGATTTTTAAACGTCTAAACGGTCTGCTGATTTCGCTGGGCATGGCGCTCGTCGTGTACTTTGGCGGCCTTCTGGTGCTCGATGAAACGCTGCTGCCCGGGACGCTGGTGTTGTTCACCACCTATCTCAAAAATCTCTACGGGCCGTTGGATAAGTTCTCCGAACTGATTTTCAAAATCGCCAAATCACAAGTCGCCGGCGAACGCATGGTAGAGTTGATGGACAATGAGATGGTCATGGAAGACGATCCTGACGCGAAGGATGCGCCGGATTTTCGCGGTGAAGTTGAGTTCGACAACGTTGCTTTTGCCTACAAGGACAAGACGGTTTTTGAGAACCTGTCGCTTCACGTTAAGGCCGGCGAAAAAATCGCCATTGTCGGGCAGAGCGGGGCGGGCAAGTCGACGCTGGTGAGCTTGCTGCTGCGATTCTATGATCCAAAGGCAGGAGAGATTCGATTCGACGGAGAGAACCTGCGCAAATTCAAGCTGAATTCTTTGCGCGACAAGGTCACTATTCTCATGCAGGACGCGACGCTTTTTAACCAAACCATCGCTTATAACATCGGCTTTGGTAAAGAAAACGCGACGCGGGAAGAGATCGTTCGTGCGGCAAAAATGGCGCGGGCGCACGATTTTATCGAATCGCTGCCCGACGGGTACGACACGATGATTTCCGAAGGCGGCGACAATCTTTCCGGCGGGCAGAAGCAACGCCTGAATATTGCGCGCGCCATCATTCGCGATACGTCAATCGTCGTTCTCGACGAACCGACGACCGCACTTGACGCCAAGACCGAGAAAGAATTGGACAAGGCGTTGAAAGCGTTGACCGATAACCGCACCACGTTTGTTATCGCTCATAAATTCGCTTCAATCAAAGACGTTGACCGGATCATTGTTCTGGAAGAAGACCATGCGCCGATGTTCGGCACGCACAATGAACTTATGACTTCGAGCGCCGAATACAAAAAGTTGTTCGACGTGCAAGCCAAAATGCACACTGATTTTATAGAGAAAAACAGGCAGCGTGCTCAAAAGGCGGCGTCTGTTTGAACCGACGGCGGTTGGCGAACGATCGGCAGTACAACAAGGTGAAGTTTGCTTCAAAATGTTTGGCAAGAACAAGCTAAAGCTTGAACTACAAACGACAATGCGATTTGCTAATTCTGAGCGTAAGGAAAGCTCAGTCGTTTGTAGTTCAGCCTTTAGGTTGTCTCTGATGCGCCGCTTTGTACTGATTCGACGCCATTGTGCAACAGTATTTTTTCGTGAAATATTTGTCTGGAATGAGGCGTTTTTGGGGCTGCAAGTCTCGCGTTGCTCAAGAATGCGAAAGCCCACTTAGATTTATGTTGAATCAGTTATTCTAAACGCAATACCAGGAGCAACTATGGCGAACAAGGACAAAAAGCGGGCGAAGAAACTGCGCAAGATGCGACCTGAGGGCAAAGAAGCGGTTAAAAATAAGAAGATCGTCGAGCCCATTCCCGGCATGTTGATCAGGCAGGGCCATCGACATGACCATCACATCCCCTTGACCGAACCCAACTGGGTGACGGTGGAAAACGCCGAGAATATGCGCCCCGATGATCCGGTTTTGGGCTTTCACGTCAAGGATCAAAGCTATGCGATTCCCTGGTGGGTGATTAAAAATCATCATGTTGCCAACTTGACTTTGCAAAAAACGCCGGTTTTTATCGCCTTGTGCGAAGCCTGCTCGAGTTCGTGCGCTTACATCGCGCTGATCGACGACAAACGTCTGAATTTCGAAGTCGCCGGAGCGTACAAAGGCACGTTCGTGGTCAAAGACTATGAGACCGAAAGTATCTGGGCGCCGTTTCTTGGCGAGTCGCTTGTTGGCGAGCTGAAAGGCAAAAAGCTGGAACAATTCCCTATCTACCAATCCGAGTGGCAAGAATGGTCACAGCTTTATCCCAAGACTCTGGTTCCCGACGGCGAAGGCGAATCTCGCGACGGCCACGGTTGGGATCGTTCGCCCGGTTCCTATGAAAATCCGGACGGCGTTCGGGGCACGCTCAAGCATCGCGACGAAAGATTGCCGCACAGCGAACTGGTGCTTGGCGTCCACGTGAACGGCGATGAAATTGCGTTTCCATTGAAAGACCTGCCTCAAGATCAAACCGTGGTAAGTCAAACCATCGGCCGTGAAAACGTTGCGGTCTTTTACCGCCCCAACAGTTGGATGGCTATGGCGTTTTTTGGAAAATTGAACGGAGAGACGCTTGAATTTACAAATGACGCCGGCAAAATTATCGACGCCAAAACCGGCAGTTCGTGGGATATGAAGGGCGAATGCGTCGAGGGCGAGCACGTTGGAAAAAAGCTGACTTTTGCACAGTCCGGCATCGAAGAGTGGCATATTTGGGCCTCCTATCACCCGGAAACAAAAATCTTTGAATCGACTGCAGGAAATTCGTGAGCATTATGAGCAAGAAGAAGCAAAGAAAAGAAAAAGAACGGCTTTTCAAATCCGGGCAAATTCAAATGCTCGAACCGATCCCCGGCATGAGAATACGGCAGGGACATGTTCCAAAATTTTGGCAGCCGCTGGATGCGCCCGATTGGGTTGCTGCGGAAGAAGCCGAGCGTATGCGCCCGGATGATCCCGTCATCGGTTTTCACGTCAAGGGTCAGGCATACGCGATTCCGTGGTGGAACATCAAAAATCATCACGTGGCAAATCTGGACTTGGATGGTACGCCGGTTCTCGTCATGCTCTGCGAAGCGTGCAGCAGCTTGGCGGCCTATTATCCCGTCAGCGGCGAAAAACGATTCAGGTTTCGTGTGACCGGGGCCTGGAATGGGACATTTACCATACGCGACGAAGAAGAAGAGACGAGTTACTGGTCTCCCGTTTTCGGTAAAGCAGTCCATGGCCCGCTCACAGGAACGACCTTTGAGCGCTTCCCGGTTTTTCTTTCTATTTGGAAAGAGTGGGCTGAATTATACCCGGAAACACGCGTGCCCTACGGCAAGGGCGAGTTAAAAACCGGCCATGGCAGTGAATTTTTTCCTGGCTCTCCGAGCAACGAACGCGGCATTAGCGACACGCTGCCCGTGCATGACGAACGTTTGCCCGCAAATGATTTGGTGTTAGGCGTTCGAGTGAGTGACGTGACAAAGGCGTACCCGCTCAAAAGTCTCCCGCAAGATCGTAAGGTTATCAATGAAAGTATAGGCGACGATGAAATAGCGGTTTTTTATCGTCCGGGAAGCTGGATGGCCACGGCGCGTTTTCGCAAAATTGGCGACAGGACGCTAAATTTTGAAACGCGTGATAAACAGATTATTGACGTTGAAACCGGCAGCGCATGGAACTTTCTCGGAGAGTGCATTGAAGGCGAATTCAAGGGCGAGCAACTGCCGTTTGTATGGTCGATGATGATGGAATGGCATCTCTGGCCGGCGCATTTCCCGGAAACGTTGATTTATGGAATAGACGGTTAGGCTGCGTAATTTCTCGCGGAGTACGATGATTCATCGTCGCACTCAAGGCTGTTTACCCGATGTTACGCACTCTTGGAAATTTCTCAAGCAGCACCAGACAAATGTCGCTTTTACGTCATTCTCGCGCAGGCGGGAATCCAGTCAATCGCGCACAGCCCCTGGATTCCCGCCTGCGCGGCAATGACTCTAACAGGAGTTTCTTTGGCTTCATAGCTGAAGCGTTTGACTCCGGCGTTTTCGGATGGGTCTTTGACCTGATCGTCTAACAGTCTGTCGCCTAAACCCTTGATTAAGGAGAAATTATGGATTTCAGTTTTACTGAAGAGCAAATCGCGCTTAAAAAAGAGCTCACAAATTTTGCAAAAAACGAGCTCAATGAAAACATGTTGGAGCGTGATAAGGCGGGCGAATTTTCTCGCGAGAATTGGAAAAAATGCGCCGAAATTGGCGTTTTGGGCCTGCCGTTCCCAGAGAAATTCGGCGGCAGCGACGCGGATATTATCACGACGGCGATGGCGATGGAAGGCTTGGGCTATGGCTGTCGTGACAACGGTTTGCTTTTTGGCATTAACGCACAAATGTGGGCGGTGCAAACGCCCATTCTCGAATTTGGCGCGCCGGAACAGCAAGACAAATACCTGGCGGCGCTGATTCGCGGCGATATAATCGGCGCGCACGGCATGTCCGAGCCTGACTCCGGTTCTGACGCTTTCAACATGAACACGACCGCTGAAAAAAAAGGCGACAAATACGTTCTTAACGGCTCAAAGACTTTCGTTTCCAACGGCCCTTCCGCAGACGTTTTTGTGGTTTTCGCCACACTCGACAAATCGAAGGGCTTCATGGGCGTGACGGCGTTTTTGGTCGACCGTGACACGCCGGGAATGCGCGTTGGGCCAAACATGAGCAAAATGGGCTTGAAAACTTCGACGATTTCCGAACTGTTTTTTGATGATTGCGAAATTCCCGCGAGCTGTCTGCTTGGCGGCGAGGGCAAGGGCGCGAACGTGTTCAATGCTTCGATGGAATGGGAACGCGCTTCAATTTTGGCGAACTACGTCGGAGCGATGGAATTTCAGATCGAACGCTGCGTAAAGTACGCTCGCGAACGCAAGCAGTTCGGTAAGCCGATTTCGAAATTTCAAACGATTTCGAATCGCATCGTAGACATGAGATTGCGCCTGGAAACCGCGCGCTTGTTGCTCTACAAAGTTGCGTGGACGAAAAAAGAGTTCGGCAAATGTCCAATGGAAGCGGCGCTTGCAAAGCTTTATCTGAGTGAATCATTTGTCGAATCGAGTCTTGACGCAGTGCGCGTTTTTGGCGGTTATGGATTTATGAGCGAGTATGAGCTTGAGCGCGATCTGCGCGACTCGGTCGGTTCGATTCTCTACTCAGGGACTTCGGACATTCAACGCAACATCGTCGCGCGACATATGAGACTTTAGTCTGGGAGCAGTAAGCAGTAAGCAGTAAGCAGTAAGCAGTAAACGGTAAGCTGTAAACTGTGGACAGAATTTATTAGATCAGCTCACAGCTCACAGCTCACAGCTCACAGCTCACAGCTCACAGCTCACAGCTCACCGATTGTAAAATCTCTGTCACACGCCTCGCCAGACCTTGAGAACTGGCGGGTATGATCCTATGTTTGAAAAACGCGGTCAAGCTTTTTTCTCGAATAAACAGCACGGGAAGATAGAACAGCAACCATGGAGAAAGAATGACCTGGCTTTTATCGCAACTGCTCTCGGACGGCGCCAAGAAATATCCGGGAAACGACGCCGTTGTTTTCAACGACGAAAAGATCACCTATGCTGAATTGGACGCCTTGACCAATCGTATGGCGCGCGCGCTCAAAGAAGCGGGCGTACGTCGCGGCGATCGTGTCGGCGTTTACATCAACAAATCCATCTCCTCCGTTGCGAGCATTTACGCCATTCTCAAAGCGGACGCGGCGTATGTCCCGCTCGATCCCTGGGTGCCCGTCAATCGTCTCGCATTCATTATCAAAAATTGCGGCATTTGCTGCTTGTTGAGCGCTTCGAATAAACTCGACGGCGTCGCTCAAATGATCGGCGGCGAGAGTCCGGTGGAAAATGTCATTCTAACCGACGCACCGGCGACGGACCAGCGTCCTGAAGGCGCAAATTTTGTTGAGTGGAGCGACGTTCTGCAACAAAGCGACAGCGCGGTCAAGCAACAAAATATTGAAACCGACCTGGCGTATATTCTTTACACTTCAGGCTCCACCGGTGATCCGAAAGGGGTAATGATTACGCACCTGAACGCGCTTACGTTTGTCAATTGGGCGTACGAAACGATTAAGCTGCATTCGGGCGACCGCACCACGAGCCATGCGCCGTTTCATTTTGATCTCTCCATTTTCGATCTCTACGCAACGGCCAAAGCCGGCGCGACGCTTTGTCTTGTGCCGACTGAGACTGCAAAATTCCCGGTCAAGCTGGCGCAATTTATTCAAGAGCAAAAAGTTACCGTCTGGTATTCCGTGCCCTCCGCCTGGGTGCTCATGCTCACACGCGGGAAAACCAACGAGATCGATTTTTCCGCTTTGCGAACGATCATTTTCGCGGGCGAAGTTTTTCCGATTAAATACTTGCGCAAATTAACCGAAACCGTGCCGCATGCTGAATTTTACAATTGGTACGGCCCAACCGAAACGAACGTCATCACTTCCTACAAGGTGGAAGCTCTGGCTCCCGAAAGGCGCGAACCGATTCCAATCGGCAAAGCCTGTGCAAATATGGACGTCTTCGCACTTGATGAACACGGCGGGATCGTGACTGAACCGGGGCAAGTCGGCGAGCTTTACGGGCGCGGTTCAACCGTAGCGCAAGGCTATTGGAACGACCCGGAAAAAACGCAACGCCTTTTCGCTCCAAACCCAATTTTGCCTCACTACCACGACCGCACTTATCGCACCGGCGATTTGGTCAAACTCGATGAAAACGGGGACTACCACTACATCGGTCGACGCGATCATCAGGTGAAAGTGCAAGGGTATCGCATCGAACTCGGGGAGATAGAAACGGCGATTTTGAATTTGCCGGAAGTGGAAGAAGCGGCGGTCATACCGTTGCAAAACCAGGAGCAGCAAACCTACTTGAAAGCTTTTGTCGTTCTGCGGAACGGCAATGAAATGAAACCGAATCAGCTAAGACGGCATTGCTCCCGGTGCGTGCCGAAATACATGGTTCCCGAAACAGTTGAATTTCGTGAGTCTTTGCCTAAAACGTCCACCGGCAAGACGGATCGGAAACAGTTGGCCGGCGAACTACAGCGATGACCAGAAGAGTGAAAACCGAGAATCAATAATTAGCATCAAGAGAGCAATCACTTCAAGCACCCAGGAGTAAGCACCATGACGACGCAAGAACAATTGAAAGAGTATGTTTTGTCAGAGTTTATGTTTGATCAAAACCCGGAAGCGCTGACCGCCGATTATGATTTGTTGAATAACGGCGTGATCGATTCAATGGGCATTCTCGACCTGGTCAGTTTTATGGAAGAGAAGTTCGGCGTGCAGGTCGGCGATGATGAAATCACCCCCGATAATTTCCGTAATCTCGACACGCTGGTGAAAATGATTGAAACAAAAAGCGGCGCCGTTCAAGCTGCTTAACACGATTCTGCAACTGATGGCGAAAAATATAACTGACGGAGAGAGTCAATGAACATTCCTGAATCCTGCGACGTCGTCGTTATTGGTGGGGGCCCCGGGGGAAGCACGGCGAGTACGCTGCTCGCTCAAAAAGGATACGACGTCGTACTGTTAGAGCGCGCGAAACACCCGCGTTACACTGTTGGCGAAAGCTTGATCCCGCACTTCTGGAAGTATGCCGAACTCATCGGCGTGGATAAGAAAATCGATGAAGAAAATTTTGTTCAAAAGGCCGGCGGCACGGTTGTTTGGGACGGCGTGATTCGGCAAATGCAATTCAAGAGCTTCGGCTATGGCAAGCCGGCGCTGCATGTTGAGCGAGACAGTTTTGATCATATTCTGCTTGAGCACGCCAAAGAACAAGGCGTGAAGGTTTTTGAAGAAGTGACCGTGACCAAGGTTGACCCTGAA
This sequence comes from uncultured Deferribacteres bacterium, assembly GCA_964014485.1. GTDB lineage: Bacteria > Zhuqueibacterota > Zhuqueibacteria > Zhuqueibacterales > Geothermadaptataceae > CAXHAT01. Next base: position 14,072 of record CAXHAT010000115.1, read on the forward strand.
GACCACAATTCAAAAGCGACTTATCGCGTCAACGGCGAAAAGGAATCGCGCGAAATTGCCTGTAAATTTATTATCGATTGCTCGGGCCAAAAAGCGCTGATCGCTCGCCAATTCGGCATGCGCAACATTGACGACGGCTTCAAATTCATGAGCATTTGGGGGTACTACGACGATTCCAAGTATATCGCCGCCGACGCCAAGGCTTACCCTTTCGAAATGCTGCGCAAAATCCCGCCGACGACATTTGTGACCAACATCGATGAATGGGGCTGGGTGTGGCACATTCCGCAGCGTGAGAGCACCAGCGTCGGCCTGATTTTGCCGCAGGACATGATGAAGGAAATCAAGTCGTCCGACGAATTGCTCGAAGAGTATTTCAAAAGACGGTGCATGGAAATCCCGCATTTGGACAAGCTGTTGGAGAACGCAACCTACAAGGAAGGTCATTTCCACGTGATCCGCAACTATTCCTACAGCCCTGAAAAACTGACCGATTCCGGTTACTTCATCTGCGGCGACGCGGCGGCTTTCATCGACCCGATTTTTTCCATCGGCGTTGTGCTGGCCATGTATTCCGCCAACGTCGCGACCTGGGCGATTGATCGTTCGATGAAAAATCCGGCGTCGACGGAGCGGAACCGGGCCATATTTGCCAAACAGTACAAAGCGCGCTACGAAGCCAGTCGAGCTTTGGCGCTGCCGCGTTACGGCTATGGCGGTGAAAACGGCGAATTGGTCAAGACTTCGATCAATTTTGAGACGCTGCTCGAGCAAGAGTTGATGCACGTCGTTTCTTCCATGACAACGCGTTCGGAGAATTTCAGCGAAATGTCGAGGAACGTTGAGAAGCCTGTGATGGAATCTGACAAGTATCACGTCGTCGAAGAAATCGTTTTCTGACTGATGTTACGCACTCTTGGAAATTTCTCAAGCAGCATCAGAGAAACGTCGCTTTTACGTCATTCCCGCGGAACAGGCTGTTGCAGAATAGAAAATTTCTCAATCGCGGCCTTAATTTGTGAAGCGAATGAGCGATATAGTTGCACGTGGGAAGCTCGCTGTAGCTTTGTCGCGAATTTTATTAGGCATGATCTTATGGAAAATCTATTCTGCAACAGCCTGGGAAGCGGGAATCCAGGGGCTGTGCGCGATTGACTGGATTCCCGCCTCCGCGGGAATGACTTTAGCAGGAGTTTCTTTGACTTCATAGCTGGCGCGTAACATCAGTTTCTAATAAACAAAAGCACGACGGAAGTATTATGCAAGCCCCCTATCCTGAAAGTTCGGGTGAAATTTCAAAATCGGACCTTCACTATCTTGCAAAAAAACGACGGCGGTGGGAACGCGAATTTTCGCACACCAAGAGCAAACAATTGCGTTGGCACACTGGGGACGTGCCGGAAACGCTGCAGTCGTTTTTTGAAAAATACGATCCGCCGAAAGGATTGGCTGTAGATTTGGGCTGCGGCATAAGTCCTTCGACAGCGTTTATTGCTGAGAAAGGGTTTATGCCCGCGGTTGGTCTTGACATCGCTTTGTCGGCTGTTGTTAAGGCGCAAAAAATGAGCGGCGAACTTTCTGTAACGCCGGATTACGTCGTTGCGGCCGCGCCTTTCCTGCCTTTTAAAAGCGAGCAGGCCGGATTCCTTTATGATCGCGGCTGTATGCACGCTCTGCCCTCGACGCTTTGGCAGCCTTATCTAAGCGCAGTTTCGAGAATACTAAAGCCCGGCGGCTATTTTCAATTATGGACCAAAGCGCTGCCTGGCTTGAATTTGGAAAAAACGCCGATTTCGAACCTGGAAATCATGGATTTTGAAGCTTTCGATTTTGATTTGAAGGACGGCAGACAGCGCCAAATCCATCACGTGATTTACAGGAAAAAATTATCCGCTGCGACGGAAGTCGCCGGGGAATCAGCGCCAGCGGAACGAGTTTTTATCGAAGCTTTGGCGCACCCCAAGACGGGGGAGCCTTTGGAATTGGCCGATGATCACTTTCTCGAAAGCGTCAATCGCGACATTGAAACCGGCAAATTGCAAAATGCAGCCGGAAACCTGCTGAAACAACCTTTGACGGCCGCGTTAATCACGCAATCGAAAGGCGCCCTTTTTCCTGTCAAGCACGGCGCTCCCATTTTGTTGATCGATGAAGAAATAACGATTGAATAGAGCGAACATATGAGCATTTGTGGAATTTGGAGAACTTGCGACGGCGAAACGGGCGATGAAGCAAGCCTGCAAAAGATGCTGGCTTCTCGAAGCGCCGCGGACCCAAAAAATATCAAGACCTGGAGCGATGAGAAGGCGGGCTTGGCTTTGGGTTTCAGCCGCCTGGAGGATGATGCGGGATTGGATGTACAGACGTCTTTTTTCAGTAAAGACGATCCGCGTTTTGTTTTTTTGGGCGAAGGTCGTTTTTCGCAATCACCAACTTTTGCACATGATAAAACGCTGCCCGATTTGGCCGGGAATGCAGCGAACGGCGTTTTCCCGGAAGATATGTACGGCGGTTTTGTCATGGCCGCCATTGATCGCAAAGCGCGCACGCTGACCCTTGGCCGTGACTCTTTGGGCGCAAGAATGCTCTACTGGACGAAGTTGCACAACAGCGGCGCCGTCATTTTTGCTTCAGAACTGCAAAGTCTGTTGGCGCATCCGCAAGTCCGTTTTGAAATCGATTCAACCGCTGCGTCCGTTTTCCTTGCCTTGGGCTATGTGCCTTCGCCTCTGACTATTTGCCGCGATATACAAAAACTCATCCCCGGAGAATATTTGCAATTTCAATCGGGGGAAAGCGCGTCCAAAAGCGCGATGATGCAAATCAAACCGCGTGAAGTTGCGGCCAACGATCTTGACGACTACGGTCGAGCGGCGCGAAAAGAGATTATTGAAAGTGTCACGGCAAATCTGCCTCGCACCGGAAAGCCGGGCGTTTTGTTAAGCGGCGGCGCAGACTCAACGGCAATCGTCGGCGCTTTGCGGGAATTGGTCGGCAATGATTTTCAGACTTTTACAGCCGGCTACGAGCAGATGGAGAAGGACAGAGCCGGGCTTACGGACGTCACGTTTAGCCAAATGCTCGCGGAGAAGCTGAAGCTCAATCATCACGAAATTATGATTGGGCAAAACGATGTCAGCGAAGAAAGAATTTTGCACGCGGTTCAAAATATGAGCGAACCCGCGGATACTTTGGGCCACATGGTTTCAGCGTCGTTTCTATTTGAAAAAGCGCGGGGCATGGGCGCGAATCTGGTGATGTCCGGTTCAAACGCTGAACATAATTTTGGCAGCCTTATTTGGCGGAAAGGGCTGAAATCCGGGAAAATTAAAGAAGATTCCAGTCGCGGCGCGGTTCTCGATTACTATGTTGAAAGCAGCGTTTCCCATCATAGCCGCTTGGGTCGCCTGTTGGTCGGAGCGCAAACGGACGCACGAGAAAAAACTATTGAAGCGTTCGATCTGAGATGGCGTCACATGGATTTGGAAGACCGCTACAATGCGCTGTGCTGGTTGATGCTTACCGCGAGCGGTTGCGAGAGAATTACGCCTCTTTTGGACAGAATGAGCGCAAGTTTTCGCATTGACGTCCGGCACCCGTTTCATGAACCAAAATTATTTCAGTTTTCTCTGAACATTCCTTCCGTCTTTAAAGGTCGTGAATCGGAAAAAATGTATAAAGCCGTGTTGCTAAAAGCCTTTGACGACGTTATCGATCCGACAATTGCCAATCGTCGCAAAGTCGGCTTTCTGGGGCTAAATTTGGAAGCGCCGGCGGTCGTTTCATTGATGGACTGTTTATTCGCAAAAGCGGCTCTTGCCAAGTCAGGCATATTTGAACCGGAAAAAACCGTGCTAACCGTCGCCAAAGCAAAAAAGAAAAATCGCGGGGTAGACAGAAAAACGCTTTGGCGGATTCTGATTCTACAGCTTTGGCAAGAAGTACATCACGCTGCTGCAACTGAAAAGAGGAGCTAAAGATGGCCGGCATTTACGGTTATTTTTGCTACGGAGAGCCTGAACCCGGAATAGCGACCGCCTTTTTTGAAGCTGTCAAGAAAGGAGCGCCCGCCGTAGAAGGTCAAAAACAAACTTTCAAAAGCGCCGACGGCTCAGCGGCGATGTATTGGGAATCGAGCAGCGATGAATCGACGCCCGTTGTTGAAGGCAATGCTAACGCGCCGATCATTTTCACGGACGGCTGGTTTTGCACAAGCGATGAACCGTCTTCCCAGGCTTTTGTACAGACGAACGAGCGCTCAAGAAAAATCGCGGCGTCGTTGGAAAAAGGCGCGGACTGCGGCATACGGGGCAATTACGCGACGGGCTGCTGGAATCCCGCCGAACGAACGATGATGATTTCAGCGGATCGTTTCAATACCAAGACTTTGTATTACACAGTTGTGCCTGAAAAGAATCTGTTCGTTTTTGGATCGCGACTCAATGTGCTGACCAATTTCTCTGGAGTTCGGAAAAAAGTCTCACAGGCAGGCTTGGCGGCATACTTGATTTACGGCTTTTTGCCTGCGCCGTTGACCCCTTATGAGAACGTCTGCAAAGTTTTTCCAGGCGAAGTTTTGCGCATTGACGCGCGCGGCGAAATCGTCAAGTCGCGCCCCCGAACAGTCGTTCTGAAGCCGGATCACGAGGCCAGCTACGAAGAACATTGCAAATCCACGCGAGAAAGCCTCTTGAGCGCTGTTGAGTTTTATACCACGCAGTATGGCGAGGTCGGGAATCTTTTAAGCGGCGGGATTGACTCAACGCTTATGCTTGCGGCGCAGAGCAAGTTCAGTGATAAGCCGATAAAAGCTTTTACGCTTGACTACGATGATGTTCAAAAAAACAGATATGAAGTCTCCGATTTGAGATATGCGCAATACGCGACGAAACTTTATGGCGCTGAGCATTTTCCGTTAATTCGGGAAAGAGAGTCGGTCGGGCTTGGTGAGTTGGAGCGTATCGCGCCCTATTATGATGAACCGATCACGACCTTGACGCACGGCGTGACGACGGACGCTTTGCTGGAGCTTGCCCGAGCTAAAGGCGTCAAGCATTGTATCACCGGCAACGCAACAGGCCCGCTTTATGGTTTGGTCGCCTGGAAAGCGACGCAGCGAAAAATGCGCAAAGGCAAAATCAACAGCGACGAAGACATATTGGACGGCTACGGCAAGACGGCGAATTGCGACTTGACGTGGGTTTCGGAGCTCTTGCCGGGACTGGAAGAAGCGCCGATAGAGATCACCAATCGCATTTTTACGCCCTATCGCGAGATGTATGAGGCGGAATCTATCTACGAGCGATTTATGAACATCCGGCTGATTATGCAAGCCGGGCAGCGCGTTCTTGGCATGAAGGAAGCCGTTGCGCGCCAACGCGGCGTATCGTGCTGGCATCCCTTTGTCCATCCTGACGTTCACGCGTCTGCAATTCGCATCCCGGGTCGCTATAAGGGCGAGTTTGACCTGGCGAAAAGCAAGGCGGTTCTTGTTGACGCTTTCCGCGACATGATCCCGGAAAAAGTGGTCACGCGACCCAAGGTCGGCCTGCCAAGTTCCGTTCTTGACAAACGCGAAACGCTTGTCCGCTATTCCGGGGAGAAGCTGACGCGCGAACGCCTGTCCGAGACGGGCATTCTAAATCCAAAATTCGTAGCGGATCTTTTTGAGAAAGCGCAAACGAAGGAAGGATTGAAACGATCGGCGAAGCTTCTGCGCAATCTGACGATGCTGCAAGTGTGGGCGGAAGCGAATTTACTCAGTTAGTGAGGTTTTCGATTATGGGAAAAACGATCAAGCATGATGTTGCCGTTATTGGCGGCGGGCCGGGCGGACTTTCCGCTGCATTGTTCTTAAAAAAAGCCGGCGTGAGTCCGGTGATAATCGAGAAACAGACTTTTCCGCGTTACCACATCGGCGAATCGTTCACCGGGGAAGTCCGCAAGGTATTGACGCGTTTGGACCTGGCGCCGAGCATGCTGAAAGCGGAGTATCCGGTTAAGTACGGCGTGAAGGTTTTCGGCCCTGGGGGCAAAAATTCTTTCTGGGTCGGCGTGGCGGAAAGAGACGAAAAATCGGTGCAAAAACCAAGTTGGACCTGGCAGGTGCGCCGGAGTAAATTTGACAAAATGTTGCTCGATACGGCGATAGAACGCGGTGTTGAATATTTGCCGTGCGAAGCCAAGGAGCCAATCATTGAAAACGGCATTGTCGCTGGCGTGCGCATTGAAACGCCCGGCGGAAAATCGGACGACGTTCAGGCCAAAGCTGTGATTGACGCTTCCGGCCCCGCCACTTTTCTCGCATCAAAGGGTGTAACCGGGCGCAAGGATCGCGGCAGATATGACAATCAGGTGGCGGTGTTTTCGCAAGTGGTCGACGCCGTTCGCGATCCAGGCGAGGATGCGGGTAACACGCTTATTTTTTATCAAAAGAAACATCATTGGGCGTGGTTTATTCCCATTGACGCCAAGAACACCAGCGTGGGCGTAACAGTTCCGGCAGGGTATTTAAAGGCGCAAAAGCTTTCGAAGGAAGCGTTTCTCAAGCAAGAGTTGCGCAGCCTGAACAGCGAATTAACGAAACGCATCACAAATCTGGATTTCACCGAGGAAGTGCGGGCCTGTTCGAATTTTTCGTACCAGGTGGAAAACTTTACTGGCAGAAATTTTATCTGCGTCGGCGACGCACATCGTTTCATTGATCCTATATTTTCACTTGGCGTTTTTCTGGCGATGCGCGAAGGTGAAATAGCGGCGGAAGCGATCATTGATTTTCTCGCCGGCAAGTTGAACGGCGAGGGAAATCCTTTTGCCGAATATGAACGCTACGTGGATGAAGGGCAAGACGTTGTGCAGGCTTTGCTGGACACGTTCTGGGAACACCCGTTGGCCTTCGCGCTCTTCGCGCATAAACGCTACAAAGAAGAAGTCATCGATACTTTTGCCGGACGCATCTACGGCGAGGAAGGTCGAAACAATAAGGCGGTTATTGCTATGCGAAAGCTTCTGGCGAAGCAATAATTTCTAATAACTTTTCGAGGTGGTTAATGCGACTGTGGAGAATATAGCAATGGAAAAAAACTACCGCCTGTTTAAGAATCCGATTTGGATCGGGGCCGGTTTTGTCTGGGCCGGGTGGCTCGCGATAATGCTTTTGGGGGATCACTGGCATTACTTTACCACCAATTATTTTATGTCGATCACAATGGTGTTCGGCTCGTTTATCGCCGGCGCCACGAGCGAGGGCGGCGGCGCCGTAGCGTTTCCTGTTATGACGCTTCTCTTCAAAATCCCGCCGCATATTGCTCGCGATTTTTCTTTTTGCATTCAAGCCGTCGGCATGATGGCCGCCGCATTCACGATTTATTGCATGAAAGTTCAGGTTGAATGGCGCGCGGTGATCTACGCCGGGCTTGGCGGCGCTATTGGCGTCGCAATCGGTCTGGACGTTATTTCACCCATGCTGCCGCCTGCATACACGAAGCTCTTTTTTGTCAGCACATGGTTGAGCTTCGCCGCCGCATTGTTTTGGATCAACCGTTATAAAAATCGCAAAACGCACAGTGAAATTGTAAACTTTGAGTCAAAGCATATCGGGCTTTTGTTCGTCACCGGAATTATTGGCGGCTGCGTCAGCGGCATTACCGGCAGCGGCCTGGATATTGTGACCTTTTCTCTACTGGTGCTGACCTTTCGCGTCGATGAAAAAGTCGCCACACCCACCTCAGTTGTTCTCATGGGCATGAACGCCTTGGTCGGCGTGATTTGGCGCGAAGGCGTGACCACCGGCATGGCCGCGGCTGCATGGGAATACTGGTATGTTTGCGTGCCAATTGTCGTCGTCGGCGCGCCTGCCGGAGCCTGGTTTATTAAGAACAAGTCGCGATTGTTTGTCGCGGGGTTTCTTTACTTGTCGATATTGATCCAATACGTCGCGGCTTTGGCGATTATCCCAATGTCAAGAGAGTTGATCATTTTCACTGCCTCCGTCGCTGTTGGCGGACTGCTCTTTTTTGGTCAGATGGCGTATTTCGGCAAGCGCAGATTAAACTGGCTAAACAGCACCTCGCCCAAAGAAGCGCGTACTTAGGAGCGAAGGTGCATAGGCAGAAAGGCACAGAGGCACAAAGATACAAAATGCTTGAAAGTATCGAGTTCAGAACAACCTTTCTAACAGCTAACAGCTAACAGCTAACAGCTAACAGCTAACAGCTAACAGCTAACAGCTAACAGCTAACAGCTAACACCACAGGACTGACAACAAAGATTTCAGGAAGGAATCTAAGATGAAACAGGAATTGATTTTGCGCAAACGCCTGGCTTTGGCGTTGGGCGTTTTGGGAGCGTTTTTCGCTTCACAAGGCATGGCTCAAAGAGCCTGCCCCAAATTTCACAATGTTCGTTATCAGGACGATTACAGCGCTTTTGAGAAAGGCGATTGTCTCATGGGCGTGATAAAGCAAATTCCGCTTGGCGGCGCTGCGCATGTTTCGTTTGGCGGGCAGTATCGCGCCAGATTTGAATTTGATAAAAATCGCGCGTTCGGCGCCAGTGATCCGAAATCTCAAGATTATGTTCTAAACCGAGTTTTCCTTTTTAGCGATTTGCGACTTGGTGAACGGGGCAAAATCTTCGCTGAATTCAAGGCTGCGGGCGTGAACAACAACGACCTGCCGCCGTCGCCGATTATGCGCGACAAGCTGGATATTCAAAATCTGTTCGCTGAATACTGGCTGCTAAATAGGAAAAAAGCCAGATTTGGCGTTCGCCTTGGGCGACAAGAGATGCAGTTTGGCAAACAGCGCCTGATTTCGCCTTTGGATTGGGCGAACACCCGCCGTACTTTTGAAGGCGCACGAGTTTTGTTTTCGCGTTCAAAGTGGGAATTCGATGCTTTTCTTATGCGGCATGTGCCCGTGAAAGCGGAAGCGCTCAATAAGGCGGATAGTACGACTCGTTTCTCGGGTTTCTATATTCAACGCAAATGGCGCTTGGGAAAAGCTTCCGCCTACTTTCTTTCGCTGGATAATAACACGACGGTTGCGCCAAGCGGCTCTGCGACGGGCTTTAGTCGTCAGACCGTGGGGGCGGCTTGGGACGGCGCTTCAAAAAATATCGATTGGAGTACGGAAACCGCGCTGCAATTTGGCGATTTTGCCGGCGAAGATATCGGCGCCTGGATGTTGACGCTCAATGCCGGATATACTTTTAAGCGTCACGCAATGAAGCCGCGCCTGGGCTTGGGCCTCGATCTCGCTTCCGGAGACGCTGACCCAAACGACGCGAAATTACAGTCGTTCAACCAGCTTTTCCCGCTGGCGCATGCTTATTTCGGCTGGACGGATCAAGTCGGCAGAAGCAATTTGCGCGCGCTGCAATTTAACTTTCGCGCCAATCCGCATGAGCGTGTTACCGTCAAGCTTTTCATACATGATTTTCATCTTTTGCAAGCCCGAGACGCTTTTTACAACGCCGCCGGAGCTGCGGCGCGTTCAGACATCGAAGGGCTTTCCGGTAAGGACGTCGGGCAGGAAGTTGACGTTGAGATAAGCTACAACATTAACCAACATATCGGGCTGGCGATAGGCGCGGCTGTGTTTGTTCCAGGCGAGTTTATCAAAAAAACCGGCGATTCCGAAGCGCATCGGTTGATTTATTTCATGATCCCGGTTAAGTTTTGATGGCATGATTGCTGTATTTAAGCGTTTCAAACGGATGTGAGGCGGCGGTTTCAGGGAAGAATCCACCAATCTAAAGTTCGAAAATGTAAAAACGCCGGTAATGATTACAAAACCGGCGTGTAAAATTTTCACCCAAAGACGAACCGCGCTCCGCAACAAGCACTGCACCTCATGGGAGAACCCAAAATGCTTAAACGTGTTTTATTCACATGTCTCGTGCTTTTGAGCGGCCAATCGCTGATTTTTTGCCAAAAAGCCCAGCCTGTCGCGCCGACTGCTCAAGGCGAATCTTTTAGCTGCGCGTTCGGCGTCGATCCGAGCAGCTTTTCGCCTTTCCCGGACGGGAATTTGTACATCGCCGAAACCGACAAATCCCAGACTCCCTACGAAACCTATCTCTACCCAAATCAATCAAACGAGATGCCCGCCGCTCATCGTCGCAAGGGCGAAGAAATCGCCGCGACGATTCTGCCGCTCGACAAAGACGGTAATGTTGATCTGAAAAAAGGCAAGATTCTCATTGTCGCCGAAGGCATGTCGAATATGCGTGATGAGATGGAGCAGTTTGAAAAGCGCTATATGAGCGACAATGCCGAGCTGAACCCGAAAGTTGAATTCACGAGCGAGGCGGAAGGCGGATGTGATCTGGTTTGCTGGATTGGAAAAGGAACGAAAGGCAAAAACAAGCAAGTGCAAATCGTGATGATGAAGCACAGCAACAATCGCCCGCAACTGCCGGACGGTTCGCCAAAACGCGCCAACGCTTTTTTTCGCACAAAGGAAGACAAATTCTTTCCGAATCATGCGATGGTGACGAAGAATATGCTCAAGGAACGGCTGCATAATTTGAAGGAAATTTACCCGAATTTGAAGCAGGTTTATATCACCAGTCGTTCGTTTGGCGGCTATTCCTGCAACAAAGACTATCGCGAACCTGTGGGCTATGAAGAGAATTTTTCGGTAAAATGGTTGATCGAAGATCAGGTGACGGGCGCTGATCCAGATTTGGCCTTTGAAGGCCCTGATGCGCCTGCGCCCTGGATCGCTTGGGGACCATTTCTTTGGGATTCAAATTGGGATCGGAGCTATTTCAGCGACGACGGCACGCATCCTTCGAAAAAAGGTTCGAACGCCGTCGCGGATTTGTGGTACGAATCTTTGTCGGCGCAAAGCACTTCCCGAAACTGGTTTATGAAAGACGCAGCCACTTCCGTCGCTTTGAAAAGCTTTCAGGCGACTCCTGCGGAACAAGGCGTGCGATTGACCTGGGCGACGACGCGAGAAACGAATCATTTCGGGTTTGAAATCCAGCGTCGGGAAAGCGGCGTGAGTGAAGAAAGCTGGCGAAAACTTGCTTTTCTTCCGGCGGAAACGCAAAACGAATCTGGCGACGTCTACGAATATTTTGACGCAAGCCCGCTTGCAGGCGCTAACGAATACCGGCTCATTCAGCACGACGCTAACGGCGAAACGACGAACCTCGGCGTTCTCACGGCGAACTTTGATCTGCCGCAAACGATGGCGCTTTCGCAAAACTATCCGAACCCGTTTTCTAAAATAACCGAAATCTCATTTTTTACCCCGAACAACGGCGGCGCGCAACTGACGATTTACAATCTGCTTGGTCAGGAAGTGCGACGTTATGAAATTTCAAAAGCGGTCAACGGCTTTCAAACGGTACGCTGGGACGGCCGAGATCAAAAGGGCCTTCGCGCACCGAACGGCGTTTATGTCTATCGTCTCGTGGCCAACGGCGCCGTGCGGACGAAGTCGTTGTTGTTGATGGAATGAGTCTGGAAATAGTGAGCAGTAAGCAGTAAGCAGTAAGCAGTAAGCAGTAAGCAGTAAGCAGTAAGCAGTAAGGAGTGAACTGTGAACTGAAACAAAGAGTCTCCTTACAGTTTACAGTTTACAGTTTACAGTTTACAGTTTACAGTTTACAGTTTACAGTTTACAG